>NZ_CP062252.1:5893342-6229184 GCF_014863605.1 Pseudomonas allokribbensis
GCCTCAAGCAACGGCAGGAAACCCAGCTGCGTTGCGGTCGGATAGCAACCCGGCACCGCGATCAGGCGTGCTTTCTTGATTTGCTCGCGGTTGACTTCCGGCAAGCCATAAACCGCTTCGTCCAGCAGCTCCGGCGCACCGTGCGGCTGGCCGTACCACTTGGCCCATTCATCCGCGTCCTGCAGACGGAAATCCGCCGACAGGTCGATGACCTTGGTGCCCGCTGCCAGCAATTCGCCTGCCAGTGCGTGGGCAACCCCGTGCGGAGTGGCGAAGAACACCACGTCGCAGGCGCCCAGGGTCTTGATGTCCGGCACGCTGAATGCCAGGCCATCGTAGTGACCGCGCAGGTTCGGGTACATATCAGCCACGGCCAGACCGGCCTCGGATCGGGAAGTGATCACCACCACTTCTGCCTGCGGATGCTGTGCCAACAGACGCAGCAGTTCGACACCGGTGTAACCCGTGCCGCCGACGATACCGACCTTGACCATAAACCTGCCCTCAACGAACCCACTGGAAAGCCGTCGATAATAGGGGCCGCGCGCCCCTGCGACAACCGTCAAGGTGACGTGCGGACGCTCAAGCCTCTACTATCCGGCCTACCGTGAATGAGGGAATAACCAAAAATGCTCTATCTGTGGATCAAAGCGCTTCATATCGTCAGCATCGTGTGCTGGTTTGCCGGACTGTTCTACCTGCCGCGACTGTTCGTTTATCACGCCCAAAGTGAAGATACGATCAGTAAAGAACGCTTCAGCGTCATGGAACGCAAGCTGTATCGCGGCATCATGGGCCCGGCGATGATCGCTGCCCTGATCTTCGGCGGCTGGCTGATCTACCTGAACCCGAGCATCTTCAGCAGCGGTGGCTGGATCCACGCCAAGCTGACCCTGGTCGTGCTGTTGATCGGTTATCACCACATGTGCGGTGCGCAGGTAAAACGTTTTGCCCGTGGCGAGAACACCCGCAGCCATGTCTTTTATCGCTGGTTCAATGAAGTGCCGGTTCTGATATTGCTGGCTATCGTAATTCTGGTCGTGGTCAAGCCGTTCTAACTTCAACTGGTTCAACTTTCCGGGGTACTTCCGATGTCGCTGCCCGCTCTGCTCGAACAACGTCTGCGCCTGCCCGTCGTGGCTGCGCCGATGTTCCTGATTTCCAATCCTGAACTGGTGCTCGCGTGCTGTCGCAACGGCGTGGTGGGCAGCTTTCCGGCGCTCAACCAACGCGAAAGCAGCGGGTTCAAGGCCTGGCTGGAACAGATCGAAGCGGGACTGGCGACACTGGATAACCCGGCGCCGTATGCCGTGAACCTGATTGTTCACAAGAGCAATCCGCGTCTGCAGGCGGATCTGAACATCTGCGTCGAGCACAAGGTGCCGATCGTCATCACCAGCCTCGGTGCAGTGAAGGAGTTGGTGGACGCTGTGCACAGCTATGGCGGCCTGGTGTTCCACGACGTGACGACTCGCCGCCATGCGGAAAAAGCCGCCGAAGCCGGCGTCGATGGCTTGATCGCCGTTGCCGCCGGCGCCGGTGGTCATGCCGGCACCTGGAGTCCGTTCTCGCTGATTGCCGAGATTCGTCAGTTCTTCGACAAGACGCTGCTGCTTGCAGGATGTTTGAACCACGGCCATGAGATTCTCGCCGCACAGTTGCTTGGCGCGGATTTGGCCTACTTCGGAACACGATTCATCGGTACGACAGAAAGTCATGCGCCCGACGCCTACAAGGAGATGCTCCTGACAGCCAAGGCAGCGGACATCATTCATACTCCTGCCGTGTCTGGAGTACCGGCCAGCTTCATGCGTCAAAGCCTGGAAGCTGCCGGTTTCGACACGGCTGCGCTGCAAGGCAAAGGTGAAGTGAACTTCGGCGACAAGCTCAAACCGATCAACGATGAAGCCAAGGCCTGGAAAACCGTGTGGTCGGCCGGCCAGGGGGTAGGCGAAATCGAGGATCTGCCGAGCGTTGACCAACTGGTGGCACGCCTCGATGCCGAGTATCGCCAGGCCCTGGAGCACGCAGCGCAACTTCCGAAACGCTGGCCACGCTGAGAAAATTCCGGCCAGTCGTTGCCCGACTGGCCTTACACTTGGCGACTGCAACACGTTTCAATTCAATTTCTTTCGCGACAAGGATGCCTCGGTCATGAGCGAACCGCGTTACAAGATCGTTTTCGACGGAGCCCTTCAGCCTGGCGTCGATATCACCACGGCCAAACTCAATCTGGCCGACCTGTTCAAGAGTGACGTGGCCGGCATCGAGCGCCTGTTCAATGGACGCGCCGTTGCCTTCAAGCGCGACCTGTCACACAGCGACGCCCAGGCTTATTTGCAAGCGCTGGGCAAGACCGGGATCGACGCCCGGATCGAGACAGAAACAGCCATCGAACTGAATCTGTCCGATGTCCAGGAACACTCCGCTGCCGTGACTGAGCCCGACTCACCCTATGCACCACCTCGGGCAAGTGTCGGTGAACACCTGCCGGAGTTCGCCGCGCTCAAGCCATTGAGCGTCGAAGGACGGATCGGACGCCTGCGCTACCTGGCATGGTCAATGGTACTGAGTCTGGTGACCCTGCCAATCATCGGTGTGTTTGCGCTGATCGGTCTGGGCCTGGTGAGCGCCGATTCGACCTCCGGCCTGATCATTGGCGGTATCTTCGCCTTCTTCCTGTTCCTGGCCTTCGCGATCGTCGGCATCCTGTTCAGCATTCAGCGTCTGCACGATATCGGCTGGTCAGGCTGGCTCTGGCTACTGACCCTGGTACCGTTCGTGGGCAGCTTCTTCCCGCTGGTGATCATGGTCATGCCCGGCAATACCGGCGCCAATCGCTATGGCCCGCCACCGCCGCCGAACAGCACCGCCGTCAAAGTGCTGTGCTCTCTGTGGATCGTCTTTATCGGGTTGTTCTTCGTCGGCGGAATGCTGGGCGGGATCTCCGCGATCCAGCAGGAGTACGAAACCAGCCTCGAAAGCAGTTATGAGAGCGGTTCGGTGACCGCTGATGAAGTCGATGTCGAAGTCGAGCCCGCGCCGAATTCGGTGGACGATGCAGCCGAAGCCGCGCCGGCCCCTGTAGACTCTGCGAAAGAATGAACAGCGCTCCCCGCCGTGACACCTGCGTCCACGGCGCGGAGCTGTTGCGATGGAGAACTGCATGACCCGTTACGCTCTGATCACTGGCGCCTCCAGCGGTATCGGCCTGGCCATGGCCGAAGCCCTGGCCCGCCGTGGCCGCAGCCTGATTCTGGTGGCCCGACAGCGTGATCAGCTGGAAAGCATTGCGATTGAACTGACCCAGCGTTTCGGCGTGGAGGTACTGTTCCGGGCCTGCGATCTGGGTGAGCCGTTGCGCCTGTCCGGGTTTCTGCTGGAGCTTGAAGAAGGTGACCGGCAGATCGATTTGCTGGTGAACTGCGCCGGCATCGGCACCTGCGGCCCCTTCCTGGCTCAGGACTGGATGACCGAACAAGACCTGATCGAGGTGAACATCCTCGCCCTCACCCGCCTGTGCCACGCGATCGGCAACAGCATGGCCCTGCAGGGCGGCGGGCAGATTCTCAACGTTGCGTCGGTGGCGGCTTTCAATCCAGGCCCATGGATGAGCACCTACTACGCCAGCAAGGCCTACGTTCTGCATTTTTCCGAAGCGCTGCGGGTGGAACTGAAAAAATGCGCCGTGAAAGTCTCGGTGCTCTGCCCGGGCCCGACGCGCACGGCGTTCTTTCGCACGGCGCAACTGAACAACGACAAACTCAACACCAGCAAACTGCTGATGAGCCCCGAAGAGGTCGCGCTATACACCGTGCGCGCCCTGGAGAAAAACCGCGCGATCATCATTCCCGGGCGCAGAAACCGCTGGTTCGCCTTTCTGCCACGACTGGGTTCGCGCTGGCTCAACCGCACCATCGTCGGCATGGTCAACAAAGCTTACTGCCCGCGCTGAAGGGCCGGCAGGCAAATGGCTGGGCGCGGTGATCCCTCGTGGGTACACTCAGCCCAGCTCACACAACGGAGAAAACAGCTGTGGATACTCTGTTCACCAAGATCATCAACCGGGAAATCCCGGCGAAGATCATCTACGAGGACGACCAGGTTCTGGCGTTCCACGACATCGCCCCACAGGCACCGGTGCATTTTCTGGTGATCCCGAAGAAACCGGTGCGCACCCTCAACGACCTGACGGAAGACGACAAGGCACTGGCCGGGCACATCCTGTTCACCGCCCAGCGCCTGGCGCTGGAGCTGGGTTGCGAGGAAGGCTTCCGGGTGGTGATGAACTGCAATGAAAAGGGTGGGCAGACGGTCTACCACATTCATATGCACGTACTCGGTCAACGCCAGATGAACTGGCCACCGGGCTGATCGACCTCGAAATCTGTGGGAGCGCCCTGCTCCCACATGACCCAGCGCAAACCTTCCCCGGCCGATTCGGTTAAACTGGCCGCCGAGATTCTTCCCGGAGGTCAGCATGACTACCCAACGTCACTATTCGCCAATTGACCGTCTTCTGCTGCAAGCCGATGCCGCAATGCGAACCCTGCTGCCCTTCAGCGGCCAGCCGTACCGTCCGTCGCCGGCCATCGTGCAGCCCGATGTGCAGATGAGCGACGAAGACACCCGCCACGTCGCCGGCCTGATGCGCATCAACCATACCGGTGAAGTCTGTGCCCAGGCGCTGTACCAAGGTCAGGCCCTGACCGCCAAGCTGCCGCAGGTTCGCGAAGCCATGGAGCATGCGGCCGAAGAAGAGATCGATCATCTGGTCTGGTGCGAACAGCGCATTCATCAGCTGGGCAGCCACACCAGCGTGCTCAATCCGCTGTTCTATGGCATGTCGTTCGGGATTGGCGCAGTCGCCGGGCTGATCAGCGACAAGGTCAGCCTCGGTTTTGTCGCGGCGACCGAGCATCAGGTGTGCAAGCACCTGAACGAGCATCTGGAACAACTGCCGGCCGAGGATGAGAAATCCCGGGCGATTCTGGAGCAGATGCGTATCGATGAAGAACATCACGCAGAAAGTGCGCTGGAGGCCGGCGGTTTTCGCTTCCCGGCGCCGGTGAAGTTCGGCATGAGCCTGTTGGCCAAAGTGATGACCAAAAGCACTTACCGAATCTGAAAAACGCCCATAAAAAAGGCGACTGCCGCAAAGCAGTCGCCTTTTTTGTGCCTGGACTTCTTAGCTCGGCATATTGCGCGCGTAGAAGATTTCCAGCATTTCGTGCTTCACACGCTCGGTCACCTGGGCGCGTTGCTCAGACGACAGATTGCTGGTGGCATCGCCGAACAGGTAGTTATCCAGTTCGAAGTTCTTCAGCAGCATTTTAGTGTGGAACAGGTTTTCCTGGTACACGTTCACGTCGGTCATCTGGTACGCGTCGCGGGTGTCTTCGGAAAGGTAGTTCTGGATCGAGTTGATCTCGTGGTCGATGAAGTGCTTGTTGCCTTCAACGTCACGGGTGAAGCCGCGCACACGGTAATCCACGGTCACGATGTCCGAATCGAACTGGTGAATCAGGAAGTTGAGCGCTTTGAGCGGTGAAATGACTCCACAGGTCGACACGTCGATGTCCACACGGAACGTCGCAATACCGGCGTCCGGATGGATTTCCGGGTAGGTATGCACCGTGATATGACTCTTGTCGAGGTGGGCCAGGATGATTTCCGGCAGCGGACCCGGGGACTCTTCGATCTGGCTTTCGGTCGGGGTGACCGGTTCTTCCGAGATCAGAATCGTGACGCTGGCACCCTGAGGCTCATAGTTCTGACTGGCAATGTTCAGAATGTTGGCACCAATGATTTCGACAACTTCCGTGAGGATCTGCGTCAGGCGTTCCGCGTTGTACTCTTGATTGATGTACTCGACGTAAGCCTGCTGGTCTTGCGGGGTTTCCGCGTAGCAGATGTCATAGATGTTGAAGCTCAAGGTCTTTGTCAGGTTATTGAACCCGTGGAGCTTGAGTTTGCTTTTCACCGTTAAAAACTCTCTATGTATGCGGCCCGGCCGCGTGATCAAGCATGCCCGTCAAGTGCGAACGACGCACCTGCGTAGGACGGTTAACACCTCTTCGCGATGGCGATTTTGGTTATC
Source organism: Pseudomonas allokribbensis (assembly GCF_014863605.1). Lineage (NCBI taxonomy): Bacteria > Pseudomonadati > Pseudomonadota > Gammaproteobacteria > Pseudomonadales > Pseudomonadaceae > Pseudomonas > Pseudomonas allokribbensis. Next base: position 5,899,443 of record NZ_CP062252.1, read on the forward strand.
TGTTCAGGCGGAAGACCCGTCGGCTGACCGATCACTGCCCTGAAAAAAGTGGCGCATTATGCAGACGTCAGCGGGGGATCGCCAGAGTCTGCACTGCTTTTATGATAGTTGAATGTCGGCTCAGCCGAGTTCGACGATTTCATAGTCGTGGGTGATTGCCACGCCAGCTGCGCCGAGCATGATCGAGGCCGAGCAATACTTCTCCGCCGACAGCTCGATGGCGCGTTTGACCTGGGCTTCTTTCAGGCCACGACCCTTGACCACGAAGTGCATGTGGATCTTGGTGAACACTTTCGGATCTTCGGTCGCGCGTTCGGCTTCCAGGAAAGCTTCGCAGCTTTCAACCGCCTGACGGGACTTCTTCAGGATGCTGACCACGTCGAAATTGCTGCAACCGCCAACGCCCAGCAGGAGCATTTCCATCGGGCGAACACCCAGATTGCGACCACCGGCGTCCGGCGGACCGTCCATGACCACGACATGACCGCTGCCGGATTCGCCGAGGAACATGGCTTCGCCAGCCCATTGGATGCGTGCCTTCATCGCCAAGACTCCACTGTAGAAAAAAGGGTCGCCAGCTTAGCACAGGGCCCCGGTTTGACTGCGAGCGCTGATCCTAGGACGGATGCCTTTACCGCGTAGGTAATTTCTCGAATTTTCGACGAAGTGTCTGGTAAGCTGGCGCCAATTCACTGGCGCCTAGCCAGTATTTGTAGCGACCGCCTCAGCGCCTCATATAAAAACCAAATATAACCGTGCAGTCTTTTCGGGATACAACCATGGTTGGTATTACCCCCACACCTAAAATCAAGAACCTCGACAAACTGCTGATGCATTGCCAGCGCCGGCGCCATGCGGCCAAGAGCAACATCATCTGCGCCGGGGATCGCTCGGACACGCTGTACTTCATCATCCGCGGCTCGGTCACGATCCTGATCGAGGACGACGACGGCCGCGAGATGATCATCGCTTACCTGAATGCCGGGGATTTCTTCGGTGAGCTGGGCCTGTTCGAACAGGCCGGCCAGGAACAGGAGCGCAGTGCCTGGGTGCGGGCGAAGGTCGAGTGCGAGGTTGCGGAAATCAGCTACGCCAAATTCCGTGAGTTGTCGCAGCAGGATCCAGACATTCTTTATGTGCTCAGCGGACAAATCGCACAACGCCTGCGCAACACCACGCGCAAGGTCGGCGATCTGGCGTTCTTCGATGTCACCGGCCGCGTGGCCCGCTGTCTGCTGGAGCTGTGCAAGCAACCCGATGCGATGACCCACCCGGACGGCATGCAGATCAAGGTGACCCGTCAGGAAATCGGGCGGATTGTCGGTTGTTCGCGGGAGATGGTCGGTCGCGTGCTCAAAGATCTTGAGGAACGCAACCTGGTGGATGTGAAAGGCAAGACCATGGTGGTCTTCGGCACTCGCTGAGTTCGAACGCTCAGGCGGCGTAGATCTGCGCCAGCATCAAAAGAAAGAGTTCATCGAGTCGCGCCAATGCATGGGGCGCCGGGAATTTCTCATGCAACGCGATGTGGCTGGCGGCACGTACCCGTTGCTCCAGGCCACACGCTTCGTTGAATCGATTGACCGCCGCGACCATCGATTCGCGCTCGTCATCCAGCAGCATTGCACCGTGCACCAATCCCACCGGGCGCTGCCCACCCTGACTCTGGCGCCAGCGCTGAGCGGTGCCGACCATCTTGCGGCCGTCGAGGTTGACGTTAAAACGACCGTCGCAGAACGCACCGTCAATTTCACCCAACGACGACCTGCCGCCCAACTCATCCAGCAACTCACAGATCGGATCACACAGACGCCGGTAACCGGTTTCGATGCGGTTCAGATCGCCTTCGCTGCGAGGCGGCGCGTAGACCAGTGCAATGTTGATCGTCGACGCTGATTGCGGAACAGGTTCACCGCCAGTTTCACGCAACAGCACCGGCCAACCGGCAGCCGCGGAGACTTCACAGGCGTGATCGAATCCGGGAAGGCGATTCAAGCGGCGCGGCATGACCAGAGCGCGATCACTGGGCTGCCAGAACAGCAGACCGAATTCAGCATCACCGGCGCAGACCGAGGCCAGCAGATCCTGCTCGGCTTGCAGGCCGGCTTCGATGGTCAGGGAAGTGGGGATCATAAGGTTTCCATAGGACGTTGAGCCTGAGGTGAATCTTATGCTGCCTTCGCGGGCAAGCCCGCTCCCACAGGGATACGGGCGCCTGCGAAGAGTCGATCAGTCGAGGGTCGAACCGCTCACCGGAACGCCGCGCTCAGGGAAGAACAGGCGCTGCAGTTCAATGCCCGGGCTTTCGGCGCGCATGAACGCTTCACCGACCAGGAACGCATAAACGTCGCTGATTTCCATGAGTTCGACATCGGCACGGTTGAGGATCCCGCTCTCGGTGATCACCAGACGATCGCGCGGAATGCGCGGCAGCAGGTCGAGGGTGGTTTCCAGGCTCACGTCGAAGGTGTGCAGGTTGCGGTTGTTGACCCCGACCAGCGGCGTGTCGAGGGTCTTCAATGCGCGTTCCAGCTCATCGCCGTCGTGGACTTCCACCAGCACATCGAGACCGACGCCTTTGGCCACCGAAGCCAGCTCGGCCATTTTCACGTCATCCAGCGCGGAGACAATCAGCAGCACGCAGTCGGCGCCCAGCGCACGGGCTTCGACGATCTGGTACGGATCGATCATGAAGTCCTTGCGGATCACCGGCAGCGAACACGCGGCACGGGCCTGCTGCAGATAAGCATCAGCGCCCTGGAAGTAGTCGATATCCGTCAGTACCGACAGACAGGTCGCCCCGCCCTTCTCATAGCTTTTGGCGATATCGGCAGGAATGAAGTTCTCACGGATCACGCCTTTGCTCGGCGAAGCCTTCTTGATTTCAGCGATCACAGCCGGTTGTTTCTTCTTGGCCTGCGCCAGCAAGGCACGGGCAAAACCGCGGGGTGCATCGGCCGCCTTGGCCAGACTTTCCAGCTCGCTCAGGCTCACACGGGCGCTACGCTCGGCGACTTCCTGAACCTTGCGGGCCAGAATGTTTTCCAGAACCGTCGGTACACTCATCCCTCATTCTCCACTTTGAATACCGCGGTAAAGGCACCCAACTCCTCGAGTTTTTCCCGAGCGAGACCGGTGTGCAGAGCGTCGTGGGCAAGTGCCACGCCTTCTTTCAGACTTGTTGCCAGATCGGCGGCGTACAGCGCCGCACCGGCATTGAGCACGATCATTTCCGCAGCCTTCTGACCATTCTCGGTCTTGCGCTTGCCCAGCGCGTCGCGGATCAGCGCCAGCGAAGCTTCCGGACCTTCGACCGACAGGCCATGCAGACTCTGGCTCTTCATACCCAGATCTTCCGGCTCGACCCAATATTCGGTGATCTCGTTGTTCTTCAGCTCGGCCACAAAAGTCGGCGCAGCGAGACTGAATTCATCCAGACCGTCCTTCGAATGCACCACCAGCACATGTTTGCTGCCCAGACGTTGCAAGACTTCGGCCAGTGGCCGGCACAGCGCCTGAGTGAAGACACCGACGACCTGATGTTTGACGCCGGCCGGATTCGTAAGCGGGCCGAGCATGTTGAACAAGGTACGCAGGCCAAGGTCACGGCGCGGGCCGGCAGCGTATTTCATGGCTTTGTGATGCGTCTGGGCAAACATGAAACCGATGCCGACGTTGTCGATGCAACGCGCCACCTGAACCGGGGTCAGGTTGAGGTAGATCCCGGCCGCTTCCAGCAGGTCGGCGCTGCCGCTCTTGCCCGACACCGCGCGGTTGCCATGTTTGGCGACGGTGCAGCCGGCCGCGGCAACGACAAAGGAGGAAGCGGTGGACACGTTGAAAATGTTCGCGCCGTCACCGCCGGTGCCGACCACATCGACCACGCCGTCGAGGGTCTTGAGTTCGACCTGGTCGGCCAACTCGCGCATCACCGACACCGCGCCGACGATTTCGTCGATGCTTTCGCTCTTCATGCGCATGGCCATCATGAACGCGCCGATCTGCGCGTCCGTGCATTGGCCGGTCATGATTTCGCGCATCACATCACGCATTTCATCGGTGCTGAGGTCGAGGTGATCGACGATACGGCTCAGGGCTGTCTTGATATTCATGGAGAGTCCTTAGCGCGTGCCGCCGGTTTGTTTGAGGAAGTTGGCGAACAGTTCGTGGCCCTGCTCGGTGAGGATCGATTCCGGGTGGAACTGTACGCCCTCGATGTTCAGGGTCTTGTGACGCAGGCCCATGATTTCATCCACCGAGCCGTCATCGTGCTGAGTCCACGCGGTCAGCTCCAGGCAATCGGGCAAGGTCTCATGCTTGACGATCAGGGAATGATAGCGGGTGACGGTCAGCGGACGGTTCAGGCCGGCGAATACGCCCTTGTCCTCGTGGAATACCGGGCTAGTCTTACCGTGCATCACTTGCCGGGCACGCACCACGTCACCGCCAAAGGCCTGGCCGATGGACTGGTGGCCGAGGCAGACGCCGAGGATCGGCAGTTTACCGGCAAAGTGCTTGATGGCTTCGATGGAGATGCCGGCTTCGGTCGGTGTGCACGGACCGGGGGACACCACGATTCGCTCCGGGTTGAGCGCTTCGATTTCGGCGATGGTCAGCTCGTCGTTGCGCACGACCTTGACCTCGGCACCCAGCTCGCCGAGGTATTGCACAACGTTGTAAGTAAAGGAGTCGTAGTTGTCGATCATCAGCAACATGGCGTTTCGAACCTCTTGAATTCTGACTTGGAAACAGCCTTCGGATGACTTGCCAGGACGCTGCACGATGTCGGACGCACAGGTGGCGACGGCAAAGCGGCATTTCAAACGGGCAAGGAAGGCAAAGCGATACAGATCCGGCGGGGCCGGCAGAAAAGATTCAGGCGCGCCAACGCCAGCGGGCGTGTGCCTTGATGACTTGATCCAGGAGTTTGCTGGTGATCAACACGGGGAAGGTCTCGTTCATACGTTCCCGCACAGTAACTTAGCTGGGCAGAGCGTGCAATATGGCCGGGCCTGACGGGGGGAAAACTATGGGAGGGTTGACGACCGATGGCAAAACGCCGGAAGTTTTTGGTACTGTCGTTTCGTTCCATACAACAATAAATAAACGGACTTGCTCATGATCAAACAGACGTTGTTTGTACCGCTCGCCGGATGCCTGCTCGCGATGGCCTGCGCCCAGGCGAATGCCGCGCCCAATCCTTATTCGAATTTCATCGTCTTCGGTGACAGCCTCAGTGATGCCGGGACGTTCACCGACAGCGGCGGCCCCGCCGGATCAGTCGAACGCTACACCAACCGCACCGGCCCGAACTACCACAACGGCAGCGGTGAGTTGTACTCGCTCAATGCCACCCAATTGATCGGCGGTCGGCTGGGCTTCACGCCGGACCAGACCGCTTCCGCGGACTCGGCAGTGCGCGCCGGCCAGGGTTTGCCGGACGGCAACAACTGGGCGGTAGGCGGATACCGCACTGACCAGATTCTTGATTCGATCACCAGCACGTCCGACACCGGCGAACGCACCCGCGCCGGCTACCTGCCGTCGAACGGCTTTCGTGCTGATCCGAATGCCCTGTACTACCTGACCGGGGGCGGTAACGACTTCCTGCAAGGTCGCGTCACCAGTCTCGATCAGGCCAGCGCTGCGGCTGATCGCCTGGCCAGCAGTGTTCGGACTCTGCAAGGCGCAGGCGCCCGCTACATCATGGTCTGGTTGCTGCCTGACATCGGCTTTACCCCGGCTTTCAATGGCACCGCACTGCAGACGTTCACGTCCCAGCTCAGCGCCCAGTTCAACACCGAACTGGTGAGCCAACTGCAAACCATCAACGCCAACATCATCCCGCTGAACATTCCGGTATTGCTCAAAGAGACGTTTGCCAACCCGGCACAGTTCGGCCTCGCCACCGATCAGAATCTGGTCACGACCTGCTTCAGCGGCAACAGTTGCCTCGAAAACGCCCGGTACGGGATCAACAGCGCCACGCCGGATCCGACCAAGCTGATCTACAACGACTCGGTGCACCCGACCGAAGCCGGGCAACGGCTGATTGCCGATTACGCCTATTCGTTGCTGGCTGCTCCATGGGAACTGACCCTGCTGCCGGAAATGGCCCAGGGCACGTTGCGTGCGCATCAGGACGAACTGCGCAATCAATGGCTGGCCGACTGGGAAAACTGGCAAGGCGTTGGCCAATGGCGGGCGATTGTCGCCGGCGGTGGCCAGCATCAGGACTTCGATGACCAGCATGCTGCGGCCAGTGCCGATGGCAACGGTTACAACCTGAACATCGGTGGCAGCTACCGCCTCGACGACGCCTGGCGTGTTGGTGTGGCGGCGGGTTTCTATCACCAGAAAATCGAAGCCGGCGACAACGACTCCGAGTACAAACTCAACTCCTACATGGGCACCGCGTTCGCCCAGTACCAGCAAAACCGCTGGTGGGGTGACCTGGCTGTTACCGCCGGACATCTGGACTACGACAGCCTGAAGCGCAAGTTCCAGCTGGGGGTCAACGAACGTGGCGAGAAAGGCGACACCGACGGTTACGTACTGGCCATCGGCGGCCGTGTCGGCTACGACATCGCACCAGAGGCGAGCAGCCCGTGGCACCTGTCGCCTTTCGTCAGCGCCGATTTCGGCAAGGTGGAAGTCGACGGTTACTCGGAAAAAGGCGCGGACTCTACTGCGCTGACCTTCGATGACCAATCGCGCAACTCCCGTCGCCTCGGCCTCGGCATCCAGGGCAAATACCAGATCACCGCACAGACCCAGGTATTCGGCGAATTCGCCCACGAGCGCGAATACAACGACGACGCCCAGGATCTGACGATGAACCTCAACAGCCTGCCGAACAATCGCTACACCCTGGAAGGCTACACACCGCAAACCAACCTGAACCGCCTGAATCTGGGCGTGAGCCACAACCTCACCAAGGACGTGGCCCTTCGCGCCAGCTACAACATTCGCAAGGATGACGACTTTACCCAGCAAGGGGTCAATGTTGGCGTAAGTCTCGACTTCTGATCAGAAGGCCATAAAAAACGCGGCGCCCTCACAGGCGCCGCGTTTTTTTATGGCTGAATCACCCGTCACTCAGTCCGGGGTTTGCTCGGCCAACGCAACAGCTCGGAACATTGCCCGACGCTTGTTGATGGTTTCTTCCCATTCCAGCGCCGGCACCGAGTCGGCAACGATGCCACCACCGGCCTGCACGTGCAGCTCGCCGTTCTTGATCACCGCGGTGCGAATTGCAATCGCGGTGTCCATGTTGCCGTTCCAGGCGAAGTAACCGACCGCCCCGCCATACACGCCACGCTTGACCGGTTCCAGTTCGTCGATGATTTCCATCGCGCGGATCTTCGGCGCGCCGGACAAGGTGCCCGCCGGCAGGATCGCCCGCAGTGCGTCCATCGCCGTCAACCCGGCCTTCAACTGGCCGGTGACGTTGGAAACGATGTGCATCACGTTGGAATAGCGCTCGATGACCATTTTCTCGGTGAGCTTCACCGAGCCGATTTCCGAAACACGCCCGGTGTCGTTGCGACCAAGGTCGATCAGCATCAGATGCTCGGCGATTTCCTTGTCGTCGGACAGCAGGTCCTCTTCCAGCGCCACGTCAGCCTCTTCGGTGGCCCCGCGAGGACGGGTGCCGGCAATCGGGCGCACGGTGATCAGGTTGTCTTCGACCCGCACCAGTACTTCCGGCGAACTGCCGACGACATGGAAATCACCGAAGTTGAAGAAATACATGTACGGCGTCGGGTTGAAGCAACGCAGCGCACGGTACAGATCAATCGGCGCCGCCTTGAAGTCGATCGACATGCGCTGGGACGGCACGACCTGCATGCAGTCGCCGGCGAGGATGTATTCCTTGATGGTGTCGACGGCTTTTTCGTAGTCGTCCTGGGTGAAACTGGAGCGGAATACCGGCTCGGCCGCCTGCTGCTTGCTGAAATCCAGGCCACGGCGCGGGGTGATCGGCTGACGCAGTTTTTCCAGCAGTTCCTGCAATTGCGCCTGGCCCTGCTCGTAGGCATCGGCCTGCGCCGGGTCGGCCAGCACGATCGCGTGCATCTTGCCGGCGAGGTTGTCGAACACCACCACCGCATCGGAAACCATCAGCAGAATGTCCGGCACGCCGAGCGGATCCGGGTTCGGGCATTTGCCGAGGCGCTTCTCTACATAACGCACGCAGTCGTAACCGAAGTAACCCACCAGGCCGCCGTTGAAACGCGGCAGACCGGCAATGGTCGGCACGTTGTAGCGGGCCTTGAAGGTTTCGACGAAGGCCAGCGGGTCTTCAACGTCGTGGCTTTCGGTCTCGACGCCATCGACGGTGATACTGACGTGATGATCATGAACCCGCAGCACGGTGCGGCACGGCAGGCCGATGATCGAGTAACGGCCCCATTTCTCGCCGCCCTGCACCGATTCGAGCAGGTAGGAGTTGGGCTGGTCGGCCAGTTTCAGGTAGATCGACAGCGGCGTGTCGAAGTCGGCCAGGGTTTCGCAGGCCAGCGGGATGCGGTTGTAGCCTTCAGCGGCCAGACGCAGGAATTCTTCGCGGATCATAGGGTGCCTCGTGGTGTGAGGTGCAAATCAGTCAGGTGTGCAAACGCGCCGGCAGACCGGCCAGGAACAAGTCAGGCGCGCCAACGCCAGCGGGCCAGGGCCTTGATGACTTTCATCCAGAGTTTGCGGGTGACCACCACGATGGCGTTTCCAGAAGGGGATTGAGAAGCGTCGGGCAACGTTATCTCAGCGGCCGTATCCAGGCAACCGGGAATTAACTTGCGCAGATCGTCGATCACCAGCGCCGGGGATTCTTCGGCAATCGGCCGACCATGGTTGTAGCCATAACTGAGCGCTACACATTTGACCCCTGCTGCTTTCGCCGCCAGCACGTCGCTGCGCGAGTCGCCGACGAACAGCGATTGCGAGGCCGGAATGCCGGACATCTTCATGACAAAGAACAGCGCTGCCGGATCGGGCTTCTTCTGCGGCAGGGTGTCGCCGCCAATGATCCACTTGAAGTAGCGGCCGATCTTCATCTGATCCAGCAACGGCGCAACGAAGCGCTCCGGTTTGTTGGTGATCAGCGCCATGGCCACACCCTGCTTGTGCAGCCATTTCAGCGTGTCGCGTACGCCGGGATAGACCACGGTCAGCTCATGGCTGGCGCCGTAGGCTTCCATGAACACCTCCAGCGCATGCTCGGCTTCGACGTCATCCACGGAGGCATGGTCGATGCCACCGGCCAAAGCGCGGCGCACCAGCACCGGCGCGCCATTGCCGACCCACTCGCGCACCGACTCGATACCGGCAGGCTTGCGCCCGAGGGAGAGCAGCATGTTATCCACCGCCGCCGCCAGGTCGGGTACCGAGTCGATCAGCGTGCCATCCAGATCGAACATCACCAACCGCGGCAGTTGCCCCGGGAATAGCTGCTCAAATCCGCTCATGGGCGGGCCAGCGCCAGTTCGGAACGCATCTTGTCGATGACTTCCTGATAGTTCGGCGCATTGAAGATCGCCGAGCCGGCGACAAAGGTGTCGGCGCCGGCAGCGGCGATTTCACGGATGTTGTTGACGTTGACGCCGCCGTCGATTTCCAGGCGGATGTCACGGCCCGAGGCATCGATGATCGCGCGCGCTTCGCGCAGCTTGTCGAGGGTGCCGGGGATGAATTTCTGCCCGCCGAAGCCCGGGTTGACGCTCATCAGCAAGACCATATCGACCTTGTCGATCACGTACTTGAGCACGTCCAGCGGGGTCGCCGGGTTGAACACCAGGCCGGATTTGCAGCCGCCTTCACGGATCAGTTGCAGCGAACGATCGACGTGCAGCGTGGCTTCCGGGTGGAAGGTGATGTAGGTGGCGCCGGCCTCGATGAAGTCACCGACGATGCGATCCACCGGGCTGACCATCAGGTGCGCGTCGATCGGCGCGGTCACGCCATACTTGCGCAGCGCGGCGCAGACCATCGGGCCGATGGTCAGGTTCGGTACGTAGTGGTTGTCCATGACATCGAAGTGAACGAAGTCGGCACCGGCGGCCAGAACGTTGTCCACTTCCTCGCCCAGGCGGGCGAAGTCGGCGGAGAGAATCGACGGAGCAATAACGAAGGGCTGCATGACGCACCTTTTCTGAGCTAAATCACGATGGCGCGCATTGTATACCTCAAGTTTCCGCGCGCGCACCGTGACCGCGATGATTGGGTTGTGCCATGACCGATGACCGGCGGATTCTCAGTACGCTGCCCGGTAGATCTTCTCGATGTCGGCAGCGCTGAGCTTGCGCGGGTTGTTGCGCATCAGGCGCTCGATGCCTGCGGCCTCTACGGCCATGGCCGGGATCGCCTCTTCGGGCACACCGAAACTGCGCAGACCCTGCGGAATGTCCACCGCTGCGCACAGTTCGGTCATCGCCGTGACGGCACGGTCCGCCGCTTCATTGAGGCTCAGATGAGCGGTCTTCACCCCCATGGCTTCGGCGATATCCTGCATCCGTTCGACGCAGGCCATCTTGTTCCAGGTCATGACATAAGGCAGCAACAGCGCATTGCTGACGCCGTGGGTAATGTTGAAACGCCCGCCCAGCGGATACGCCAGCGCATGCACCGCGCCAACCCCGGCATTGCCGAACGCCATGCCGGCCATCAGGCTCGCGGTGGCCATGTCTTCCCGCGCCTGCAGGTTGGATGGGTTGGCGTAGGCCTTGGGCAATGACCGGGCGATCAACTTGATCGCGCCGATCGCCAGCGAATCGGTGATCGGCGAGGCATTCAGCGACAGATAGGACTCGATGGCATGCACCAGCGCATCGACACCACTGGCGGCCGTCACACTGCGCGGACAAGTCAGGGTCATCTGCGGACTGACCAGCGCCACGTCCGGCAGCAGGTAGTCGCTAACGATGCCCTTCTTCAATTGAGCGACCTTGTCCGAAAGAATGGCGACGTTGGTCACTTCAGAACCCGTGCCGGCGGTGGTCGGGATGGCGATCAGCGGCGGGCCCTTGCGCGGCACCTGATCGACGCCGAACAGATCCTCCAGCGCACCGTGATAACCGGCATACGCCGCGACGCTCTTGGCGATGTCGATGGCACTGCCGCCGCCGAGGCCGATCAACCCGTCATGCCCGCCCTCTCGGTAGACGCGCATGCAGTCCTCGACGATGGCGATTTCCGGATCCGGCAGCACGCGGTCGAAGATTTCGTACTCGCGCTCGCCGATCTGCGCCAGCGCCAACTGCACCGTGCCGGACTTGACCAGCGCGGCATCGGTGACGATCAGCGGGTTGTCGATGTCCAGCCGTGTGAGCTCGGCCGCCAGTTGCTCGATGGCCCCGGCGCCGGTGATCAGTTTGTGAGCAATCTTGAACGAGGAAAGACTCATCGTGCGCAGCCTCTTATAGATGTGGGAGCTGAGCACAAGCGTAGCTGGGGAATTCGGGTTGTCTGTCATTCAGCGCATGAATGGCAGACAACCCGGATCGTGCAGTCGTCAGACCTGAGCGGTGCGCAGTTTCTCGCTACGCCCACGCAGCCACTCAAGCGTCAGCAGCAGGATCACCGAGAAGGCAATCAACAGAGTCGCCGCCGCCGCAATCGTCGGACTCAGGTTCTCGCGAATCCCGCTGAACATCTGCCGAGGCAACGTCGCTTGCTCAGGGCCGGCAAGGAACAGCGTCACCACCACTTCATCAAACGACGTCGCAAAGGCAAACAGCGCACCGGAAATCACCCCCGGCGCAATCAGCGGCAAGGTCACCCGACGGAACGTGGTTAGTGGCGAAGCCCCAAGGCTGGCCGCCGCCCGCACCAGGTTATGGTTGAACCCCTGCAACGTCGCCGACACCGTGATGATCACGAACGGCACACCCAGCACCGCGTGCACCACGATCAGCGAAAAGAAACTGTTGCCCAGGCCCAACGGCGCGAAGAACAGGTAGCTGGCCACACCGATGATCACCACCGGCACCACCATCGGCGAAATCACCAGCGCCATCACCAGCGCCTTGCCGGGGAAGTCGCCACGGGTCAGGCCGATGGCCGCCAGCGTGCCGAAGACCATTGCCAGCACCGTCGCCGCCGGGGCGACGATGATGCTGTTCTTCAGCGAGCGCATCCATTCCGCCGAGGCGAAGAAGTCCTGATACCAGTGCAGCGAAAAACCTTGCAGCGGGTACACCAGGAAACTGCCCGAGTTGAACGACAGCGGCACGATCACCAGCACCGGCAGGATCAGGAACAACAGGATCAAGCCGCAGAGGATCCGCAAGCTGTAGAACCACACCCGCTCGACGGGCGACATATAAGGACTCAGCATTTCAAACTCCCCTTAGCTCAGGCGCAGGCGACTGGCGCCCACCAGCCAGCTGTAGATCAGATAAAGCACCACGGTCGCCAGCAGCAACAGCCCGCCAAGCGCAGTGGCCATGCCCCAGTTGATGCTGGTGTTGGTGTAGAACGCGACGAAGTAGCTGACCATCTGATCGTTCGGGCTGCCCAGCAACGCCGGGGTGATGTAGTAGCCGATGGCGAGGATGAACACCAACAGGCAACCGGCGCCGACACCGGCATAGGTCTGCGGGAAGTACACCCGCCAGAAACTGGCGAACGGATGGCAACCCAGGGAAATCGCGGCGCGCATGTAGGTCGGCGAGATGCCTTTCATCACGCTGTAGATCGGCAGGATCATGAACGGCAGCAGGATGTGCACCATCGAGATGTAAACCCCGGTACGGTTGAACACCAGCTCCAGCGGTTTATCGATCACGCCCATTGCCATCAGCGCGCTGTTGATCAACCCGCCGGATTGCAGCAACACGATCCACGCGGCGACCCGCACCAGAATCGAGGTCCAGAACGGCAGCAACACCAGAATCATCAGCAGGTTGCTTTGACGTGACGGCAGGTTGGCCAACAGGTACGCCAACGGATAGGCCAGCACCAGGCAGATCACGGTGATGATCAGGCCCATCCAGAAGGTCCGGGCGAAGATGTCGAGGTAGATCGCCTGATCCGGGGTGGCCGGGGCCAGCTCGCCGAGATCGTCGATGCGATGATCCACCGCCGCCAACAGGTAGAACGGGGTGATGCTGCTGGTGTTGCGCTTCACCGCTTGCCAATAGGCCGGATCGCCCCAACGCTCGTCGAGGCCTTCCAGCGCTTCTTTATAAGAGGTCGGCTCGCTGGCGAATGGCAGCGAACGGGCGGTTTTGGTCAGCAGGCTGCGATAGCCGGCCAACTCCATGTTCAAGCGCTTGGACAGATCGCCCAAGGTCTGGTTTTTGCGGGCTTCGGCGAGGTCTTCGCCGGCGGCCTTGTAGACCGGTTCAGCGGGCAGTCCGCGACCGTCCCAACTGGCAATGGCTGCCACGGTGCGTGGCATGCCGCCCACCACTTCCGGGTTGCCGACGCTTTTGTAGAGCAGCGCCACGATCGGCACCAGGAACACCAGCAACAGAAACAGCACCAGCGGCGCGATCAGCGCCTGGGCCTTCCAGCGGTTGACCCGCTCGGCGTGCTTGAGCCGCTGCTTCAAGGTGGGGCTGTTGCCCTCGTTCAGGGGAACGGCGATGGCCATGACGTACTCCGGAAATCTTTTGAATGACGGCGTCACCCTTGGGGTGACGCCGCGTAGGCATCACGCCTTACTTCGCAGCCCAGGAATTGAAGCGCTGCTCCAGTTGCTCACCGTTGTCAGCCCAGAAGCTGACGTCGATCTGCACCTGGTTGGCGATGTTCTCCGGGGTGGTCGGCATGTCTTTCAGGACATCCTTGGCCAGCAGCGGTACAGCCTGGGTGTTGGCCGGGCCGTAGGCGATGTTTTCCGAATAGGTCTTCTGCTGTTGCGGTTGCACCGAATAGGCGATGAATTTCTTCGCCGCTTCCGCACGCTTGGCGTCCAGACCTTTCGGGATGGCCCATGCGTCGAAGTCGTAGATGCCGCCGTTCCACACCACTTTCAGGTTGGATTCTTTCTGCACGGCAGCGATCCGGCCGTTGTAGGCCGAGCTCATGACCACGTCACCGGACGCGAGGTATTGCGGCGGCTGGGCGCCGGCTTCCCACCACTGGATGCTTGGCTTGAGTTCGTCCAGTTTCTTGAATGCGCGATCCTGACCATCTTTGCTGGCCAACACTTTGTAGACGTCTTTCGGCGCAACACCGTCGGCCATCAGTGCGAATTCGAGGGTGTACTTGGCGCCTTTGCGCAAGCCGCGCTTGCCCGGGAATTTCTTGGTGTCCCAGAAGTCCGCCCAACTGCTCGGTGCGGTTTTCAGCTTGTCGGCGTTGTAGGCCAGCACGGTCGACCACACGAAGAAGCCCACGCCACACGGCTGGATCGCGCCTTTGACGTAGTCTTCGGTCTTGCCGAACAGAGCAGGATCGAGTTGCTCGAACATGTCTTCGTCGCAGCCACGGGACAGTTCCGGCGATTCAACCTCTACCAGATCCCAGGACACGCTCTTGGTGTCGACCATGGCTTTGACCTTGGCCATTTCACCGTTGTACTCGCCGGCGACGATCTTGCCGTTGCCTGCTGCTTCCCACGGTGCGTAGAAGGCTTTGACTTGCGCCGCCTTGTTCGCCCCGCCAAACGACACCACGGTCAGATCCGGGCCAGCGGCCATTGCGCTTGCCGCACCCATCAGGCCCAGGGTCAGGGCTGTGAACTTCAGGGATCTCAACATTTATTGTTCTCTCCACGTGCAGGGTTGGTGTTGGTATTGCCGGGGCGATTAATGCGCCTCTAGAAGTGGGTCGAGTGCACGAACGTGTTCGACCTGCCAGCCAAGCGGAACCACGTCGCCGACCGCGAGCGCTGGATCGAGCTCGGCAATCGGTTGTTTCACGAAGAAGTCGGTCTTGCCGCAGACTTCCAGGCGCACCCGGACGTGGTCGCCCAGATAGATGAATTCGGCCACCCGCCCGGAGAAGCGGTTGACGCATTGATCGCTCGAACCGTTGAGGCTGACGCGCTCCGGACGGATCGACAGGGTGACCGGTTCACCGGTCTGGCCGATGTTGACCGCCAGCGCCTCGACCTTTTCCCCACGCCCCAACTCGACCACACAGCGCTCGCCGCTCTGGCTGAGCAGGCGACCGTTGAGGCGGTTGTTCTCGCCGATGAAGTTGGCGACAAAGGTGTTTTTCGGTTCTTCGTAGAGGGTGCGCGGCGGGGCGATCTGTTGGATCTCACCTTGATGGAATACAGCGACGCGATCGGACATGGTCAGGGCTTCGCCCTGGTCGTGGGTCACGTAGACCACGGTCACGCCGAGGCGCTGGTGCAGGTGTTTGATTTCCATCTGCATGTGTTCGCGCAGCTGTTTGTCGAGGGCGCCGAGGGGTTCGTCCATCAGCACCAGTTGTGGCTCGAACACCAGTGCGCGGGCCAGCGCCACACGTTGTTGCTGGCCGCCGGACAACTGCGCCGGATAGCGCGAAGCGAAGGCATCGAGCTGCACCATGCTCAGGACTTTCTTGACCTTGTCGCTGACGTCGCTCTTGTTCAGGCCGCGCACGGTCAGCGGGAACGCCAGGTTCTCGGCGACGGTCATGTGCGGGAACAGCGCGTAGTTCTGGAACACCATGCCGATGTCGCGCTTGTGCGGCGGCACGTTGTTGATCGCCCGCCCGGCCAGCAGGATTTCACCGGCGGTCGGTGTTTCGAAACCGGCGAGCATCATCAGGCTGGTGGTCTTGCCGGAGCCGGACGGCCCGAGCAGGGTCAGGAACTCGCCCTTGCGGATGTCCAGGTTGAGGTCTTTGACGATCAGGTTCTCGCCGTCGTAGCTCTTCTGCACTCCACGAAAGCTGACCAGCACATCGCTGGCCCCTGCGTTTGATTCGACCTGGCTCATACCCACACCTTTGTTATTGATGACTGCTGTGGGATTAAGCCTAGTGGCTGCTTGCAGTCACGCAAATCGGGGCGCAGGAGAGAATCGCCTCAGCCGGATGGAAGGCCGGGGGTAGGGATTGCCCTACAAGGATGGCGCGTTTGGACATGTCAGGTGCGAGCCCTGAAGTTCCAGCCGCAGGAACCGGCAAAAGCGCCTGTCGTTATTGGATATGGGCGTTAGAGGAGCTTGTGTTCCATCGCATACTTCACCAGCTCGGCGAGTGAAGTGATGTTGAGCTTCTGCATCAGCCGTGCCTTGTGGGTGCTGATGGTCTTGCTGCTCAGGGCCAGTTGCTGGGCGATGTCGTTGACGTTGGCGCCCTGGGCCAGGCGCTCGAACACGGAAAACTCGCGCTCCGACAACAACGAATGCAGCGGTCGTGTATCGGTCAGGCCGACTTCGAAGACCATGCGGTCGGCCAGTTCCGGATCGATGTAGCGCCCGCCCGCCGCGACCTTGCGGATCGCCGTCAGCAGCAGCGCCGGATCGCTGTCCTTGGTCGCATACCCGGCGGCGCCGACCTTCAGCGCCCGGGCGGCCATCTGCGCTTCATCGTGCATCGACAGCACCAGAATCGCTGGCGGATTGTTCAGTGCGCGGATACGCGGAATCGCTTCCAGCCCGTTGACCCCGGGCATGGAAATATCCAGCAGCACCACCTCGCACGGCACGCTGCGCAGGGTTTCGAGCAACTGCTCGCCATTGCTCGCCTCCCCCACCACTTGCAGATCCTTGGCCAGGCCGATCAATTGCTTGATGCCTTCGCGAACGATGGTGTGGTCTTCGGCTACCAGTACACGGATCACTTACTTCTCCTCATCCAATGGCACCCGCACGCTCAGTGTGGTGCCCTCGCCCGGTTCGCTGTCGAGTGACAACTGACCGCCCATGATCAACACCCGCTCACGCATGCCCACCAGCCCAAAGGATGTTGGCCTGCCCGCAGCGGCGACAAATCCTACGCCATCATCGCTGACTGTCAGACACAAATCGGCGCCTTCGAGCGCCAGCGTCAGTTCCACAGTATGCGCCTGGGCATGGCGCATGACGTTGGTCAGCGCTTCCTGAAGGATGCGGAACAGGCCAATGGCCTTGGCATCGCTCAGCGGCGGCAGATTGTCCGGCACCTGCACCAGACACGGAATCTGCGTACGCGCCTCGAATCGCCGGGCCTGCCACTCGATCGCCGAGGCAATCCCGGCATCGAGGATCGGCGGGCGCAATGCCGTTGCCACATCGCGCACCAACTGGAACAACTGCGCAATCAGGCGCTTCATGCTGTTCAGGCGTTCGTTCAGACCCGGGTCGAGTTGCGCGTAGGCCAGTTCGCACATCGATGTCTCCAGTTTCAGCACCGTCAACATCTGCCCCAGCTCATCGTGAACCTCGCGGGCAATGCGTGCTTTTTCCTCTTCCCGCACGCTTTCGAGATGCGCCGACAGCTCGCGCAGTTGTTCGCGCGATGCCGCCAGTTCCAGTTCGATGCGTTTGCTTTCGGTGATGTCCCAGACGATGCCGTCCCAGACGAAGGCGCCGTCCTCCAGTTGCCGAGTGATGGCCTTGATCTCGGCCCAGCGCTGTTCGCCCTGTCGCGTAAGGATCCGCCCCTGCCACGACCAGTCGCTGTCGGTGTCCAGCGCCCGGTCCTGAGTCTGGTGATAACCGGCCTTGTCGTCCGGGTGCACCAGACTGCGCAGGCCCATGTCGCGATGAGCGATGGCGGCCGGCGCGTAGCCCACCAGACTCTCGCTGCCCTCGCTGATGTAGGCAAAGTCGATCTGCCCGGTCACCGGCGCCCGCTCCAGGCGGAACACCAGCCCCGGCACGTTGGCGGCGATGCCCTGCAAGCGCGCCTCGCTTTCCTGCAACGCGGCCAGGGCCCGCCGGCGTTCGGTGACGTCAGTGAGATAAACCACCAGATATTCGCTGTCGCGAAAGCGCAGAAAACTCAACGACACATCCGCCGGCAGGATGCTGCCATCCGCCCGCACACAACTCGTTTCAAAGCTGAGCGGCCCTTCTTCACTGGCCCGGGCGCGTTTCCACAGGTTAAGCCAGCGGTCCATGTGCAAGCCGGGTTCGAAGTCGATCAGCGGTCGTTCGATCAGCGCGCCCTGTGGATAACCCAGCATGTGCTCCGCCGCGCGGTTGGCGTAGCGCACGTGGCTGTCCCAGTTGACCCAGAGGATGCCGACGGTGCTCTGATCGATGGAAAACTGGGTCAGGCGCAGGGCTTCTTCGCTGGCGGCGCGCAGGGCGATGTCTTCCCGGGCGGCGAGCAGGCGTTGTTCAAGGCTGTGTTGCTGGCGCCGCTGCCAGAAGACGATCGCCGCACAACTGAGCAGCAACACGGCGAACAACAGGCTCAGGTTCTGCCAGAACCCCGGCGACTCCGAAAGCCGCGGGTATTTGGGTTGCAGCCATTGGGTGTGCAGGCGTTCCAGATCTTTTGCCGGGATCGCCCGCAAGGCACTTTCGACAATCCCGGCCAGCTCCGGCCAGTCACGACGGGTGGCGACCCGCAGCAGCTGCGGTAGACCGATGTCGCCGACCACTACCAGCCCGGCAAACTCCGGTTCTGTCGACAGCCGCCCCAATTGCGCTTCGTCCACCACCGCGTAAGACGCCTGCTGACTCAACAGCAACTGCAACGCCTGACGCTCCAGCGGCACGCCTTGCAGATTCAGATGGGGATAGTTACCGCGCAGGTAATCGGCGGTAACGCTGGGCATGCGCACGGCGACCCGGGCCTGGCTGTCGAGTTTTTCCAGTTCAACCGAACTGCTCACTTTCTGGTCGCTGACCACCAGTTGCGGCACGCGCATGTAGGGATCGGAAAACTGCCAGAGACGCAGCGAGCCGGGCGTCTGGGTCAGGCCCGGCGCAATATCGATTTCGCCGTCCCGCGCGGCGGCTTCAAGTTGTTCCAGATCGGGGAAGTTGCGCCAGCTGAGTTCGATGTCGAGGGCCTTGGCCATCCATTTCATCAACTCGACATTGGCCCCGGACAGCCGCTGCAAGCGCCGGTCATATTGCGCGTACGGCGCCTGCAGAATCAGACCGACGCGCAATTCATTGTGCTGCGCCAGCCACTGTTGCTGGCCCGTCGACAACTGCGCAACATGGCTCGGCGGCGCAGGCGCGGCCCACCCCATCAAGGGAAACGCCAGACAGCCGATAACCCACAGGCAGCAAAAACGCATCATTGAAATCCCATACACTGACAAATTCTGACCAACCCATTAGGCTGCCGGGATACTTTCTGGCCTGGAATAACCGATGCCCCCTGTCTCTCGCCTGGCAATGCCAGCATTGTGCCTGTCGCTGATCCTGCCTTGTGCGTTTTCCGTCGAAGCCGCCGATCCGGCACCCGCCGCAGCCGCGGAAAAACCCGCCGAAGAAAAACCGGTCGAACGCCAGCCATTGCTTGAGCGTAGTCAGGAAGAAGCCTCGGCACTCGAACGCAAAGTCCCGGCCCAGGAACAGCAACAGTTGCAGGCCGGCAGCGACACTTTCCTCGCGCTGTGGAAACCGGCCAACACGGCTGACCCAAAAGGCGTGGTGATCCTCATCCCCGGCGCCGGTGAAACCGCTGACTGGCCCCAGGCGATCGGCCCGCTGCGGCGCAAATTGCCGGACGTCGAGTGGAACAGCCTGAGTATCACCCTGCCCGACCTGCAAAGCGATGCCATCGCACCGCGCGTGATCGAAGCGCCCGCAGCGCCGAAAACCGCCGATGCAGGCAGCAAGGATTCGACCACTGCCGAACCGATCGAGCAAGCCGCTGGCGGTGAAGCGGATGTGGCGGACAAGGTCGTCGCCGAAACCACCGAAGAACAGGCCAAGGCCGACGCAGAACGAATCTTCGCCCGCATCGACGCAGCGATTGCCTACGCCGAACAGCAAGGCGCGCACAGCATCGTGGTGCTCGGGCACGGCACCGGTGCCTATTGGGCCGCGCGTTTCCTGAACGAAAAGCAGACAGCACAAGTGGAAAAACTGGTGATGGTCGCCGCGCAAGTGCCGCCCAAGGCCAAGCCTGAACTGGCAGAACTGACGCCACTGCTGAAGCTGCCGACCGCCGATATCTTCTATATGGACAAGCCGCTGGATCGCAACGCTGCACTGGAGCGTATGCAGGCCAGCAAGCGCTTGAAGACGTCGGCGTTCAGCCAGGTCGCGCTCAAGGCGTTGCCCGACAACAAGGCCGAGCAGGAACAATTGTTCCGCCGGGTGCGCGGCTGGTTGAATCCGCAAAACCCGGACTGACCGACCGCACAAAAAAAGATCGCAGCCTGGGCTGCGATCTTTTTTTCGTCTAGCGGAAATCCCGCCGCTCGCGAATCAACGTGTAGGCATTGTGCAAGTCGCGAGTTCTTTCAGTTGCCTCGAGTACCTGGGCCGCCGTCGCACCGGTCCCGGCCACCTTGTCCGGATGATGGCGGCTGAGCAGGCGACGATAGGCGCGTTTGATCTGTGCCGGTTCGCTGGTCGCCGACACGCCGAGCAGGCGCATCGCATCCTGGTAACTCACCGCTGCGCTGACGATCGGGCGTTTGTTCGGCTCGTAATCCGCCGCCAGCGCCTGAATCTGGTGAGTCGTCCAGCCCAGCCACTTGCCCCATTGCGCCAGCAGTTCGCGCTCGCTGCTGCCGGCCCGGCCATCGGCCCAGACCATCCGCCAGCAGGCGCGCAACACGCCTTCGGCCGCATGGGGCTGAGCGCTGAGACGCCGCAGATAACCGCGCAGGCGATCCCCGCCGGACTTGCCGCGATTGAACGCAGCAATGGCCCGGCGCTGCGCCGGCTCGCTCATGTCCAGCGCGCGCATCTCCTGACGCGCCTGCTGGATATGACCGTCGGTGACCCGCCCGTCACTCTTGGCCAGACGCCCGAGCAAGACGAACAACAACTCGTCGTTGCGCAGCATCGGCTGGCCGCCGAGTTTTTCCCGCAAATGCCCCCAGCTCTGCAAATGCAGGCGCCGATCCAGCGCCTGCCCCAACAAAGCCCCAAGCATGGCCCCCGGAATGCTGGCGATAGCAAAACCCGCTCCGGCTCCAATCAGAGTCCCTGGCCACAACATATCAGCGACTCGCTTCTATCAAGGTTTCGGCTTCAGCCAGACGCTCGTGCGTACCGACATCGACCCAGTGGCCTTTCAGTCGCTCACCGCTCACCTGCCCGTCCGCCATGGCTTTGCGCAGCAACGGTGCCAGTTTGAAGGCGCCGTCCGTGCAGCCATCGAACAATTGCGGGTGCAGCACAGCGATGCCGCTGTAGGTCAGGGTCGCCGTCTCCGGTTGCCCGTCCTGCACCTGGTCGCCGACCAGACAGAAATCGCCCGTCGGGTGATGGGCCGGATTGTCCGCCAGCACCAGATGCGCCAGACCGGTGATCGGCTGGTGCAGCACGCTGAAGTCGTAATCGGTCCAGATGTCACCGTTGACCACCAGGAACGCTTCGTCACCGAGCAACGGCAAGGCGCGGAAGATACCGCCACCGGTCTCCAGAGGTTCGCCTTCGGGCGAGTAACGGATGCTCAGGCCGAATTGCGAACCGTCGCCCAGGTAATCTTCGATCTGCTGACCGAGCCAGGCATGGTTGATCACGATGTCGCTGAAACCCGCCGCCGCCAGGGCACGCAGGTGGTACTCGATCAACGGTACGCCAGCGGCACGCACCAGCGGTTTGGGGGTGGTCAGGGTCAGCGGGCGCATGCGCTCGCCTTTGCCGGCCGCCAGAATCATTGCCTTCATGCAGTCACTCCGCCACGCAGGCTGACCAGCAGTGCCTGCAGTTGCGCCAATTCCGGACGGCGTGCGATCACCGCTTCTATATAAGAGAAGAAGCGCGGCACATCGCCGAGGTAGCGTGGCTTGCCGTCGCGGTGACAGATGCGGGCGAAGATACCGATGACTTTGAGGTGACGTTGCACACCCATCAGGTCGCTGGCGCGCAGGAAGTCTTCGAAGTCCGGCTGCACGGGGATGTTCAACGCTGCCGCCTGCTGCCAGTAGTTTTCCAGCCAGCCACGTACGCGTTCTTCAGGCCAACTGAGGAAGGCGTCCTTGAACAGACAGGTCACGTCGTAGGTCACCGGGCCGTACACCGCGTCCTGGAAATCCAGCACGCCGGGGTTCGGCTCGCTGAGCATCAGGTTGCGCGGCATGTAGTCGCGGTGCACCAGCACTTTTGGCTGTGCCAGCGCGCTGTCGATCAGCAGATCGCTGACCTGCTGCCACTGCTGCTGTTGCGTGGCGTCGAATTCCACACCCAGTTCGCGTTTCACGTACCACTCGGGGAACAGTTCCAGCTCGCGACGCAACAGCGCGACGTCATAACTCGGCAGCGGTGCCACCATCGGCAACTGCTGAAATGCCAGCAGCGACTGCAAGGCATCGCTGAACAATGCATCGGCATTTTCGCTGTCGATCACGTCGAGATAGGTCTTGTTGCCCAGGTCATTGAGCAAAAGAAATCCACGCTCGAGGTCCTCGGCATAAATTTTCGGCACGTTAATTCCGGATTTCGCCAGCAAAAAGGCGATATCCACGAACGGTTTGCAGTTTTCCTGGGGCGGCGGTGCGTCCATCACGACGAAACTGCGACCGGCGCCTTCCCAACGGAAATAACGGCGGAAACTCGCGTCGCTGCTGGCCGCAGTCAACGTGGCCGGGGGTACGACACCCCAGCCCTGATCGGCAAAAAGGGTTGCCAACTGCTCATCGAGCCAAACTTTCAGGTGTTGCAAGCGTACATCTTGGTCAGGCATTGCAAGGGTCTCCGACGGCGCTAGCCGTCAAGCGGGTCATGCTTTATTATCCAGCATCTTTTTCAGACCATCGAGAGGCGTGCGGCCCACACCGCGGGCAGATGGCACGCAGGAAGCCCGGACTAATAAGATGGCATTGAAATCCCCCGCGTTTCGTAAAAAATTTCCGTTGTTGGTAACCGGCAGTCTGCTGGCTATGCAACCTCTGGCCAGTTCATTCGTTGTCGCCGCCGAGCAGTATGACTGCGCCGTCTCGGCTACGGGCGGCTGGGCCTGTTCGCCAAAGACGTCGGCGGCTGCATTGCCACCGCGTCCGGTGCATGACGGCAGTGCCGTCAGCGCCACCGGCGAAACCCCGGCCGAGAACGGCAGCGTTTCGGACTCCGGTCCCAAACCCGTGCTGGTCACCGAGTCCAAGGGCCGCGGCCTGAAATCCCGTAGCGAAGACTACAGTCACCTCGACTGGGTTCCGCGCGAGAAGCTCACCGCCGCCCAACTGGCCGAGACAGGTCCTTACTGCTCTGGTTCCTATATCGAACCAATTCGTCCTGGCATGAATGACAAGACGAATAAAAGTGACGCCCCGACCTTCATCGGCGCGAAAGCCTCGCGCTATAACACCGAAGATCAGGTCGGTACGCTGGCCGGTGACGTGGTTCTGCGTCAGGGCAGCATGCAGGTCGAGTCCCAGGAAGCGAGCCTCTATCAGGCCGAGAGCCGCGCCGAACTCAAGGGCGACGTGCGCATCCGCGACAATGGTGCGCTGATCGTCGGCGACCACGCCGATGTGCAGCTCGACACCGGTGAAGCGAAAGTCGACAACGCCGAATACGTGATGCACAAGTCGCGCATCCGCGGTAACGCGCTGTACGCCAAGCGCGCCGAGAACGCGATCATCCGCTTGAAGGACGGCACGTACACCACGTGCGAACCGAACAGCAACGCCTGGCAGCTCAAGGGCAACAACATTACCCTGAACCCTGCCACCGGCTTCGGTACCGCGACCAACGTGACACTGCGGGTCAAGGACATTCCGATCCTGTACACCCCGTACATCTATTTCCCGATCGACGACCGTCGTCAGTCGGGCTTCCTGCCGCCGACCATCGGCACCGGCAGCGACACCGGCTTCATGCTGGTCACCCCGTACTACTTCAACCTGGCACCGAACTACGATGCCACGTTGTACCCACGCTACATGAGCAAGCGCGGCATGTTGGTGGAAGGCGAATTCCGTTACCTGACCAAATCCAGCGAAGGTCAGTTCGGCGCCGCGTACCTCAACGACGAAGACACCGATCGCAGCAAGCAGACCGATTACGAAAAAAATCGCTACATGTACAACTGGCAACACAAGGGCGGTCTCGACTCCCGCGTGTTCACCCAGGTTGACTACACCAAGATCAGCGATCCGTACTACTTCCAGGACCTGACCACCGACCAGATCGGCGTGAAGAGCCAGGACTTCGTGAATCAGCAGGGTCTGGTTGCCTACCGTGGCGATAACTACACCGCCATCCTGAATGCTCAGCAGTATCAGCTGGCAACCGTTTCGAACATCACACCTTACGGGCGCCTGCCGCAGATCACCTTCAATGGCAAACTGCCGTACCACCCGGAAGGCCTGAACTTCGATTACGAGACCGAACTCGTTCGCTTTGACCGCGATCTGAAAACCGGTGACTTCGTCAACGAAGACGGCACTGTCTCTCCGCGACTGGATACCAACGTGACCGGCCTGGCTCGTGCCAACGGTGATCGCCTGAATCTGAAGCCTGGCGTCAGCCTGCCGCTGAACTGGACGTATGGCTTCCTCAAGCCATCGCTCAAGTACCAGTACACCCAGTACCAACTGGACCTGGACGGCCAGGGCAAAAGCGACATCGTTGCCCAGAAGGCATTCGCTGCAGCGAACGGCGCCCGATACGTCAACGGTAATTTTGGCAGCAACCAAAACCGTGGCGTGCCGATCGCCAGCATCGACAGCGGCCTGTACTTCGACCGCAACACGTCGTTCTTTGGCAAGAACTACCGCCAGACCCTGGAACCGCGCCTGTTCTACCTCTATGTACCTGAGGTGGATCAAGAAGACATTCCAGTGTTCGACACCAGCGAATACACCTTCAACTATTCCTCGCTGTTCCGTGACAACCGTTTCTCCGGTTCCGACCGGGTCGGCGACGAGAACAAGCTTTCGTTGGGTGTAACCAGCCGCTGGATCGAAGACGACGGCTTCGAGCGTCAACGTATCAGTGTCGGCCAGGCCTTGTACTTCAAGGATCGCGAAGTCCAACTGCCAGGTATCGATCCAAAGACCCGCGACGATGCGCATTCCAACGTTTCGCCTTATGCGCTGGAATACGAATACCGCTGGAACCGCGACTGGCGCACCACTGCCGACTACAACTGGGATCCGGACAGCCGCAGCCCACGTTCCGGCAGCGCGATGTTCCACTACCAGCCTGAAGACAACCCGAACAAGGTGGTCAACCTCGGTTATCGCTATCGCAACGACCAGGTTCGTTACGACCAGAACACCGGCAAATGGTCGGTGGGTGGTGGCGACTACGGCACCCCGGGCCAGCCTGGCTACGTGAAGGACTACTACAAGATCCAGCAGCATGACTTCTCGGTCATCTGGCCGATCGTTCCACAGTGGAGCGCAATCAGCCGCTGGCAGTACGACTACAACCGCAACCGTACACTGGAAGCCTTCGGTGGTTTCGAGTACGACAACTGCTGCTGGAAACTGCGCCTGATCAACCGTTACTGGGTTTCCTACGACGAGTTCAGTCAGGAAGCTCCGCAAAACGAAAAAGGCGACCACGGCGTCTTCCTACAAATTGTTCTGAAGGGACTCGGCGGCCTCACTGGCGCCAAGGTAGAGAGCTTCCTCGACAAAGGCATCCAAGGTTATCGTCAACGTGAAGACCAAGCTTTCTGATTGTCTGCGCCCGCTGATGCTGGGCGCGCTGTTCCTGGGTACCGCGGCCAACGCCGCGGTGCAGTCCATCGATAAAGTGGTGGCCATCGTCGACAACGACGTGGTCATGCAGAGCCAGCTGGATCAACGCGTCCACGAAGTTCAGCAAACCATCGCCAAGCGCGGTGGCGGCTTGCCGCCTCCGGGCGTACTGGACCAACAGGTGCTCGAGCGCCTGATCGTCGAAAACCTGCAACTGCAGATCGGCGAACGTTCCGGTATCCGCATCACCGATGAAGAACTGAACCAGGCTGTCGGCACCATTGCCCAGCGCAACAACATGACTGTCGATCAGTTCCGCGCAGCCCTGGCTCACGACGGCCTGAGTTACGAAGGCGCCCGTGAGCAGATCCGCAAGGAAATGGTCATCAGCCGCGTGCGTCAGCGCCGTGTTGCAGAACGCATTCAGGTATCGGAGCAGGAAGTGAAGAACTTCCTCGCCTCCGACCTGGGCAAGATGCAACTGTCCGAAGAGCTACACCTGGCCAACATCCTGATTCCGACCCCGGAAAGCGCCAACTCTGAAGCAATTCAGAGCGCTGCACGTCAGGCGATGGAGGTTTATCAGCAACTCAAGCAAGGCGCCGATTTCGGTCAACTGGCCGTTGCCAAGTCCGGCAGCGACAACGCTCTGGAAGGCGGCGACATGGGCTGGCGTAAAGCTGCTCAACTGCCACCGCCGTTCGACCGCGAGTTGAGCAGCATGGCTGTCGGCGACATCACTCAGCCAGCACGCACTCCGGGTGGTTTCATCATCCTGAAGCTGCTGGAAAAACGCGGCGGCGAAAGCCAGATGCGCGATGAAGTGCATGTGCGCCACATCCTGGTCAAGCCAAGTCCGGTTCGCGACGAAGCAAAGACCAAGGAACTGGCTCAATCGCTCTATAACCGCATCTCGGCCGGTGAAGATTTCGCCGAACTGGCCAAGAAGTATTCGGAAGACCCAGGCTCTGCCCTCAACGGCGGCGACCTGAACTGGATCGACCCGAACGCACTGGTACCGGAATTCCGCGCCGTGATGGCCAAGTCCCCTCAGGGTCAGCTGTCCAAGCCATTCCAGACCCAGTACGGCTGGCACGTTCTGGAAGTCCTTGGCCGTCGCGCCACTGACAGCACCGAACAGGCCCGTGAGCAGCAAGCCATGACCGTACTGCGTAACCGCAAATACGATGAAGAGCTGCAAACCTGGCTGCGTCAGATCCGTGACGAAGCGTACGTAGAGATCAAACTCCCTGGTGCAGACCAGGCAGCGCAGTGAAACCCAAGCGTTTCGCGCTGACACCCGGCGAACCAGCCGGCATCGGTCCCGACCTGTGCCTGCTGCTCGCCTCGCAAGCCCAGCCACATCCCCTGATTGCCATCACCAGCCGCGACCTGCTCCAAGAGCGGGCCGCGCAGCTGGGGCTGGCCGTCAGTCTGCTGCCTGTGTCGCCCGGTCAATGGCCGGATCTTCCGGCGCCGGCCGACAGCCTTTATGTCTGGGACACCCCGCTCAGCGCCCCCGTGGTCGCCGGGCAACTGGACAAGGCCAACGCCGCATTCGTCCTTGAAACCCTGACCCGCGCCGGCAATGGCTGTCTGAACGGCGATTTCGCCGGAATGATCACCGCCCCGGTACACAAGGGCGTGATCAACGAATCGGGCATCGCTTTTTCCGGCCACACCGAATTCCTCGCCGACCTGACCCACACCGCCCAGGTCGTGATGATGCTCGCTACCCGCGGTTTGCGCGTGGCGCTGGTCACCACTCACCTACCCCTGCGCGACATCGCCGATGCGATCACGCCGGAGCGACTGGAACGGGTCACTCGGATTCTGCACGCCGACCTGCAAGACAAATTCGGCATTGCCCAACCGCGCATCCTGGTTTGCGGACTCAACCCGCACGCCGGTGAAGGTGGACACCTGGGCCATGAAGAAATCGACATCATCGAACCCACATTGGAGCGCCTGCGCGGCGAGGGCATGGACCTTCGTGGCCCGCTGCCTGCCGACACTCTGTTTACCCCCAAATATCTGGAGCACTGCGACGCAGTGCTGGCGATGTACCACGACCAGGGCCTGCCCGTGCTCAAGTACAAAGGCTTCGGCGCAGCGGTCAACGTGACCCTGGGCCTGCCGATCATCCGCACCTCCGTCGACCACGGCACCGCCCTGGATCTGGCCGGTAGCGGCAAGATCGACACCGGCAGCCTGCAGGTCGCCCTGGAAACCGCCTACCAGATGGCCGAGACCCGTTTATGACCGAGCAATACCAACACAAGGCGCGCAAACGCTTTGGCCAGAACTTCCTGCACGATGCCGGCGTCATCGACCGCATCCTGCGCTCCATCAGCGCCAAGCCTGACGACCGGATGCTGGAAATCGGCCCGGGCCAGGGCGCATTGACCGCAGGCCTGTTGAACAGCGGTGCACAGCTCGACGTGGTGGAACTGGACAAGGACCTGATCCCGATCCTCAACCAGCAGTTCGCCGGCAAGAGCAACTTCAACCTGCATCAGGGCGATGCGCTGAAGTTCGACTTCAATACCCTGAACGCCGCACCGAACAGCCTGCGCGTGGTCGGCAACCTGCCGTACAACATCTCCACGCCGCTGATTTTTCACCTGCTGAACAACGCCGGTATCATCCGCGACATGCACTTCATGCTGCAGAAGGAAGTGGTTGAGCGTCTCGCCGCAGGTCCGGGTGGTGGTGACTGGGGCCGTCTGTCGATCATGGTTCAGTACCATTGCCGGGTCGAGCATCTGTTCAACGTCGGCCCGGGTGCTTTCAACCCGCCGCCGAAGGTCGACTCGGCCATCGTCCGCCTGGTGCCGCACGCGGTACTGCCGCACCCGGCCAAGGACCATCGCCTGCTGGAGCGCGTCGTGCGCGAAGCCTTCAACCAGCGCCGCAAGACCTTGCGCAACACCCTCAAGCAATTGCTGAGCAACGCTGAAATCGAAGCCGCCGGCGTCGATGGCAGTCTGCGCCCCGAGCAGCTTGACCTGGCGGCATTCGTGCGCCTGGCCGACAAGCTCGCCGAACAGCCCGCACCAACACCCGCTGCCGACTGACAGGCAAGCATTGCGCTCGGGCAGGACACCGCTCTGGTCTCCTGCCCGATACTTGCCTAGACTCAACCCATCGGCGACACCCCGCGTTCCGCTTTGTCCTTAAGGCCTTTTGCATGTCTGATCCTCGTTATCAGGTCGATGTCAGTGTCGTAACTCACTATCTGGCAGACCAATCGCAACCCGAGCACGACCGCTTTGCCTTCGCCTACACCATCACCGTGCAGAACAATGGCGAGCAGCCAGCCCGACTGATCTCCCGGCATTGGGTGATCACCGATGGCGACGGTCATGTCGAAGAGGTGCGCGGCGCCGGCGTGGTGGGCCAACAGCCACTGATCGACGCGGGAAAAAGCCACACCTACAGCAGCGGCACGGTCATGACCACCAAGGTCGGCACCATGCAGGGCAGCTATGAAATGGTCGCCAGCGACGGCAAGCATTTCGACGCAATCATCAAACCTTTCCGCCTCGCCGTTCCCGGAGCCCTGCACTAATGGCGACGTATGCCGTCGGCGACCTGCAAGGCTGCCTCGAACCGCTCAAGTGCCTGCTCAAGCAGGTCGCGTTCGACCCGGCAGTGGATCGGTTGTGGCTGGTGGGTGACCTGGTCAACCGTGGCCCGCAATCGCTGGAAACCCTGCGCTTCCTTTATGGCATGCGTGAATCGCTGGTCTGCGTACTCGGCAACCACGACCTGCACCTGCTGGCGGCGGCGAAAAACATCGAGCGGATGAAGAAGTCCGACACGCTGCGCGAGATTCTCGCAGCGCCGGACTGCGCCGAACTGATGGAATGGCTGCGCCAGCAAAAGCTCATGCACTACGATGAGCAACGTGAAGTCGCCATGGTGCACGCCGGCATTGCACCGCAATGGTCGCTGCGCAAAGCACTGAAGTACGCCGAGGAAGTCGAAACCGCATTACGCGACGACAACCTGTTCCCGGCCTTCCTTGACGGCATGTATGGCAACGAGCCGGCGAAGTGGGACAGCGAGCTCAACGGTGTAACCCGCCTCCGGGTCATCACCAACTATTTCACGCGCATGCGTTTCTGCACCGCCGAGGGCAAGCTCGACCTCAAGAGCAAGGAAGGCCTCGACACCGCGCCACCGGGCTACAAGCCCTGGTTCCAGCACAAGGAGCGCAAGACCCGAGGCCTGCGAATCATTTTCGGCCACTGGGCGGCGCTGGAAGGCAATGTCCATGAACCCGGCATTTCAGCCCTCGACACTGGTTGCGTTTGGGGCGGCAGCCTGACCCTGATGAACGTCGACAGCTTTGAACGGCTGTCATGCAAATGCGACGAACACGGCGGCGTCCTGCCCCCGGTCGCGCCATTGATCACCGAATCCTCGCCAGTCAGCGCTGCGCGTTAGACTGCGTTTTCAGCCGAGCCACAGGAACCCGCCATGAGCGAATTCAAACGTATCCCCCCGGAACAGGCCCAGGCCCTGCGCGAGCAAGGTGCCGTGGTGGTCGACGTCCGTGACCCAGCCACATTCGCGGCGCTGCACATCAGCGGCTCGAAGCATCTGGACAATCATTCCCTGCACGCCTTCATCCAAGGGGCCGACCTCGATGCCCCGACTGTCGTGGTCTGCTATCACGGCAACTCGAGCCAGGGTGCCGCGGCGTATCTCGTGAGCCAGGGCTTCTCCGACGTCTACAGCATGGACGGTGGCTTCGAGCTGTGGCGTACGACTTTTCCTTCGGAAACCGCGCAAGGCACCTCCGAATAATTTTTTTGTAACGTGCAAGCCCCGGCTCCCGTGGGCTCGCGCGGTGGCAGACGAACGGTCTGCCACAACTAATTACGTATCTCGCCTTTACCTCCTGAATTCCCAACTATCCTTAAGCCCAGGCCATCCAAAACAGGGGAGAGCCGGTACACCGGCGCACGGGTCATCGGGAGTGACTTTCGCGGTTGTCGATCGCGGAGGGGTTCTGGGGGGTAAACAACAGCTGCCTTAGCGGCTGCTTGCCAGCATCGACTGAGTGATCCGGCGTCGGCTCCACGTATCGAGCGAGGTGACGTCATGAGTATCTTTAGCCACTTCCAACAACGCTTCGAGTCCACACGCCAGGAAGAACTCTCGCTGCAAGAGTACCTGGAGCTGTGCAAGAAAGACCGTAGCGCCTACGCTTCCGCTGCCGAACGTCTGTTAATGGCCATCGGCGAACCGGAGCTGCTCGACACCTCGACCAACTCGAGGCTGTCGCGAATCTTCTCGAACAAGGTGATCCGCCGCTATCCGGCCTTTGAAGACTTCCACGGGATGGAAGAATGCATCGACCAGATCGTGTCGTATTTCCGCCATGCCGCCCAGGGCCTCGAGGAGAAGAAACAGATCCTCTACCTGCTCGGTCCCGTCGGTGGTGGTAAATCCTCCCTGGCCGAGAAGCTGAAACAGCTCATGGAAAGAGTGCCTTTCTACGCCATCAAGGGTTCACCGGTTTTCGAATCTCCCCTGGGTCTGTTCAACGCCACCGAAGATGGCGCGATCCTCGAAGAAGACTTCGGCATTCCCCGGCGCTACCTGAACACCATCATGTCGCCATGGGCGACCAAGCGCCTGGCCGAATTCGGCGGCGACATCAGCCAGTTCCGCGTGGTCAAGCTCTACCCGTCGATCCTCAACCAGATCGCCGTGGCCAAGACCGAACCCGGTGACGAGAACAACCAGGACATCTCGGCGCTGGTCGGCAAGGTCGACATCCGCAAACTCGAGGAATATCCGCAGAACGACGCCGATGCCTACAGCTACTCGGGCGCGCTGTGCCGGGCCAACCAGGGTCTGATGGAATTCGTCGAAATGTTCAAGGCACCGATCAAGGTGCTGCACCCGTTGCTGACCGCCACTCAGGAAGGCAACTACAACAGTACCGAAGGCCTCGGCGCGATTCCGTTCACCGGGATCCTGCTGGCCCACTCCAACGAATCGGAGTGGCACACCTTCCGCAACAACAAGAACAACGAAGCCTTCATCGACCGGATCTACATCGTCAAAGTGCCGTACTGCCTGCGGGTCAGCGACGAAGTGAAGATCTACGACAAACTGCTGTTCAACAGTTCCCTGGCCAAAGCCCATTGCGCGCCGGACACCCTCAAGATGCTGGCGCAGTTCACCGTGCTGTCACGCTTGAAGGAGCCGGAAAACTCCAACATCTACTCCAAGATGCGGGTGTACGACGGCGAAAATCTCAAGGACACCGATCCGAAGGCCAAGTCGATCCAGGAATATCGCGACTCGGCGGGCGTCGACGAAGGCATGAACGGTCTGTCGACCCGGTTCGCGTTCAAGATCCTGTCCAAGGTCTTCAACTTCGACCCGCATGAAATCGCCGCCAACCCGGTGCACCTGCTCTATGTGCTGGAA
Organism: Pseudomonas allokribbensis; assembly: GCF_014863605.1. Taxonomy (NCBI): domain Bacteria; kingdom Pseudomonadati; phylum Pseudomonadota; class Gammaproteobacteria; order Pseudomonadales; family Pseudomonadaceae; genus Pseudomonas; species Pseudomonas allokribbensis. The sequence continues at coordinate 5,931,556 of NZ_CP062252.1, forward strand.
CAGCAGATCGAACAGGAACAGTTCCAGGCCGAAACCCGCGAGCGCTATCTGCGCTATCTGAAGGAATACCTGGCGCCGCGTTATATCGAATTCATCGGCAAGGAGATCCAGACCGCCTACCTCGAGTCTTACAGCGAGTACGGCCAGAACATCTTCGACCGCTACGTGCTGTATGCGGACTTCTGGATTCAGGATCAGGAATACCGCGATCCGGAAACCGGCGAGATCCTCAACCGCGTCGCCCTCAACGAGGAACTGGAAAAAATCGAGAAACCGGCCGGCATCAGCAATCCGAAGGATTTCCGCAACGAAATCGTCAACTTCGTACTGCGCGCCCGGGCCAACAACAACGGCAAGAACCCGACCTGGCTCAGCTACGAAAAACTGCGGGTGGTCATCGAGAAGAAAATGTTCTCGAACACCGAGGATCTGCTGCCGGTCATCAGCTTCAATGCCAAGGCCAGCAAAGAGGATCAGCAGAAACACAACGACTTCGTTACACGAATGGTCGAACGCGGCTACACCGACAAACAGGTACGACTGCTCTCCGAGTGGTATCTGCGGGTCAGAAAATCACAGTAAACCGCGGCCGGTCAGACCGGTTGTCGTCAGCCCGAGGCTTGTGTGCGCATTTTCTGCTACACAGGCCTCTGGAAGGTGTTCGAAAGGCGGTAGCGAGGTTCAGGCAGCACCCAAAGCGCTTGGGGGAGCGTGTGCGTCCCTTGGCATTCGGTTCAACGCTGCATGACCGCTCGCCCCTTTGCAGGACAGCTTCTAAGGAGCAGTCATGAGCTATGTGATCGACCGACGTCTCAATGGCAAGAACAAAAGCACGGTAAACCGTCAGCGCTTCCTGCGGCGTTACCGTGACCACATCAAGAAGGCTGTCGAAGAGGCGGTCAGCCGGCGCTCCATCACCGACATGGAGCACGGCGAGCAAATCAGCATTCCCGGTCGCGACATCGACGAACCGGTGCTTCACCATGGCCGTGGCGGTAAGCAGACCGTGGTTCACCCCGGCAACAAGGAATTCACCGCAGGCGAACACATCGCCCGCCCACCGGGAGGCGGCGGCGGTCGCGGACCGGGCAAGGCCGGCAACTCCGGCGAAGGCATGGATGAATTCGTGTTCCAGATCACCCAGGAAGAATTCCTCGAATTCATGTTCGAGGACCTCGAACTGCCCAACCTGGTCAAACGCAACCTGAGTGGCACCGATACCTTCAAGACGGTCCGCGCCGGGATCAGCAACGAGGGCAACCCGTCCCGGATCAACATCATTCGCACACTGCGCTCGGCCCACGCCCGGCGAATCGCGCTGTCCGGCAGCAGCCGCGCCAAACTGCGCGAAGCCAAGGAAGAACTGGCCCGCCTGAAACGCGAAGAACCGGACAACTTCGGCGATATCCAGAATCTCGAAGCCGAAATCGAAAAACTCAGCGCGCGTATCCACCGTGTGCCGTTCCTCGACACCTTCGACCTCAAGTACAACCTGCTGATCAAGCAACCGAACCCAAGCTCGAAAGCCGTGATGTTCTGCCTGATGGACGTTTCCGGCTCCATGACCCAGGCGACCAAGGACATCGCCAAACGCTTTTTCATCCTGCTGTACCTGTTCCTCAAGCGGAACTACGACAAGATCGACGTCGTGTTCATCCGCCACCACACCAGCGCACGGGAAGTGGACGAAGAAGAGTTTTTCTATTCGCGGGAAACCGGCGGCACCATCGTTTCCAGCGCGCTGAAGCTGATGCAGGAGATCATGGCAGAGCGCTATCCGAGCAACGAATGGAACATCTACGCCGCACAGGCTTCCGACGGCGACAACTGGAACGACGACTCGCCGATCTGCCGCGACATCCTGATCAATCAGATCATGCCGTTTGTGCAGTACTACACTTACGTAGAGATCACCCCGCGCGAACATCAGGCCCTGTGGTACGAGTACGAACGCATCGCCGAAGCCTTTTCTGACACTTTTGCCCAGCAGCAGCTGGTCTCGGCCGGAGATATCTATCCGGTCTTCCGTGAACTCTTCCAGCGCAGGTTAGTGACATGACCGCCAAAGAGCAGAAGCGCCAACCCATTTCCACCGGCTCCGAATGGACATTCGAGCTGATCCAGACCTACGACCGCGAAATTGCCCGGATCGCGGCCGGGTACGCCCTGGACACCTATCCCAACCAGATTGAAGTGATCACCGCCGAACAGATGATGGACGCCTACGCTTCGGTCGGCATGCCGCTGGGCTATCACCACTGGTCCTACGGCAAACACTTCCTCAGCACCGAGAAATCCTACAGTCGCGGGCAGATGGGGCTGGCCTACGAGATCGTGATCAACTCCGACCCGTGCATCGCCTACCTGATGGAGGAAAACACCATCTGCATGCAGGCGCTGGTGGTGGCCCATGCCTGCTACGGCCACAACAGCTTCTTCAAGGGCAACTACCTGTTCCGCACCTGGACCGATGCCAGCTCTATCATCGATTACCTGGTGTTCGCCAAGCAGTACATCATGCAATGCGAGGAGCGCCATGGCATCGACGCGGTCGAGGACCTGCTCGATTCCTGCCATGCCTTGATGAACTACGGCGTCGACCGCTACAAACGTCCGTACCCGATTTCCGCCGAGGAAGAGCGGCGCCGGCAGAAGGATCGCGAAGAACACCTGCAGAAACAGATCAACGACCTGTGGCGCACCATTCCCAAAGGCGCAGACAAATACAGCGACAAGGACAACGCACGCTTCCCGGCCGAGCCACAGGAAAACATCCTGTACTTCATCGAGAAACACGCGCCGCTGCTGGAGCCCTGGCAGCGGGAGATCGTGCGGATCGTGCGCAAGATCGCCCAGTATTTCTATCCACAGCGCCAGACCCAGGTGATGAACGAGGGCTGGGCAACCTTCTGGCACTACACGTTGATGAACGACCTGTACGACGAGGGTCTGGTCACCGATGGCTTCATGATGGAGTTCCTCACGTCTCACACCAGCGTGGTGTTCCAGCCAGGTTTCGACAGTCCCTACTACAACGGCATCAACCCTTACGCACTGGGTTTTGCCATGTACCGCGACATCCGGCGCATGTGCGAAGAACCAACGGAAGAAGACCGTCGCTGGTTCCCGGAAATCGCCGGCACCGACTGGCTGTCGACCATCAAGTTCGCCATGAGCAGCTTCAAGGACGAGAGTTTCATCCTGCAGTACCTGTCACCCAAGGTGATCCGCGACCTGAAACTGTTCAGCATCCTCGATGACGACCAGAAGGACGATCTGCTGGTGCCCGCCATTCATGACGAGGGCGGCTACCGGATCATCCGCGAGACCCTGGCCGCGCAGTACAACCTCGGCAACCGTGAACCGAACGTGCAGATCTACAGCATCGACCGGCGCGGCGACCGCTCACTGACCCTGCGTCACCAGCAGCACGACCGAAAACCGCTGGGCGACTCCACCGAAGAGGTACTCAAGCACCTGCACCGGTTGTGGGGTTTCGACATTCATCTGGAAACCCTGCAGGGCGACCAGATCATGAAAACCCACCATGTACCGCCCCGCAGCGAACACGGTGAGGGAGATTACGGTCGGCTCGATCTGGCCGTCATTCATCTTTGATCCCGTTCTGGCCTCCGAAAGTCCGGCGCAAGGGTTATCCTGTCGGGCCAACGGAGGTTTTTTATGCAGATTTACAAGGTCGGCGGCGCAGTACGTGATCGCCTGCTGGGCAAACCGGTCACCGATATCGATTGGGTGGTGGTCGGCGCCACCGCAGAAGAAATGCTCGCCCAAGGGTTTCGCCCGGTAGGCGCGGATTTCCCTGTGTTTCTTCACCCGAAAAGCGGCGAGGAGTACGCCCTCGCCCGCACCGAGCGCAAGAGCGGTCGCGGTTATGGCGGATTCACCTTTCACGCCAGCCCCGAGGTCACGCTCGAAGAAGACCTGATCCGTCGCGACCTCACGATCAACGCCATGGCCGAGGACGATCAGCAAAACCTGACCGATCCCTATCACGGCCAGCGCGATCTCGACGATCGAATCCTGCGTCACGTTTCCCCCGCGTTCGCCGAAGATCCCCTGCGAGTCTTGCGTGTTGCCCGCTTTGCAGCTCGTTACGCGGAACTCGGCTTCAAGGTGGCGCCCGAGACGCTGGAACTGATGCGCGAGCTCAGCGAATCCGGCGAACTGGAGGCCCTGACCGCCGAACGCAGCTGGAAAGAGATTTCCCGCGCACTGATGGAAAATCAGCCGCAGGTTTTCATTCAGGTATTGCGCGATTGCGGCGCTCTGAAAGTGCTGATGCCGGAAGTCGATGCCTTGTTCGGCGTACCGCAACCGGAAGCCCATCACCCGGAAATCGACAGCGGCATTCACACGCTGAGCGTGCTTGAGCAAGCCGCCCTCCACCAGCAACCGCTGACAGTGCGCTGGGCCTGCCTGCTGCACGACCTCGGCAAAGGTCTGACGCCGGAAGAGGAATGGCCGCGGCATATCGCCCATGAGCACAAAGGCCTGAAGCTGATCAAAGCCGTCAACGAACGCTTCAAGGCACCGAAGGATTGTCAGGAACTGGCCTTGCTGGTTGGCCAGTACCACACCCACGGTCATCGCGCCCTGGAACTGAAGGCGTCGACCTTGCTGGAATTGCTGCAGAGCTTTGATGTTTATCGCCGACCGCAGCGTTTCGAAGAATTTATCGTCGCGTGCGAGATGGATGCACGAGGCCGCAAAGGACTTGAGCAGCGCAGTTATCCACAGGCCGATTACCTGCGCGGTGCAGCCAGCGCTGCTCGGGGTGTTGCGGTTCAGCCGCTGCTGGAGAAGGGCTTCCAAGGCCCCGAACTGGGCGAAGCGCTCAAGCGCGAACGGCTCAAGGCGTTGAAGGCTTACAAGGAATCAGCGTCTTCCTGAGAACATCTGACGCCATCGCGATGGCTGCTCGCGATGGCGTCAGTCAGCTCAACAGATCTGAAGGCGTGAGCTGAATACCGCGCCATTCAAACCCGACCGGTGCCAACACCTGATCGATTTGCGCCTCGGCCCACAACGTGGCAAAACTTTTTCCCACGCCTGGATGTACCCGATCCGGCGCAATCAGCGACAGCGGCCACAGCACAAAGGCATTTTTCAGAATTTCGGCCCGGGGCAGGATCAGCCCGTCGAAATTGCCTGCCAGCTCGCCGTACAGCAAGACGTCGATATCCAGCGGCAACCCCTTGCGATCCGGGGCATAACGACCGTTATCCGCCTCGATGAATTTCAGCCGACGATCCAGCTCCATCAACGGCAGATCGGTAAACGCCGAGACCACGAAGTTGTAGAAAGGCCCGCTCTTGATCCCCACCGGCTGGCTTTCGAACACCGCCGAACAGCGGATATCCACCAGAAAACCGGCCAGGGCATCCAGACCTGCGCGCAAATGGGTTTCGCGCTCGATATTGCTACCGAGCCCGAGATAGACCTGAGTCAGCGACATCCGCGCTCGATCTCCACGCCCACACCACCCTTGGCGGCCGGGACCGCGCCAGGCTTGGTCAGCTTCAGTCGCACCCAGGTAATCTTGAATTCGTTCATCAGCACTTCGACCAGACGCTCGGCGAAGGTCTCGACCAGTTGATACTGGGATTGCTCGGCAAAGGCCTGGATCCGCGTGGAAACACTGGCGTAATCGAGTGCCAGGGTCAGGTCGTCACCGGCAGCAGCCGGGCGATTGTCCCAGGCGAAGCTCAGATCAAGGCGCAGGCACTGTCGGATGCCGCGCTCCCAGTCGTAGGCACCGATCACGGTGTCGACTTCCAGGCCCTCGATAAACACTCTGTCCAAGCACTTTTCTCCGCTGCACGACAAGGGCGCAATGCGCCGTTAGAATCAGGGCGTCCTCGCCCGGAATAGTTAGCATGTTTTGGTTACTGGCGATCCTCGCCTACCTGCTCGGCTCGCTGTCCTTCGCCATTTTGCTCAGCCGCCTGACCGGAAATCCGGACCCGCGAATGAGTGGCTCGGGTAATGCCGGTGCCACCAACATGCTGCGCCTGGCCGGTCGCAAACTCGCGATCCTGACCCTGCTGGGTGATCTGTGCAAAGGCCTGCTACCGGTGCTGATCGCTTCGGCAGCGGGCCTTCCACTACAGGATCAGGCCTGGATCGGCGTCTGCGCCGTGATCGGTCACCTGTTCCCGCTGTACTTCCGTTTCCGCGGCGGCAAGGGCGTTGCCACGGCGGCCGGCATGCTGCTGGGCCTGTATTCGCCTGCCGCGCTGCTGGCCGTGTGTGCCTGGCTGCTGACGTTCTACCTGACCCGCACCAGCTCGCTGGCAGCGCTGATCGCCACGCCCCTGACCCTGCCATTACTGGCCTGGCAGGAACCGGAGGCGCTGCTGCCGATGAGCACGCTGACGCTGCTGATCGTCTGGCGCCACCGGGGCAATCTACGCGACCTGTTTGCCGGGCGCGAACGGCATTTTTAAATACCGCACGTGAGCGCCACTCATTACAGTGCCGACAACTGCTCCATCGGCCAGCGCGCCTGCACGCTGATCGCCAGGCTTTCCTGCTGGCCAGCCTGCAAACGCTGGCAACCGGCAAACGCAATCATTGCGCCATTGTCGGTGCAGAATTCTGGACGGGCATAGAACACATCGCCCTTCATGTCGCCGAGCATTTTCTCCAGCGATACACGCAACGCCTTGTTGGCGCTGACGCCGCCAGCGATCACCAGACGCTTCATGCCGGCCTGCTTCAACGCACGCTTGCACTTGATGGTCAAAGTCTCCACCACGGCCTGCTGGAACGCCAGCGCGATGTCGCAACGGGCTTGCTCGCTGTCGTCCCCGGCGCTGACGCACTGCTGCCAGGTATTGAGGGCAAAGGTCTTCAAGCCACTGAAGCTGAAATCAAGGCCTGGGCGATCGCACATCGGACGCGGGAAGGTGAAACGTCCTGCGACGCCCTTCTCCGCCAATTTGGCGATTTCCGGGCCGCCCGGGTAGTTGAGGCCCATCATCTTCGCAGTCTTGTCGAACGCTTCGCCTGCGGCGTCATCAAGGGTTTCGCCCAGCAGGCTGTATTGGCCGATGCCATCGACCTGAACCAGCTGCGTATGACCACCGGAGACCAACAAAGCGACGAACGGAAATTCCGGCGGCTTTGGCTCCAGCATCGGCGCCAGCAAGTGGCCCTCCATGTGGTGCACACCGAGGGCCGGAATGCCCCAGGCAAACGCCAGCGCCTGAGCGCACGAAGCACCCACCAGCAAAGCACCCACCAGGCCAGGACCCGCGGTGTAGGCGATGGCGTCGATCTCGGTCGGCACGCAGTCGGCCTCGGCCAACACCTGACGGATCAAGGGCAGCATGCGCTTGACGTGATCGCGCGAGGCCAGCTCCGGCACCACACCGCCGTAGACGCGATGCAGGTCGATCTGACTGAACAATGCGTCGGCCAGCAGACCGCGTTCACTGTCGTATAAAGCGACGCCGGTTTCGTCGCAGGAAGTTTCTAATCCCAGTACTAGCATGGGTTTGCGCCTTGTTTAGGCTGAATTCGAAGGCGCGCATAATAGTCGCCACTGGATGCCCCGACCAGCGGTTTTCGATCAGAGGCTTTGCATTCCGAGCGTTGAGGGGTTAACATCCGCAACCCTTAAAAACCGACGTCTTCAAGTGCTCTTTTGCCGCGAGGATGTTGACCCCGGTAATGAATGAAGGTAGCTCTGGATGCCAGCCGTCAAAGTTAAAGAGAACGAACCCTTCGACGTAGCTCTGCGTCGTTTCAAGCGCTCCTGCGAAAAAGCCGGTGTACTGGCTGAAGTTCGTAGCCGCGAATTTTACGAGAAGCCAACTTCTGAGCGTAAGCGCAAGGCAGCAGCCGCTGTTAAGCGTCACGCCAAGAAAGTTCAGCGCGAACAGCGCCGCGCCGTTCGTCTGTACTAATACACAGACGATCGTAGCAAGCTTCTGCCAAGCCCGGCCCTCAGCCGGGCTTATGGCATTTGCGTAAAACGCTTGATGCTTCACCGTCGAAGCCGCACACGCGACCGAGACAAATCCGCTTCACCGCGTCAGGCCTGGCTCTTTTGCCAGCGGTGCACGTCTTTTCTGACGAGCCTTTCAAGGCTACTGACGAGCACACCCACTGATTCCTCTTACGACGATCAGCCCAAGGCACCTGCTTGCGTGCCCGTTTCATGAGCTATCCGAGGCCAGCATACCGGCCGTCAGCGGATTCAGCGCAACACTTTCAAATAGTCGAAGACTGATGAGTACTAACGTCAGTGAATTTTCGGCAGATACACTTCCCGACAGCGATTACGTCAACGACACTGGTCGAGCCGCACTTTATCTTGCGCGCCTCACACCATGATCGTCCGGCCGCCCTTCGCATCGGACCCATTACAGCGCAGACGAGAACGCCATGGCCGGGCTGATTCCCCAGAGCTTCATTGACGACCTGCTGAACCGCACCGACATCGTCGACGTGGTCAGCTCGCGCGTGCAACTGAAGAAGGCCGGCAAAAACTACACCGCCTGTTGCCCGTTTCATAAAGAGAAGACCCCGTCGTTCAGCGTAAGTCCCGACAAGCAGTTCTATTACTGCTTCGGCTGCGGCGCTGGCGGCAACGCGCTTGGTTTTCTCATGGATCACGACAACCTGGACTTCCCCCAGGCCGTCGAGGATCTGGCCAAGGCGGCGGGCATGGAAATCCCGCGCGAAGAAGGTGGCCGCTCGCACAAACCGCGACAGCCGACCGATTCGCCGCTCTATCCGCTGCTGACCGCCGCCGCCGATTTTTACCGGCAGGCGCTCAAGAGCCACCCGGCACGCAAGGCTGCCGTGGACTACCTAAAAGGTCGCGGCCTGACCGGCGAGATTGCCCGAGACTTCGGCCTCGGCTTTGCCCCACCGGGCTGGGACAACCTGTTCAAGCACCTGAGCAGCGACACCCTGCAGCAGAAAGCCATGATCGACGCCGGCCTGCTGATCGAGAACGCCGAAACCGGCAAACGCTATGATCGCTTCCGTGATCGTGTGATGTTCCCGATCCGCGATACCCGTGGGCGCATCATTGCCTTCGGTGGCCGAGTTCTCGGCGACGACAAGCCGAAATACCTGAACTCGCCGGAAACCCCGGTATTCCATAAAGGCCAGGAACTCTACGGCCTTTATGAAGCACGCAAGAACAACCGCAACCTCGACGAAATCATCGTCGTCGAGGGCTACATGGACGTCATCGCCCTGGCCCAGCAAGGCCTGCGCAATGCCGTCGCGACGCTGGGCACGGCCACCAGTGAAGAACACCTGAAACGTCTTTTTCGCGTCGTGCCGAACGTATTGTTCTGCTTTGACGGCGACCAGGCCGGCCGCAACGCCGCCTGGCGCGCACTGGAAGCTACGCTGAGCAGCCTGCAGGACGGTCGCCGCGCGCGCTTCCTGTTTCTGCCTGAAGGCGAAGACCCGGACACCTTGATCCGAGCCGAAGGCACCGACGCCTTCCGGGCGCGAATCAACCAGCACGCACAACCGCTGGCGGACTACTTCTTCCAGCAACTGACCGAAGAGGCCGACCCTCGCTCGCTCGAAGGCAAGGCGCACCTGGCCACCCTTGCCGCGCCGCTGATCGACAAGGTGCCGGGGGCCAACCTGCGGATCCTGATGCGTCAGCGCCTGACCGAAATCACCGGTCTGAGCAGCGAGACCGTCAGTCAATTGGCCCAGAGCGCACCACAGGAAGCGCCGCCCGCCTACGATCCAGGCATCGATTACGACGCAATACCGGACTACAGCGACTACCATCAGCCGCAGGCACAGGACATGTATGTGCCGCAGCAGGAATGGACGCCGAAGAAATCCGGCGCCGGCGGCAAGAAATGGGAAAAGAAACCCTGGGACAAAAATGGCAAACGTGGTGGTGATCGCGATCAACCGCGTGCCCCACGGATACCGGCCGCCGTCGAAACACCGATCATGGCCGCCCTGCGAACCGTGATCCACCACCCGCAGTTGGCCCTGAAAGTCGAGACCGCCGGTCACTTCGCGGACGAAGACAATACCAACACCCAGCTTCTGGTGGCCTCGCTTGAGGCCGTACAAAAGAATCCTCAGCTAAACTCTTTTCAGTTGATCTCGCGATGGCACGGCACCGAACAGGGTCGATTGCTGACCCGCCTGGCAGAAAAGGAATGGCTGATCAACGGAGAAAACCTTGAACAACAGTTTTTCGACACCATAACTAGCTTGTCCGCCCGCCAGCGCGAGCGAAAGCTGGAACAACTTTCCAGGAAATCACGTCAAAGCGATTTGAGCGCCGAAGAAAAATCTTTGCTGCTCGAGTTGCTTAAACGGGATGTTCCTGCATCAAACCCGACCTCAACTGGCGCGTGAGGTCATAGCTCAGGTATAATCCTCGGCTTGTTTTTTGCCCGCCAAGACCTTCAGTGGATAGGGTGTTATGTCCGGAAAAGCGCAACAGCAGTCTCGTATTATTGAGTTGATCAAACTGGGTCGTGAGCAGAAGTATCTGACTTACGCCGAGGTCAACGACCACCTGCCCGAGGATATTTCAGATCCTGAGCAGGTGGAAGACATCATCCGCATGATTAACGACATGGGGATCCCCGTACACGAGAGTGCTCCGGATGCGGACGCCCTTATGTTGGCCGACGCCGATACCGACGAGGCCGCTGCGGAAGAAGCAGCCGCTGCGTTGGCAGCGGTGGAGACCGATATCGGTCGCACCACTGACCCAGTGCGCATGTACATGCGTGAAATGGGTACGGTCGAGCTTCTGACTCGTGAAGGCGAAATCGAAATCGCCAAGCGTATCGAAGAGGGCATCCGTGAGGTGATGAGCGCAATCGCGCACTTCCCGGGCACGGTTGACCACATTCTCTCCGAATACACTCGGGTCACCACCGAAGGCGGTCGCCTGTCCGACGTTCTGAGCGGTTACATCGACCCGGACGACGGCATTACACCGCCGGCCGCCGAAGTGCCGCCGCCGATCGATGCGAAAGCCGCGAAAGCGGACGACGATTCCGAGGACGATGACGCCGAAGCTTCCGATGACGAAGAAGAAGCCGAAAGCGGTCCGGATCCGGTCATTGCTGCCCAGCGTTTCGGCGCCGTGGCTGACCAGATGGAAATCACCCGCAAGGCGCTGAAAAAGCACGGTCGTCACAACAAGGCAGCCGTTGCCGAGTTGCTGGCCCTGGCCGAGCTGTTCATGCCGATCAAACTGGTGCCGAAGCAATTCGAAGCCCTGGTCGAGCGTGTTCGCAGTGCCCTGGATCGTCTGCGTCAGCAAGAGCGCGCGATCATGCAATTGTGCGTACGTGATGCACGTATGCCGCGTGCCGATTTCCTGCGCCAGTTCCCGGGCAACGAAGTCGACGAAAGCTGGTCCGACGCCCTGGCCAAAGGCAAGAGCAAGTACGCCGAAGCCATTGGCCGCGTGCAACCGGACATCATTCGTTGCCAGCAAAAGCTGACCGCGCTGGAAACCGAAACCGGTTTGACCATTGCCGAGATCAAGGACATCAACCGTCGCATGTCGATCGGTGAGGCGAAAGCCCGCCGCGCGAAGAAAGAGATGGTTGAAGCAAACTTGCGTCTGGTGATCTCCATCGCCAAGAAGTACACCAACCGCGGTCTGCAATTCCTCGATCTGATCCAGGAAGGCAACATCGGTCTGATGAAAGCGGTGGACAAGTTCGAATACCGTCGTGGTTACAAGTTCTCGACTTATGCCACCTGGTGGATCCGTCAGGCGATCACTCGCTCGATCGCCGACCAGGCCCGCACCATCCGTATTCCGGTGCACATGATCGAGACGATCAACAAGCTCAACCGTATTTCCCGGCAGATGCTGCAGGAAATGGGTCGCGAACCGACCCCGGAAGAGCTGGGTGAGCGCATGGAGATGCCTGAGGACAAGATCCGCAAGGTATTGAAGATCGCCAAAGAGCCGATCTCCATGGAAACCCCGATCGGTGATGACGAAGACTCCCATCTGGGTGACTTCATCGAAGACTCGACCATGCAGTCGCCAATCGATGTCGCCACTGTTGAGAGCCTGAAAGAAGCGACTCGCGAAGTACTGTCCGGCCTTACTGCCCGTGAAGCCAAGGTACTGCGCATGCGTTTCGGTATCGACATGAACACCGACCACACGCTCGAAGAAGTCGGCAAACAGTTTGACGTGACCCGCGAGCGGATCCGTCAGATCGAAGCCAAGGCGCTGCGCAAGCTGCGCCACCCGACGCGAAGCGAGCATCTGCGCTCCTTCCTCGACGAGTGATACCAGAACCCCCGGCCCAGGCCGGGGGTTTTGTTTATAGGGCAGATTAAATACCTCGCTCCGCCCTTCCCTCGCGCACAGCCCGTCTACACTCGAAACATTCCCCCGAGCCATAACGAGACCGTTATGCCCAGACTGGCGTCCGTGCTTTTTTTGCTGTCACTGATGATCTGGACCGCAACGGCTGACGCGCTGACTCTGACCGATGAAGAACGTAGCTGGCTGGCGGCTCACCCGGACTTGCGCCTGGGTGTCGATGCATCGTGGCCGCCATTTGAGTTTCGGGACGACCAGAACCGTTATCAGGGCCTGGCGGCGGACTATATCGATGTGATCCGTCAGCGCCTGGCGATCAAACTGACACCAATCGAACCCGTGAGCTGGACGGTGGTGCTCGAACAGGCCAAAAACGGCACCATCGATCTGCTGCCGGGCATCATGTCCACCCCGGAACGCCAGAATTACCTGGCTTTCACCCGCCCCTACCTCGACTTTCCGATCGTCATCCTCGCCCACGTCGGCGGCCCGCAACCGCGCAAGATCGAGGATCTGTACGGGCTGAAGATCGCCGTTGTCGAAAACTATGCCCCTCACGAACTGCTGCGCACGCACCATCCCGACCTGAACCTGGTCGCCATGCCCAATGTCAGCTCGGCCCTTCAGGCCCTGGCCACAGATGAAGTAGACGCGGTGGTCGGCGATCTCGCCTCCAGCGTCTGGAGCCTGCGCCAGCTCAAGCTCGACGGGCTGTATGTCAGCGGCGAAACCCCCTATCGCTATCAACTGGCCATGGGGGTGCCCCGGGACAAGAAAATGCTGGTGAGCATCCTGGATAAAGTCCTGGCCGACATGTCCCCGGAAGAAATCAGCAGCATTCAGGAACATTGGGTAGGCAACGTCCTCGATCATCGGACATTCTGGTCGGATCTGCTGGTCTACGGTTTGCCTGGCCTGTTGCTGCTGGTGATCATCCTGGCCGTGGTGATCCGCATCAACCGCCGCTTGAGCTCGGAAATTGCCCGACGCATAGACCTCGAGCAGGAACTGCGCAGCAGCGAATACCACTATCGAGGACTGGTGGAGAGCCTGTCGGCCATCGCCTGGGAAGCGCGAATCAGCGATTTCACCTACAGCTACGTTTCGCCCCACGCCGAGGATCTGCTCGGTTATCCACTGTCGCACTGGCTGATACCGGGCTTCTGGCGCAACATCATCCACCCGGCAGACCTGACTCGCGCGCAAAGCTTCTGCGATCACGAAGTCCTTGCCGGGCGCGATCACAGCCTCGATTATCGAGTGATCACCGCTGACGGCCGTTGCTTGTGGGTGCGCGATATCGTCAGCCTGATTGAACACGGCCACGAGCCGGTGATGCGCGGTCTGATGATCGACATCAGCGAAACCAAGCGCACCGAAGAAGCGCTACGTCTGTCAGAGCAGAAATTCGCCTCGGTATTCCAGCAATGCCCGGACATTCTGGTGATTGCACGGCTGTCCGACGGCTGCCTGCTGGAGGTCAACGAGGCCTTTGAAGAGCAGATCGGGCTGAGAGCCGAAGAAGTCATCGGCCAGACCGCCACCGAACTCAACATCTGGGGCATTCCCGGCGTCGGGCCGGGCCTGCTGCAGCGCCTGCAGGCTGGCAGCATCCGCAACCTGGAGATGCCCTTTCGTCGCAACAATGGCCAGGTGTTCACCGGGCTGATTTCTGCCGAACCGTTCGAGCTCGATACCACACCGGCGCTGGTCGTGGTGGTGCGCGACATTTCTCCACTCAAGGAAACCCAGCAACAACTGCAAACCTCCGAAGAGAAGTTCGCCAAGGCCTTCCACGCCTCGCCGGACGGACTGCTGCTGTCGCGTCAGAGCGATGGCCTGCTGCTGGAGGTCAACGAAGGTTTCAGCCGCATCACCGGTTTCAACAGCGCCATGTCGGTGGACCGCTCGGCGCTGGATCTGGGGATCTGGGTCAACCTCAACGAACGCAAACAGATGCTTGATCTGCTGCACCGCGACGGTTTCGTTCGCGATTTCACCTGCCACATCCGCCGCAGTGACGGGCAGATCCGCCTCTGCGAGGTGTCCAGCCGTCCACTGCCGATCGGCGACGAAGACTGCATGCTGACCATCGCCCGGGACATCACCGAGCGCCACCTGATGCAGGAAAAACTGCAACAGGCCGCGACCGTGTTCGAGAGCACCGCTGAAGGCGTATTGATCACCGACACTCAACAGCACATCAGTGCGGTGAACCGTGCGTTTACCGAAATCACCGGTTACAGCGAAAGCGAGGCGCTCGGGCATACCCCGCGCCTGCTGGCCTCAGGGCTGCACGACAGCGCATTTTACGCGGCGATGTGGCATCAATTGACTGACGAAGGCCACTGGCAAGGCGAGATTTCCAACCGACGCAAGAATGGCGAGTTATACCCAAGTTGGCTGACCATCAGCGCCGTGCGCAATCGCGACAAGTTCATCACCCACTTCGTTGCGGTATTCGCCGACATCTCCAGCCTCAAGCATGCCCAGGCCAAGCTCGACTACCAGGCCCACCATGACCCGCTGACCGGCCTGCCAAACCGTACGCTGTTCGAAAGCCGTCTGCAGATGGCGCTGAACAGCCAGCAGGAAAACGGCAGCCTGGGCGCGGTGTTGTTCCTAGACCTCGACCGCTTCAAGCACATCAACGACAGCCTCGGTCACCCGGTTGGCGACCTGCTGCTCAAGGGCATCGCCGTACGCCTCAAAGAACAACTGCGCGATATCGATACCGTGGCGCGACTGGGGGGTGACGAATTCATCATCCTGCTACCCGGCCTGCAACAGGCCGGTGATGCCGACAACATTGCCACCAAATTGCTGAACTGCTTCGGCGCACCGTTCCAGGCCGGCGAGCACGAGTTTTTCATCAGCGCCAGCATCGGCACCAGTCTTTACCCCCGTGACGGCTGTGACGTCGCCACCCTGATCAAGAACGCCGATGCGGCGATGTACCGTTCCAAGGCCAAGGGCCGCAACCGCGTCGAAAGCTACACCCGCGACCTCACCGCCCAGGCCAGCGAGCGCGTGGCGCTGGAACATGAACTGCGCCGGGCTATCGAGCGCGAAGAGCTGTACCTCTACTACCAACCGAAAATCAGCCTCGACGATCACTCTCTGGTCGGCGCCGAAGCCCTGATCCGCTGGCGCCACCCGACCTTCGGCGAGGTGCCTCCGGAGCACTTCATACCGTTGGCGGAAGAGAACGGCATGATCCTGCAAATCGGCGACTGGGTGCTGGAAACCGCCTGCCGGCAGATGTTCGAGTGGAACCAGATTTACGAATCCCTGGGCCCACTGTCGGTCAACCTGGCCGGCGCACAACTGCGCCAGCCGAACCTGCTGGGACGCATCGAACAACTGCTCAAGGACAACCGCCTCAGGCCGGATTTACTGCAACTGGAAATTACCGAAAACTTCATCATGAGCCAGGCCGAAGAAGCCCTGGCGGTGCTGCATCAACTCAAACACCTCGGCGTGCAACTGGCCATCGACGACTTCGGCACCGGTTATTCCTCGCTGAGCTACCTCAAACGCCTGCCGCTGGACATCCTCAAGATCGACCAGTCTTTCGTCCGCGGCCTGCCCGACGACCCGCACGACGCGGCGATTGTCCGCGCCATCATCGCCCTGGGCCGCAGCATGCAATTCACTGTGATCGCCGAAGGCGTGGAAACCCAGGCCCAGCAACAATTCCTCGCCGCCGAAGGCTGTGAACAGATCCAGGGCTACATCGTCAGCCTGCCGCTGCCACCGGAGGAGTTCGCCGCGACGTTTCTTCGTATAGCCGTATCAGATTTTTCGGATAGCACAGCCGAGAAACCGTCGCTATAATCCGCGGCCTACTGAGGGCCTATAGCTCAGTTGGTTAGAGCAGAGGACTCATAATCCTTTGGTCCACGGTTCAAGTCCGTGTGGGCCCACCAAACATGAAAAAGCCGCGCATATGTGCGGCTTTTTTTCGCCTGTCGTTTGGCGATTACGGTATTCAACAACGCAATGTTCGGAAGACTACCGCAAGGTCTGTAGGTAATTTCCCAAGCTGTGTTTCTACTCAGTTTTCGGCCTTGTTGGCCTTTTCTCCGAGCGAGTAATCTCCGGGCGCCGCTGCCCGCCAAGGATTACTTTCATGCTCATGAGTGCTGCGCCACTGGTCAAAGAAGCAGGTGGCCAACAAACATGGATCGACTTAGCTTTGCCCGACCTGCGAACGCTGGCCAGGGAGTTTCGGTCAGCGGTAATCGATGAGGTAAAAAGGGCAGACGATGCGCAAGGCGCCCTCAAGATTCTCCTGGCTCACTTCGGCTTCATCGACGAGGCGCTACTGGCAGTGACCATCCTCACGCCGATCGGAAACGTTGCGGTGATGAGGGACAAGCTCGCCCACATCGTCGAAAAACGCGCTGACTCACGAGAGCGCTACGTTCGGCATGCCATTGATACGCTGACGGGACCTTTTGAAATTTGGAGAATCCTGTACGACAACGGCGGATACCGCCTAGCCTTCATCAACGCCTACGAGGCAAAGAATGACATGCTCGTCGTGGTGGATGTCAGGCACGGACACGTCCTGTGGAACTTCATGCATGCCCCGGCAAGAGCTATGAACAGGCACCGCCAGGGCGAACTTCTCTACAAGAGATACGTTCTTCAGGACAAACAAAAAGGGGAGCCTGTTGGCTCCCCTTGAGTATTTGAATCCTGATATTGGCATCCTCAGGAAATGGGATGAAGAGGTCTCACCTTACACCGATGTTGCAGCATCGCTGAGGTACCTACGTCCGCTGAAGCCCTGCAAGGCAGCGGATTTCGCGCTCTTGAGGCCATTTTTGATAAAGGCAGCAGGCAAGTCAAATCATTTGTCCGTTCTTTTGTTTCAGTAAAATCCCCCGATCCAGCGACTGCCTGACCCCAGCCGTTCAATCAGCGCCCACAAGCGCCTCGCGTGACGAGCCTGTAACATGCAGCCCCATTGATCCGTACCGCTGGAGCCTGCCCTTGCCCGACATCCGCCCACCCGTGCTTGATGAAATCGACCGCCAGCTAATCGCTGCCCTGCAAATCAACGCCCGTGAAAGCGTGGCAATGCTGGCCAGGCAACTGGGCATCGCACGCACGACCGTGACTTCGCGGCTGGCGCGACTGGAAAAGGCCAAAGTCATCACCGGTTATGGCGTGCGCCTGGGCCAACGCGTCGTGGATGGCGGGTTGCAGGCGTATGTCGGGATCAAGGTGCAGCCGCGCTCCGGCAAAGAGGTGTTGCGGCGGTTGAGTGCGATGGCCCAGGTGCAGCAGTTGTGTGCGGTGAGTGGAGAATTTGATTATGTAGCGTGGCTGCGAACCGACTCGCCGGAACAACTGGATCAATTGCTGGATCAGATCGGCAGCGTAGACGGCGTGGAGAAGACCACGACCTCAATCATCCTCAGCAGCAAAATTGATCGCGGACATCCAGTCTGATCATTATATTCGTCAGATTGCAGCACCAACGCTCAAAACGACGACACTTTGCGTCTTATTAACGTGTTCTACGCTCCCTAGAATGGCTGGCATCTTTTCCTATACTCAGACGCGCATCCTGCGTCGGGTCGCCAGCAAGGTCAGCCATGAACAAGAACAATCGCCATCCTGCAGACGGTAAGAAACCGATCACCATTTTCGGCCCGGACTTTCCTTTCGCCTTCGACGACTGGATCGAACACCCGGCCGGTCTCGGCAGCATTCCCGAGCACAATCACGGCGCCGAAGTGGCGATCGTCGGTGCCGGCATTGCAGGTCTGGTGGCGGCTTACGAGCTGATGAAACTGGGCTTGAAACCCGTCGTTTATGAGGCCTCGAAGCTTGGCGGCCGTTTGCGCTCCCAGGCATTCAACGGCACTGACGGCATCGTCGCCGAGCTCGGCGGCATGCGCTTCCCGGTGTCTTCCACCGCGTTCTATCACTACGTCGACAAACTCGGTCTGGAGACCAAGCCCTTCCCCAACCCGCTGACGCCGGCCTCCGGCAGTACCGTGATCGACCTGGAAGGCAAAACCCATTACGCACAGAGCCTGAAGGATCTTCCTGCACTGTTCCAGGAAGTGGCTGACGCATGGGCTGATGCTCTGGAGGCCGGCTCGCAGTTCGCCGATATCCAGCAAGCAATCCGCGACCGCGACGTGCCACGCCTCAAAGAGCTGTGGAACACCCTGGTGCCGCTGTGGGACGACCGCACGTTCTACGACTTCGTCGCCACGTCGAAAGCCTTCGCCAAACTGTCGTTCCATCACCGCGAAGTGTTCGGCCAGGTCGGTTTCGGTACCGGCGGCTGGGACTCGGACTTCCCCAACTCGATGCTGGAAATCTTCCGCGTGGTGATGACCAACTGCGACGATCACCAGCACCTGGTGGTCGGCGGTGTGGAACAAGTGCCGCAGGGCATCTGGCGTCATGCACCGGAGCGCTGCGTGCACTGGCCGCAAGGCACCAGCCTGAAATCTTTGCACCATGGCGCGCCGCGCTCCGGGGTGAAGAAAATCGCCCACGCGCCTGACGGACGCTTCGCGGTCACCGACAACAACGGTGACACCCGCGAATACGCCGCCGTGCTGACCACCTGCCAGAGCTGGCTGCTGACCACCCAGATCGAATGCGACGAAACCCTGTTCTCGCAAAAAATGTGGATGGCGCTCGACCGCACTCGCTACATGCAATCGTCGAAGACATTCGTGATGGTCGACCGGCCGTTCTGGAAGGACAAGGACCCGGAAACCGGCCGCGACCTGATGAGCATGACCCTCACCGACCGCCTGACCCGTGGCACCTATCTGTTCGACAACGGCGACGACAAACCGGGCGTGATCTGCCTGTCGTACTCGTGGATGAGCGACGCGCTGAAGATGCTCCCGCACCCGGTGGAAAAACGCGTGAAACTGGCGCTGGATGCATTGAAGAAGATTTACCCGAAAGTCGACATCGCCGCGCGGATCATCGGCGATCCGATCACCGTGTCGTGGGAAGCCGACCCGCACTTCCTCGGCGCATTCAAGGGCGCCCTGCCCGGCCACTATCGCTACAACCAGCGCATGTACGCGCACTTCATGCAGGACGACATGCCGGCGGAGCAGCGCGGGATCTTCATCGCTGGCGACGACGTGTCGTGGACGCCAGCGTGGGTTGAAGGCGCAGTGCAGACCTCGCTCAACGCGGTGTGGGGAATCATGAAGCACTTCGGCGGGTCCACACATAAAGAGAACCCCGGCCCGGGTGATGTGTTCAACGACATCGGCCCGATCGCCCTGCCCGAGTAAGAGGAATCCCTGATGCGTGTAGCCCTTTACCAATGCCCACCGCTGCCTCTGGAACCCGCCGCCAACCTCCAGCGCCTGCAACAACTGGCGATGGAGGCCAAAGGCGCCGACCTGCTGGTGGTGCCGGAAATGTTCCTGACCGGCTACAACATCGGCAAGGAAGCGGTCGCGACGCTGGCCGAGGTCTACAACGGTGAATGGGCGCAACAAGTCGGGCGGATCGCCAAGGCTGCCGGCCTGGCGATTCTCTACGGATACCCCGAGCGCACGGCGGATGGGCAGATTTACAACGCCGTGCAGCTAATCGACTCGAATGGCGATCGCTTGTGCAATTACCGCAAGACGCATCTGTTCGGCGATCTGGATCGTTCGATGTTCAGCCCCGGCGATGGCGAATTTCCCATCGTCGAACTCAACGGCTGGAAGCTCGGGTTCCTGATCTGCTACGACCTGGAGTTCCCGGAGAATGCCCGGCGCCTGGCCCTTGAAGGTGCCGAGCTGATTCTGGTGCCGACGGCGAACATGATTCCTTTTGATTTCATTGCTGATGTTTCCGTGCGCTCCCGCGCTTTCGAAAACCAGTGCTACGTGGCTTACGCCAACTACTGCGGCCACGAAGGCGACATCCATTACTGCGGACAAAGCAGCATTGCTGCGCCGGATGGCAGCCGCATCGCCCAGGCCGGACTGGATGAAGCCTTGATCGTCGGTGAGCTCAATCGCCAGTTGATGGTCGACTCCCGCAGCGCCAACCGCTACTTCAACGACCGCCGCCCCGAACTTTACGACGCGCTCAACAAGCGCTAATCCGCTAGCATTGGCACTTCACTGTTCTGGAAGTGCCCATGCCTGCGCCGACTCATCCCCGCCCCCACACCGAAACCCTGGCCAACGGCTTGCGCGTGACCCTGCGTCACGTGCCCGGCCTGAAGCGCAGTGCCGCCGCGTTGCGGGTGGCTGCCGGTAGTCATGACGTGCCGTTGGCGTGGCCGGGACTGGCGCATTTCCTTGAGCATTTGCTGTTTCTCGGCACCGAGCGTTTTCCTGCAAGCCAAGGGCTGATGGCCTACGTGCAAGGTCACGGCGGCCAGGTGAATGCCAGCACCCGCGAGCGCACCACCGATTTCTTCTTTGAGTTGCCGCCAGCGTCCTTCAGCGGAGGGCTGGAGCGTCTGTCAGACATGCTCACCCATCCCCGTATGAATCCGGACGATCAGTTGCGGGAACGGGAAGTGTTGCAGGCAGAGTTTGTCGCGTGGTCCCAGGATGTCGCAGCTCAGCAGCAAGAGGCGCTGTTCGAAGGCTTGTCAGCAGCGCATCCGTTGCGTGGTTTTCATGCCGGGAACCGCGACAGTCTGCCGGTAGAACACGCGGAGTTTCAGCAGGCACTGAAAGACTTCCATCAGCAGTTTTACCGCACGGGGCAGATGACCCTGAGTCTGGTCGGGCCGCAGAGCATTGAAGAGCTGCGAGTGCTGGCCGAACAGTTTGCCGCCGCGCTGACCGCTGGGGATAAAACTGCACAGGCAGCACCAGCTCGCTTGATGGACAACCCACAGGCAAGTTATCAACAGGTCGGCGAGCGGCGCGGCAATCTGCTGTTTGCGCTGGAGGATCTGCCGGAGTCGTCGGCCGAAGCGCTGGCGTTTCTCTGTCACTGGTTGAACAGCGCCAAACCCGGTGGATTGCTCGCGCATTTGCGGCAGCAGGGTCTCGCGAACGGTTTGCAGGCCTGCGTGCAGTACCAGTTCGCAGGGCAGGCGTTGCTGCATCTTCAGTTCACTGCACCCTGCGGGTCACTCGATGCCATTCGCGAGCAAGGGCTGGATTGGCTGAGTTTCTTCGCCGCACAGCAGGACTGGCCGGTATTGCGTGAGGAATATGCGGCGCTGCATCAACGCCAGCAGCAAGTCTGCGGCGCACTGAATCTGGCGCGGCTCGACAGCGAACAACTCGAAAGCGGCTTGTCCGAATCGGCCGTTGCGGCGCTCAAAGAGATTCTCGGCAAAATCGGCACTGTGGATAACTTCAGCAGTCACTGGCATCTGCCGGCTGCCAATCCCTTCTTGCGCACAGCCGAACCGCTGGCCAACGCTGGCCTGATCCGTGGCCAGACCAGCGCCCACCGTGGCTTGCGCACGTTTGCTCAGGACCGCTCGCGCAGCCGCCGTGAGCGCTCGCCGATGCAGTTCAGCCAAGCGCTGCCGGACAACGGGGACGAAGGCGCGGTGTATGTGCGCTGGCAGATGGAAGCGGCGGCTACGGCCGAGCTGCAAGAGAAACTGCAACGCAGTCTGCGGGAAGTGTCGGATGAAGCACGCCAGGCCGGGGTCGAGCTTTCGTTCAGCACCACGGGCAATCAGTGGTTGTTGAAGGTGACCGGTCTGCAGGACATATTGCCCAGCGTCCTCGAACATGCGCTGAAACATCTGACGCAAGTTGATGCCGATTCCGCGCGAAGTGAGCCGGAAGAACCGTTGATGCCGATTCGCCAATTGCTCAAGGCATTACCCGAACACGGCCTGCAATCGCTAACGACGTCTGACGATGCCGCACACCTGTGGACAACTTCCCGCTGGGACGGTCTGGCGCTGGGACTCAACCCACAGACTCAATCCGCCATGGGCCTGGCCCTGAGTCGCATCCCCGGGACACCGGACAATCAAATACCCGCACCATCGGCAATCAACGCCGGATACTTGTGGCGCCAAATCGAAGGGGCTTCCAGCGAACACGCCTTGCTGCTGTTCTGCCCGACCGCCAGCCACGAAATCGCCGATGAAGCCACGTGGCGCCTGCTCGCGCACCTGTGCCAGACGCCGTTCTACCAACGCCTGCGAGTCGAACTGCAACTGGGTTATGCGGTGTTCAGCGGCCCGCGTCAGTTCCACGGCCAGACCGGATTGCTGTTCGGTGTGCAATCGCCCTCGGCTACCGCCGCGCAATTGCTCGACCACATTCAGCAGTTTCTCGATGGCCTGCCAGCCCTGATCGAACAACTCGATGACGCCAGCCTCACCCAGCAACGCCAGACGCTTGCCGATCAGTTCGATGACAGCGCCCTGTCCGGCAAAGATGCGGCCGAGTTCCTGTGGCAGGCCCGACTCGCCGGCCACTCGTCGGATTATCTGGCACAACTGCGCTGCGCCATCGCTCAACTGGATCGCCCGGCATTGCTGGCCGCCGCACAACGCCTGATCCGCGCCGAGGGCGGCTGGCACGGCCTGTCCAACAACCTTGCGCCGGGCACGCCCTGGCAAGCGGCAAAATGATCATTACCGGGGCTGCAAGGAGCTTTCTCAAAGATTCACGGGCCAACCCCCTGAAATTTTGAGTAACATAGCCACCTAACTATTTGGAACATCCCTGCGCTGCCGTGGACTATACCTATGGATAGCGCTATCTCACCCACCTGAAAAAGGAGTCACCCGATGGCCTGGACCAAACCTGCTTACACCGACCTGCGCATCGGCTTCGAAGTCACCATGTACTTCGCCAGCCGCTGAGTCCTGCCTCAAGCAGAACACTGCAGTGCAACGCCTCGGCTCGCCGGGGCGTTTTATTTTCAGCGTTGAAATGATGGAGCGTTCATGTTCGTCCAGATTCTGGGTTCGGCCGCCGGTGGCGGTTTTCCGCAGTGGAACTGCAACTGCGTCAATTGCGCCGGTTTTCGCGACGGCAGCCTGAATGCCAAGGCCCGCACCCAATCGTCCATTGCCATCTCCGATGACGGCGTGAACTGGGTGCTGTGCAACGCCTCGCCGGACATCCGCGCGCAGCTTCAGGGCTTCGCCCCGATGCAACCGGGCCGAGCCCTGCGTGACACCGGCATCAGCGCGATCATCCTGATGGACAGCCAGATCGACCACACCACCGGCCTGCTCAGCCTGCGCGAAGGCTGCCCGCATCAGGTCTGGTGCACGGACATGGTCCACGAAGACCTGAGCACCGGTTTCCCGTTGTTCACCATGCTCAAGCACTGGAACGGCGGGCTGGACTGGAACCGCATCGAACTCGACCAGAGCTTCACCGTCGCCGCCTGCCCGAACCTGCGCTTCACCCCGCTGCCGTTGCGCAGTGCGGCACCGCCCTATTCGCCACACCGTTTCGACCCGCACCCGGGCGACAACATTGGCCTGATCGTCGAAGACCTCAGCACCGGCGGCAAACTGTTCTATGCCCCGGGCCTGGGCAAGGTCGACGCGCCGTTGCTGGACATCATGGCCGGCAGCGACTGCGTGCTGGTGGACGGGACGATGTGGGACGACGATGAAATGCAGCGCCGTGGCGTCGGTACCCGCACCGGTCGCGAAATGGGCCACCTGGCGCAGAACGGCCCCGGCGGCATGCTCGAAGTGCTGGAACAGCTTCCCGAGCAGCGCAAGGTGCTTATCCACATCAACAACACCAACCCGATTCTCGACGAAGACTCCCCGGAGCGCGCGGAACTGGTGCGACGCAATGTTGAAGTGGCGTATGACGGCATGAGCATTGTCCTGTAACGAATGCCCCGGAGAACCGCAATGACCGACACCCCGCTGTCCCACGCCGAATTCGAAGCGGCCCTGCGCGCCAAGGGCGCCTATTACCACATTCATCACCCGTATCACGTGGCGATGTATGAAGGCAGGGCCACCCGCGAGCAGATCCAGGGCTGGGTCGCCAACCGTTTCTACTATCAGGTGAACATCCCCCTGAAAGACGCGGCAATTCTGGCCAACTGCCCGGATCGCGAAATCCGCCGCGAGTGGATTCAGCGCCTGCTCGACCACGACGGCGCCCCAGGCGAAGACGGCGGCATCGAAGCCTGGCTGCGTCTCGGCCAGGCCGTCGGCCTCGATCCGGATCAACTGCGCTCCCAGGAACTGGTGCTGCCCGGCGTGCGCTTCGCCGTCGACGCCTACGTCAACTTCGCCCGCCGCGCCAGTTGGCAGGAAGCCGCCAGCAGCTCGCTGACCGAGCTGTTCGCGCCGCAGATCCACCAGTCGCGTCTCGACAGCTGGCCGCAGCATTACCCGTGGATCGACCCGGCCGGCTACGAATATTTCCGTACCCGTCTCGGTCAGGCCCGGCGCGATGTCGAGCATGGTCTGGCGATCACGCTGGAACACTACAAGACCCGCGAAGGCCAGGAGCGCATGCTGGAAATTCTCCAGTTCAAACTGGACATCCTTTGGAGCATGCTCGATGCCATGAGCATGGCCTACGAACTGAACCGCCCGCCGTATCACAGCGTCACCGATCAACGGGTCTGGCATAAAGGAATCGCCTTATGAGTTTCGACCGCAGCAAGACCCCGACCTGGCGTCCCGGCTACCGTTTCCAGTACGAACCGGCGCAGAAAGGCCATGTGCTGCTGTACCCGGAAGGCATGATCAAGCTCAATGAAAGCGCCGCGCTGATCGGCGGCCTGATCGACGGTGAGCGGGATGTCGCGGCGATCATCGCCGAACTCGACAGACAGTTCCCCGGCGTGCCCGAGCTCGGTGACGACATCGAGCAATTCATGGAGGTTGCCCGTGCGCAGCACTGGATCGAACTTGCCTGAGTCATCGGTGCAAGTCCCGGCCAAACCGGAAGTCGGCCTGCCGCTGTGGCTGCTCGCCGAGCTGACTTACCGCTGCCCGCTGCAATGCCCGTACTGCTCCAATCCGCTGGATTTCGCCGAGCAGGGCAAAGAGCTGAGCACCGAGCAGTGGATCAAGGTATTTCGCGAAGCGCGGGAGATGGGCGCGGCGCAACTGGGCTTCTCCGGCGGCGAGCCGCTGGTACGCCAGGACCTCGCCGAGCTGATCCGGGAAGCGCGCCAGTTGGGTTTCTACACCAACCTGATCACCTCTGGCATCGGCCTGACCGAGCAGAAGATCAGCGACTTCAAGAAAGCCGGGCTCGACCACATCCAGATCAGTTTCCAGGCCAGCGACGAGCAAGTGAACAACCTCCTCGCCGGCTCGAAAAAAGCCTTCGCGCAGAAACTGGAAATGGCGCGCGCCGTGAAGGCCCACGGCTATCCGATGGTGCTGAACTTCGTCACCCATCGGCACAACATCGACAAGATCGACCGCATCATCGAGCTGTGCATCGCGCTCGAAGCGGACTTCGTTGAGCTCGCCACCTGCCAGTTCTACGGCTGGGCGCAGCTCAATCGTGTCGGCCTGTTGCCGACCAAGGAACAACTGGTCCGCGCCGAACGCATCACCAATGAATACCGCGCCAAACTGGAAGCCGAAGGGCATCCGTGCAAGCTGATTTTCGTCACTCCGGACTACTACGAAGAGCGCCCGAAAGCCTGCATGAACGGCTGGGGCAGCCTGTTTCTGACGGTCACGCCGGACGGCACCGCCCTGCCCTGTCATGGCGCCCGACAGCTGCCGGTACAATTTCCCAATGTCCGCGACCACAGCATGCAGCACATCTGGTACGACTCGTTCGGCTTCAACCGCTTTCGCGGTTATGACTGGATGCCCGAGCCGTGCCGCTCCTGCGACGAGAAAGAACAGGACTTCGGCGGCTGCCGCTGCCAGGCGTTCATGCTCACGGGCGATGCCAGCAATGCCGACCCGGTGTGCAGCAAGTCCGAACATCACGGTGTGATCCTCAAGGCCCGCGAAGAAGCCGAGCACGCCACCCAGACCATCGAACAACTGGCCTTTCGCAATGAACGAAACTCGCGCCTCATCGCCAAAGGCTGAGCCTTTCAGCGCCACTGCCGCGGTTGCCGCTGGCGTGGATTTCGCCGAATTGCAGCTCGGTGCCCATGGCTTGTTCTGGAATGAATACCGCCCCGCAGACGCCGCATGCCGGATCTGGCACTGGCGCGATGGCGCGGCGAAATGTCTGACGCC
The DNA here is from genome assembly GCF_014863605.1 of Pseudomonas allokribbensis. NCBI lineage: Bacteria > Pseudomonadati > Pseudomonadota > Gammaproteobacteria > Pseudomonadales > Pseudomonadaceae > Pseudomonas > Pseudomonas allokribbensis. Next base: position 5,958,024 of record NZ_CP062252.1, read on the forward strand.
TGCAGGTTTCAGCGTTCGCAGCCGGGTGTACGAATATGGTGGTGGGGCGTTTTGTCTGACGCCTGATGGAGTAGTCTTCATCAACGAGGCGGATCAACAGCTGTATCGCCAGACGCTGGATGGAGAGCCCGAGGTTCTGACGTCGGGCGAGTGCCGATATGGTGATCTGCACTTTGCCGATGGGCAGGTGCTGGCCGTTGAAGAGAACGGTGATTGCCATCGGCTAGTGGCCATCGATCTGGCGACTGGTGCCCGCCATAGGCTGGCTGAAGGCGCGGATTTCTACGCCTCGCCAATCATCAGCCCGGATGGTCAGCACCTGGCGTGGATCGAGTGGAGCCGCCCGCATCAACCGTGGACGTCCACCCGTTTGATGCTCGCCGAGCGCACAGGTAATGGATTTTCTGCCCCACGTTGCGTGGCCGGTGAAACGCTTGAAGAGTCGATCCAGCAACCGCGCTTCGATGCCAATGGCCGACTGGGCTGTCTGACCGACCGTAATGGATATTGGCAGCCGTGGATCGAGTCTGCAGACGGCTTGCAACCGCTACCCTGTGCCGCAGCCGATCACGCGCCGGCCCCATGGCAACTCGGCGGCTGCACCTGGCTGCCCACCGACGAAGGCTTTTTGGCGAGCTGGAGCGAAGGCGGTTTTGGTCGCCTCGCGCTCAACGGCGAAGACTTCACCGGCGACTACAGTCGCTTCCGTCATCTGGCTGTCGATGATCAGTTCATTTATTGCATCGCCGCTTCACCGATCAGCCCTTCAGCGGTACTCGCCATTGATCGCGATTCGCGTGAAGTGAAAGTGCTGGCCGGCGGCATTGCACCGCTGCCCGTCGAGCGCATCAGCCGCCCGCAAACCCTGCGCTATCCCAGCGGTTCGGGCGAGGCTCACGGCTTCTTTTACCCGGCCACCAATGGCGATGAGAAACCGCCGTTGGTGGTGTTCATCCATGGCGGCCCGACATCGGCGTGCTACCCGATGCTCGACCCGCGCATCCAGTACTGGACGCAACGCGGCTTCGCCGTTGCCGACCTCAACTACCGTGGCAGCAGCGGCTATGGCCGGGAATACCGGCAAGCGTTGCATCTGAGTTGGGGCGCGGTGGATGTCGAGGATGCCTGTGCGGTAGTGGCTTACCTGAATGAACGCGGCATGATCGACGGCGAGCGTGCATTCATCCGTGGCGGCAGCGCCGGCGGCTACACGACGTTGTGTGCCCTGGCGTTCCATCACGTGTTCCGCGCTGGCGCCAGCCTGTACGGCGTCAGTGACCCGGTCGCCCTGGGCCGCGCGACACACAAGTTCGAAGGCGATTATCTGGACTGGCTGATCGGCGATCCCGAGCAAGACGCCGAACGCTACGCGGCCCGCACGCCGTTGCTGCACGCCAGCAACATTCGCGTACCGGTGATTTTCTTCCAGGGTGAACTGGACGCCGTGGTCGTGCCGCAACAGACCCGCGACATGGTCGCGGCTCTGGAGCAAAACGGCATCGAGGTCGAAGCGCATTACTACGCCGACGAACGTCACGGCTTCCGCCGGGCCGTCAATCAGGCCCATGCGCTGGAGCAGGAGTGGCGCTTCTACCGGCGAGTGATGGGTCTGGCGGACTGAAACTCAGCGCTTGGCGATGATGTACACCGCATGCACGATCCCCGGGATGTAGCCGCACAGCGTCAGCAGAATGTTCAGCCAGAACGCACCGCCGAACCCGACCTGCAGAAACACACCCAGTGGCGGCAACAGAATGGCGATGATGATTCGAATGAAGTCCATGGGGCAGCTCCTGATTGGGGGTTGGCTCGACTGAGCCATACAAGCTAATCGACCTGTGCCGTTTGTCAGGGTTCAGTACAACCCGCGATCTCGCCATTTGAATGCCATTACCCGGCCACAAAAAAACGCCCCACGCCAAAAAAATCAGGCGTGGGGCGTGCGTTATACCGCGAGACGGTTCTTGAATTCGGGTGGGAAACTTCAGCTCAGACGGCAATCCCTTTTCGGCATTGCAGTTGCGCAGTACGTACCCGGGAGAAGGCGCGGGCGAGACGCAGGAGCATTTCGTCGATATTGGCCTTGCTGACGGTAAGCGCCGGGGTGAAGCGCAGGCAGTTGGCCTGCGGGGCGTTGAGCAGCAAACCTTCATGGAGCGCAGCTTTGACGACGGCCTCGGCAGAGTCTTCCGACAGGGTCAGTCCCCAAAACAGCCCTTGCCCGCGCAACTCGCCATGTTCATAACGATGCGCCAGACGAGCGAGCCCTTCGCGCAGATGCTGGCCGTTTTCCCGGATCTGTTCGAGGAATGCGCGGTCCTGCACGCTGTCTAGCACCACCAGCCCTGCAGCGGTCATCAGCGCGTTGCCGTGATGAGTCCCGCCCAACTCGCCGGAGTCGAAACAGCAGGCCTTGCCTCGCGCCAGCAATGCAGCCAGTGGCACGCCACCGCCGAGGCCTTTGCCGAGCACGACGATATCGGCGCGCACGCCGTAGGATTGTTCGGCGAGCAAGGTGCCGCAGCGGCCGATGCCGGTCTGCACCTCGTCGAGAATCAGCAGAATCCCCAGCTCACGGCACAGGCGCTCGACACCCTTGAGGTAATGCTCAGTCGCAGGAATCACACCGGCATCGCTCTGGATCGGTTCGAGCATGATCGCCACGGTCTGCGCATCGACCGCGGCATGCAGCGCTGGCAGGTCATTGAACGGCACCAGATCAAAGCCCGGCAGCAGCGGCGCAAAGCGATTATGCAGGTTGCAACTGTCCGACGCCGAAATCGTCGCCAGACTACGTCCGTGGCAGCCTTGTCTGGCGACAATGATCCGCGAGGCACCACCGCGATGCAGTTGACCCCATTTACGCGCCAGCTTGATTGCGGCTTCACAGGCTTCGCTGCCACTGTTGAGCAAATATGCTTGATCGCTTGAGGTACTGGCACACAGACGCTCGGCGAGGCTGAGCATGCCGCGATTGTGCAGATTGAAGCCGGGATTGATCAGGGCCTGGGCCTGGCTGGCGATGGCTTTGACCAGTGCCGAAGGGCTGTGGCCGAGGCTGTTAGCGCCACCGGCCTGGGAAAAGTCCAGATAGGCGCGGTCATTGCTGTCCCACAGCCAGGAACCCTGGCCGCGAACGAACACCTGTTGCGGGCGTTCGACGCTGGGCATCAGGCGCTCGGCATTCAGGCCGTCAGCGGCATCCGATTCATGGGTTTCAAAAGCCAGGTCATCGAGGCTCGGCGTCTGGCGCCGCAGGCTGAACAGATTCATTGCAAAAAGCCTCGCAGGAGGTTTTTTGAACTGCCTATGTAATCGTTATCGAAACAATCGCTGGTCATTGCCCTTTCCGGCCCTGTAAGCCCCGTGGATGCGGTTAGACTAGGCTCACACACGGCCGCCGGCCATTTCGATTTCTCAGCATTTTCGATAAGTATTACTTATGGATTTCAAACAACTGCGTTATTTCGTCGCGGTCTACGAAGAAGGTCACGTCGGACGTGCCGCCGAACGTCTGTCGATCTCCCAGCCGGCGCTGTCCCAGCAGATCCGCCACCTGGAACAGAACCTCGACGTCACCCTGTTCGAACGCAGCAGCAAACGCCTGCTGCCGACCCTCGCCGCCCATACGCTATACAACCACGCCCTGCCACTGCTCGACGGCATGCAACGCGCGCGTGAGGCGCTGGGCAACTTCAAGGGGCAGGCGCTGCGCACGCTGGCGATTGGCGTACTGCAAACCGTGCACACCAGCCTGGTGCCGCAAATGCTGGAACGGGTGCGCAAGGCCCAGCCGCATCTGGTAGTACAGATTTATGAACTGACAGGATTGGAGATCGAGCGGCGCCTGCTCAATGGCTCGCTGGACATTGGCATCAGTTATCTGCCGCCACGCCAGCCGGGGCTGCACGGCGTGATGCTGTACGAAGATGAACTGACGCTGGTCATCCCGGCGGATCATCCATTGCGGGAGTTCAAGAAAGTCTCGATGAGCCAGGCTGCCGAATTGCCGATGCTGCTGCTGGGCGAGGAATTCCAGATCCGCCAGATCTGGCAGGCCCAACTGGCCAGCCTTGGACGCCGCCCGCAAGTGCAGGCGGAACTGAACAATATGGTGGGGATTCTCGACAGCCTGCCGCACACACGTCTGGCGACGGTGCTGCCCGGTCGTTCGCAAAAGGAGTACGACGATCAGGATCTGCTGTGGAAACCGCTAAGTGAGCCGCGTGTGCCGTTGAAGGTCGGGCTGGTATGTCGCGACGTACAACGCCAGCAGGCGCCATTGGCCTTGCTGCGAACCTTGCTGGAAGAGGTGATGCAGCGCGAGGACAAACCGCTCAAAGGCGCGCCAGCCATGGATCCGCTGAGCTGAAAACTTTTCTGCGGGCAAAAGAAAACCCCGCCGAAGCGGGGCTTTGCAGACTGTTTCCCTGACATCCATTTCACTCCGCCACCCTGGCAGAATCCTACGTGTCCGTGTTGTTGCTTTGCGCTTCCTGCGCGACGTCCATGAAATGTAGATTAGCTCTGGATCCAATCTGCGCCTATGGGAGAACAGCAGCACGTCATGTAAGAGATTGCTTACATGACGTTACATCATCAGAACTGCCCGGCATCCAGCAGGAACAGCGACTCGCTGCCGGCCTTCACCGACGCGCTCAACGAGTGAATCCGCGGCAGCAGACGGGCGAAATAGAACCGCGCGGTGCCGAGTTTGCTCGCGTAGAAATCGTCCTGCGCTTCTTTGCCCAGCGATGCCTTGGCCATCAGCGCCCACATGTAGGCGTAGGACACGTAGCCAAACACCTGCAGATACTCGACCGACGCCGCACCGATTTCGTTCGGATTGGTTTTCGCCCGGTCCAACAGCCACGAGGTCAGCTCGTCGAGGGTGTCGACGGCGTCATTCAGCGGCTTGGTGAACTCGCCGAGATTGGCACTGGCGGTGGCGGTGAAATGGCGGATCTCGTCGGCGAACAGTTTGTAGAACGCACCGCCGCTGCCGACGATCTTGCGACCCACCAGGTCCAGCGCCTGAATGCCGTTGGTGCCTTCGTAGATCTGGGTGATGCGTACGTCACGCACCAGTTGCTCCTGGCCCCACTCGCGGATGTAGCCGTGGCCGCCGAAGATCTGCTGGCCATGGACAGTGGTTTCCAGACCCAGGTCGGTCAGGAACGCCTTGGCCACTGGCGTCAGCAAGGCAACCAGGTCCTCGGCACGTTTACGGGTGGCAGCGTCTTCACTGAACTTGGCGGTGTCGAGTTGCATCGCCACGTAGGTGGAGAACGCACGGCCGCCTTCGTTCGAGGCTTTCATGGTCAGCAGCATGCGACGCACGTCCGGGTGGACGATGATCGGGTCGGCCACCTTGTCCTTGTTCTGCGCGCCGGTCGGCGAACGGCTTTGCAGGCGGTCGCGGGCGTATTCGATGGCGTTCTGGTACGAGCGCTCGCCGGTAGCCAGGCCTTGGATACCGACACCCAGACGCTCGTAGTTCATCATGGTGAACATCGCGGCCAGGCCTTTGTTCGGCTCGCCGACCAGGTAACCCACGGCTTCGTCGAAGTTCATCACGCACGTGGCGGAGGCCTGGATGCCCATCTTGTGTTCGATCGAACCGCAGTTCGCCGGGTTGCGCGCACCCAGGCTGCCATCGGCATTGACCATGAACTTCGGCACCAGGAACAGCGAAATGCCTTTCGGCCCCGCCGGCGCGTCCGGCAGCTTGGCCAGCACCAGGTGGATGATGTTTTCGGTCAGGTCGTGCTCACCGCCGGTGATGAAGATCTTGGTGCCGCTGACCTTGTAGGAACCGTCCGCCTGAGGCTCGGCCTTGGTGCGAATGATGCCCAGGTCGGTGCCGGCATGCGGCTCGGTCAGGCACATGGAGCCGGCCCAGATCCCGGCGTACATATTCGGCAGGTAAGCGGCTTTCAGTTCTTCACTGGCGTGGGCGTTGATCGACAGGCAGGCGCCGGCAGTCAGCATCGGGTACAGACCGAAGGACAGGCTGGCAGAGTTGACCATTTCTTCGACCTGGGCCGACACGGCTTTGGGCATGCCCATGCCGCCGTATTCAGGATCACCGCCAACACCGACCCAGCCGCCTTCGGCATAAGTCTGATAGGCCTGTGGGAAACCGGCTGGCGTGGTGACAGCACCGTCGGCCCAGTGGCAGCCTTCTTCGTCGGCCGCACGGCTCAGGGGCGCGATACTTTTGCTGGTGACCTTGCCGGCCTCTTCGAGAATCGCTTCGACGGTTTCCGCGTCGACAGTCTCGGCCAGGGCCGGCAGTTCGGCCCAGAGTTTGGCGACTTCGAACACTTCATTGAGGACGAAGCGCATATCGCGCAGCGGCGCTTTGTAGTCAGCCATGGCAAACCTCGCAAAGATCTAAACAGGTGATTCGTGGAAAGGTGATTTCGTTGAGCTGGAGTGTAACCCAACAACTTTTGCGACACATAGGGTCAGGCCATGACTGTTTTGTTATTTTTAGTCACTAGATAGCACCCATAAAGAAGCCCGCAATCAGCGGGCTCTTTTGTTTAACAGGGGCGTGTTACAGCGAGAACAACTGCGCCGGCAATTTCATCAGGCAATCACTGCCCGCCTCAATCGCCGCGCGATGCGCCGCAGTACGTGGCAACAACCGCTTGAAGTAAAACTCGCACGTGGCCAGTTTGCCCTGACAGAAATCGCCATCACCTTCGCCCGACTCCAGCTGTGTCTGGGCGACCAGCGCCATGCGCAACCACAGATAGCCGAGGACGATGTAACCGCTGTACATCAGGTAATCCACCGACGCGGCGCCAACTTCATCCGGATTCTTCATCGCCGCCATACCGACCTGCATGGTCAGTTCGCTCCACTGCTGATTAAGGCTGTCGAGTTGCGCCACAAACCCGCCCAGATGCGCATGCCCGGCGTTGGCGGCGCAGAACTTGTGGACGATCTTGGTGAAGTTGCGCAGCAGCTTGCCTTGGCTGCCGAGGACTTTGCGCCCCAGCAGATCCAGTGCTTGAATGCCGTTGGTGCCCTCGTAGATCGGCGCGATCCGGCAATCGCGAACCAGTTGCTCCATGCCCCACTCGCGGATAAAACCGTGGCCGCCGAACACCTGCATGCCGTGGTTGGTCACCTCCAGACCGGTGTCGGTCATGAACGCCTTGCAGATCGGGGTCAGGAACGCCAACAGATCTTCAGCGTCCTGACGCGCGTCGGCGTCCGGGCTCAGGTGCGCGACATCGAGCATCTGCGCGGTGAAATAGGTCAGCGCGCGGTTGCCTTCATTGAAGGCTTTCATGGTCAGCAGCATGCGTCGCACGTCCGGGTGGACGATGATCGGATCCGCCGGTTTGTCCGGGGCTTTGGCGCCAGTCAGGGCGCGCATCTGCAGACGGTCGTTGGCGTATTTGATTGCGCCCTGGAAACTCGCCTCGCCCAGACAAAGGCCCTGCATCCCGGTGCCGAGGCGCGCATGGTTCATCATGGTGAACATGCAATTCAGGCCTTTGTTCGGCTCGCCGATCAGGAAGCCTTTGGCGTCATCGAAGTTCAGCACGCAAGTGGCCGAAGCCTTGATGCCCATCTTGTGCTCGATCGAACCGCAGGAAACGCCGTTGCGTTCCCCCGCCTCACCGGCTGTATCCGGCAGGAATTTCGGCACGATGAACAGCGAAATCCCCTTGGTCCCGGCCGGCGCGTCCGGCAGTTTGGCCAACACCAGATGAATGATGTTGTCGCTCATGTCGTGCTCGCCGGCGGAGATGAAAATCTTGCTGCCGGTGACCGCGTAACTACCGTCGGCCTGAGGCACGGCGCGGGTCTTGATGATGCCCAGGTCGGTGCCGCAATGGGCTTCGGTCAGGCACATGGTTCCGGTCCACTGGCCCGCAGTGAGTTTGCGCAGATAGGTGTTTTTCTGTTCCTCGGTGCCGTGGGCGTGGATCGCCGACATGGCGCCGTGGGTCAGGCCCGGGTACATGCCCCAGGAAGTGTTGCTGGAGGCGACCATTTCGCTGATCACCAGCCCCAGCGAACTCGGCAGGCCCTGACCGCCGTAGGTCGGGTCTGCCGCCAGACCGTGCCAGCCACCTTCCACGTATTGTGCGAAGGCCTGCTTGAAGCCTGTAGGCGTTGTCACCACGCCGTTGTCGAATTGGCAGCCCTCTTCGTCACCGCTGCGATTGAGCGGTGCCAGAACGTTCTCACAGAACTTCGCGCCTTCGTCGAGGATCGCGTTGACCATGTCCGGGCTGGCGTCGTGGGCGCCGAGGGCCGCGTACTGGGTGTGAAAGTCGAAGACGTGGTCGATCAGAAAGCGCATGTCGCGCAGGGGAGCTTTGTACTCGGGCATGGTGGCTTCTCCTTCAGCAGATTTCTCCAACCTACTGCCGGCCACCCTGCCCCACAATCACTGTCCAGACGCTGAATGCGCCGTCATCACTCAACCTGCGGCGCTGTCCATGCGCACCGCGCCACGACGGTTCTGACCGAACGCCATCACGCAGTTTCGACCTGCCCCTTTGGCGGCATAGAGCGCTTCGTCGGCGGATTTGAGCACTTGCTCCGGGTTGCGCTGCTCCACACGCTCGGCGACGCCGATGCTCACCGTCACGGACACACTGGACGCACCGGAACCGGCACGACGCTGGCGACCCTGCTGGTCGTCCTGCGGGCGGTTTTCCTGATTGCGCAACTGGATGTTGTAGGACGCGATCGACTCGCGGATGACTTCCAGGTGCGGCATGCACTCTTCAAGGGTCTTGCCCGCAAACACCAGGGCGAATTCCTCACCCCCGTAGCGATACGCCCTACCGCCACCGCTGATTTTGGACAGCTTGCTGGCCACCAGTCGCAGGACCTGGTCACCCACGTCGTGACCGTGGGTGTCGTTGAATTTCTTGAAATGATCGACGTCGCTCATCGCCAGCACATAGTTGCGCCCCAGACGCTGCATACGCTCGTTGAGTGCGCGACGGCCCGGCAGGCCGGTGAGTTCGTCGCGGAAGGCCATTTGGTAAGCCTCGTGCGCTACGGCCGCCGCAATCATCAGCATCACCTGGCTGCACATGATGTTCAGGGTGAACGGCAGGATGAAGGTTTTCGGCAGCATCCAGAACACCCCGAGCAACCCCACCAGTTGCGCCGCGTGCAGTGGACGCGGGTTGCGCCAGTACTGCCAGGCCAGCAACAGGAACGCCGAGAGGAACACCGGATAGGACATCTGGATCAGGCTCATCCACGCGCCGTGCAGCGCCGGCCAGCGAATCTCGGAAAGCCACATCAGCAACGCCTGCGGATAACTTTGCTCCAACCCCAGCGCCACGCTGCCAAACGCCAGCAGTACGGCAAACCGCGCCACCATATCCTGGAACAGGTGCGTGCGCTCCTGCCACGCGGCGAACAGTCCGAACAACAAGGGCAACAGCAGGCAGACCAGATGGAACACCACGGCCGCGTCTTCGCGCACCTTGCCGTTGTCACGGTAATAGTCGGTCTGGGTATCGAGCAAAAAGTAGGCGATGTACACCGTGACCATCAGAAACAGTTCGCGCTGGCGTCGGTAAACCGCGCAATACGACCCGCCCAGCAACAGCACCAGGGTTGGCAGCACGTTGAACAGCGAGGTGAAGAACACGTTGAGGTCTTTGACGTACGCAGCCGCCAACCCCGCAAGCAACAACAGCAGTGAAGGTATGAAATGACTGAAACGTACAGCGGAAGAACGCGGCAAGGGTAAAGCTCCGACCGTCTTGGCAAAGAGATGGCATTGTGCCTGCAATGTGGCCAGTTAAGCACACACAATGTGATCCAGATCACAGGCTGTCTCTTTAACGGCCGAATCCCTCGGTTTCTGAGCCTTCAATCAAGGTTTTTTGCCTGAGAAGCATGAAACTTTCGTCATGGCCATCATGCTTGATGGCCATGACGATCATTTCTACTCAAAGATCGTTGTAGAACGGCTGCAACGGCCCCTCCGCCGCCGGCCGACCTTCAGCGCCATAAGGCTTGAGATTGAGCGATGCATCCGTTGCCTGACGAGTCGTGACTTTCGGACTGGCCGGGCGCTGGGTCACGGCGTTTTCATCCCCGATATGGCCCTGCGGGATCACCAGCGACGGGTGATCGAAAGGCGCCCGTTCCCAGGCAACGCGCGGATCGGTCAGTCCGACTTCCATGAATTTCACCAACGCGTCGATTTCGTCAGGCGTCAGGTTCAGCGCCGTCATATCCGGATCGAGGTTGGAGGTGTTGTGCTGATTCACCGCCGGGTGCTCGAAACCGCTGGTGTTGTTGGCGTCCTCACCACGCCGGTCACCGCCACGGTTGTAGAACTCCATGACCTGCTTGAGCGTGGCGCGACTGCCGTTGTGGAAGTACGGGCCGGTCAGGGCGATGTTGCGCAGGGTCGGCGTCTTGAACGCGCCATCGACCGAATCGCGGAACCCGACATTAGGCTTGAGCGTGGCGTCGCACGGAATAGCTGCACTCAGCGGCGCTTCGAAGGTGCACACGTCGACATCCAGTGGGTCGACCGAGCGGCCGCCCTGCAACACGGTGTTGTACTGACGGGTGAACGACCACGGATTGCCCCAGGCATCCGCGCCACCGAGGGCCAGATCTTCGGAAGTCGGACGCACACCGGTGTTGTAGAAACCGTTGTCATAAAGGGTGGTCAGGTTGTCAGCCATCACCATGCGCTCGATACGCTCACGTGGGTGCATCAACAAGCGGCTGGCCGCGTTGGTCAGCTCCGCGCCGCCGTGGCAATTGACGCATTTGCCTTTGCCGAGGAACAGGTTCATCCCCTCGACCTGCTGCGCGTTCATGGCGGTGTGGTCGCCTTGCAGATAGGCATCAATCGGCGCCTGATCGGAGACCAGCGTGGCTTCGTACATCTGAATCGCCAGGCCGAAGAACAGCGGGAAGTTGGCCTCCATCTGGGTGTACGGCGCGCCGCCCACCGAGACGTTTTGCGTGGCGTTCCACAACCGGGGCTGGAAGGCATTCTTGATCAGTTCGCGATAAGTCGGCCGGCGCGCGCCGGACACTGGCCCCAGCACCGAATCACTGGAAGAAATCCGCTGCTGCTTGAGCATCAGGGTGTCCAGCATCCTGCGACCGATGTCGGCGAAGGTGCGACCGCCGCAGGACATTTCCACCGGGCTGCCGGGCGGGCCGACGGCTTGCGAGGCGGCAGACGCATCGTTGAGCGCCAGCCTGACTTTGGTAGCGACCGTGCTGCGTTCGCTGGTCACGTAGATCCCCGCATCCGGGTCGCGATTGCCGAAGGGCGAAAATCCGTTGAACACGTTGTTGGCCCGACCGTCCCAGAAGTTGCGCACGTTGAACGCGGCGTTGATCACCGACGGCGCGTTGCGACCGGTGCTGCGCCGTACGTTGATGCCGCCGACCTGGAACAGGCCGTCCGGCTGCTGGGTGCATTTGTCGAACCGTGGCTGGTTGGGTTTGACGAAGTTGGCGTCGAACACGCCTTGGGAACCGACCACATCGTCGGTCGAGTAAACGATCGGCGAGTTGCGCTCCAGTGGATTGCTCAGCACGTGGGTCGGGAAGTCGTTTTTTTTCAGCGTGTAGTTCGGGCCACCCTTGCCACCGGACAACGTGGCGTAGGTCGCCACGTCGCCGGGAATGTCGGAAGCCACAAACGGCTTGTTGAAAATCGACGCGACGTTGGCGTTGGTGTTGGTGTTGGCCTGGCCGGGGTTGAGCTGGTTGGTGATGCGATGATCGACGCCGGCATGGTAGTGGCAGGATGCGCACGCTGTGGCACCGTCGCTGCCGATCTCCATGTCCCAGAACAACGCCTTGCCCAACAGGATCGCAGCCGAACGATTGAGCACGTAGTCGGTCATCAGGTCGACCTTGCGTCCGCCTTCGGTCCCGGACGGATCGGGAGGCACCATCCCGCGCAACGATTGCAGCGACGGGACTTCCGGCACCGGGGGATCGACTTCGGCGGGGTCGGCGGCCCATGCGCTGTGGACTGACAGCGCGATGGGTAACCAGAAGGTCAAACGAGCGAGTCGACTGATGTTCATAGGCTTCACCCTGACTGTTGTTGTTAAGTGCCGGGCGTCATGCTTCTTTGAGCAGGCAGTTCTCGTTAGCACCGGTAATTCGGACAGTGCAATTAATTGGCCACCCTTCTGGAAACATCTTGAATCAATAAGCGCAGGGGTTCGGCTGAGCAAAGCCGTCATCAATGCTGGGGAATCAGCCCCGGGATTGGGGAAATCCGGGCACAAAAAAAACCGCTGCCCCCGAAGGAGCAGCGGTTTTCAGAACGACCGCGTTAAGGCTTAGTAGCCCAGCGAGAAGTTCTCTTCTTTCATGTCCATCAGGTTGTTTGCGCCCGACAGCATGGTTGCCACGTGCGTACGGGTACGCGGCAGGATGCGCTGGAAGTAGAAGCGCGCGGTTTGCAGCTTGGCGGTGTAGAAGGCCTCGTCGGTGGTACCGGCAGCCAGTTTTTCAGCAGCCAGACGCGCCATGTCAGCCCAGAAGTAAGCCAGGCAGGCGTAACCGGAGTACATCAGGTAGTCCACGGAGGCCGCGCCGACTTCTTCGCGATCTTTCATGGCAGCCATACCGACCTTCATGGTCAGCTCGCCCCACTCTTTGTTCAGTGCAGCCAACGGTGCGACGAATTCTTTAACGGCTTCGTTGCCTTCGTTGTTCTGGCAGAACTTGTGGACGATCTTGGTGAAGCCTTTCAGAGCCTCGCCTTGAGTCATCAGCACTTTACGTCCCAGCAGGTCGAGTGCCTGGATACCGGTGGTGCCTTCGTACAGCATCGAGATGCGGCTGTCGCGAACGTTCTGCTCCATGCCCCACTCGGCGATGAAGCCGTGGCCGCCGTAGATCTGTACGCCGTGGTTGGCGGATTCGAAACCGACTTCGGTCATGAACGCCTTGGCGATTGGGGTCATGAAGGCCAGCAGTGCGTCGGCTTTCTTCTTCTCTTCTTCGTCCACGCCGTATTTGACGATGTCGACCTGTTTGGCGGTGAAGTACACCATCGCACGGTTGCCTTCGGCGAATGCCTTCATGGTCAACAGCATGCGGCGTACGTCAGGGTGAACGATGATCGGGTCAGCCGCTTTTTCTGGCGCTTTCGGGCCAGTCAGGGAGCGCATTTGCAGGCGATCGCGAGCGTATTTCAGGCCGCCCTGGAAGCCGATTTCGGCGTGGGCCAGGCCTTGCAGCGCGGTGCCCAGACGTGCGGTGTTCATGAAGGTGAACATGCAGTTCAGGCCTTTGTTCGCCGGGCCGATCAGGAAACCGGTCGCGCCGTCGAAGTTCATCACGCAAGTGGCGTTGCCGTGGATGCCCATCTTGTGTTCCAGCGAGCCGCAGCTCACAGCGTTGCGAGCGCCAACAGTGCCATCGGCATTCGGCATGAACTTCGGAACGATGAACAGGGAAATGCCTTTGGTGCCAGCCGGTGCATCCGGCAGGCGGGCCAGTACGATGTGGACGATGTTGTCGGCCATGTCGTGTTCACCGGCCGAGATGAAGATCTTGGTGCCGGAGACTTTGTAGGAACCGTCGGCCTGAGGTTCGGCCTTGGTGCGCAGCATGCCCAGGTCGGTGCCGCAGTGCGGCTCGGTCAGGCACATGGTGCCGGTCCATTCGCCGGAGACCAGTTTGGTCAGATAGGCTTCTTGCTGCTCTGGAGTACCGTGCTCGGAGATGGTGTTCATCGCGCCATGCGACAGGCCCGGGTACATGCCCCACGACCAGTTGGCTTCGCCGACCATTTCGCTGACAGCCAGGCCCAGCGACTCAGGCAGACCCTGACCACCGTGCTCGACGTCATGGGCCAGGCTTGGCCAGCCGCCTTCGACGAATTGCTTGTAGGCCTCTTTGAAGCCGGTCGGGGTTTTCACGCCGGACTCGCTCCAGGTGCAACCTTCGATGTCGCCCACGCGGTTCAGCGGTGCCAGCACCTGCTCACAAAACTTGGCGCCCTCTTCGAGAATGGCGTCAACCATGTCCGGCGTTGCGTCTGCGCACGCTGGAAGGCTCTGATAGTGCGCTTCGTAGCCGAGCAGTTCGTCACGAACGAAGCGAATATCACGCAAGGGGGCCTTGTAGTCAGGCATAGCGATAAACCTCTGCTGATGTAACCGGGAATGAACGACCGCATTGATTTGTTGTGACGGTCAAACAGTTGTTTGAAACATACGTTTACGCCGAAATCTTGTCAAGCGTCGATCTTTTGCCATTCGTCATCACATTTTTCGAACACCGGACACAGCACCGCGACATGCGCCCGGGCGAGCCATGTGCAATGAAAAAAGATTAGTTGAGGGAGAAGGACTTACAACGAAAAACGCCGCGAACAGTCGCGGCGTCTGGCAAAGCGGATATCAGAAAATCAGGCGAACGTATCGATGATCGTACCGAGCATTTCATCGGAAGCCTTGGCGACTTTCGTGCCCAGCTCCACTTGAAACTTGCCCTGGGCCATCTCGGCCATGGCGCTGCCCGGATCCATTTGCTGGCTGCGATCCACACCGCGCAGGCGATCGATCTGTGCCTCGGAAGACTGACTGGTGACCGAGCGCTCAATGGTGTTGTTGGCGATCTGGCTGGCCGCCTGATCGACACGGTTCTGCCCGGTCTGAATGCTGCTCAGACCTGCATAAAAAGCTGTGTTTCCGGAGATTTCCATGGGAGCTCTCATCCTTGGGAAGGATCAATGGGTGCCATTGAACCAGAGGCGTCAGAAAAACACCCGTCAAAAACACTAATGGCACAGTGCCTTCCCATAGTCAAAATCAGTCGAGCAGATCCAGTTGCAAGTGATCGGCGACCGCCTCGGCGCTGACCGCCTTGAGTTTCGGCACCCGCCCCAGACACGGCGCCGGAATACGCTCGGCCAGTGTCGCCAGGTTTTCTTCCAGCCGCGAGGTCTTCGGATCAATGATGTTCGCTACCCAACCGGCCAGTTGCAGCCCGTCACGGGCAATTGCCTCGGCCGTCAGCAACGCATGGCTGATACAACCCAGACGCACGCCGACCACCAGAATCACCGGCAGATTCAGCGCAATGGCCAGGTCCGACAGATTGTCCTGATCTGCCAACGGCACCCGCCACCCGCCCGCGCCTTCAATCAATGTGAAGTCGGCGTTCATGGCCAGAATCTCGCGCATCGGCGCCAGCAGCGATTGCACGGTCAACGCCACGCCTGCCTCACGGGCCGCCAGATGCGGCGCGATGGCCGGCTCGAACGCCACCGGATTGACCTGTTGATAAGTCAGCGGCAACGAGCATTCGGCCTGCAGCGCCAAGGCATCGGAGTTGCGCAGACCTCTGGGCGTCACGACACAACCGGACGCCACCGGCTTGCCCGCCGCCGTACTCAACCCTGCCGATCGGGCGGCATGCAGCAACCCGGCGGCGACCGTCGTCTTGCCGACGTCAGTGTCGGTTCCGGTGATGAAATAGGCTGCGCTCATACGGGTTTCTCCAACACGGCGTAGACCACCTGATAAGTCGCCGGCAAGCCCTGCGGCTGACGGAACTGCTCGTAGGCTTCGACCAGCCCCAGAATCCGCGCCCGACCGGTCAATCCGCCCGGCCGACCGGGGTTCAGGTTATGCGCGCCCAGCGCCTTGAGTTCGTGCGTCAGGCTGCGCACATCCGGGTAATGCAGCACATGTGGCCGGTTCTCCAGACTGACCGTGCGCAGACCACTGGCCGCACACAATTGCTCGTACCGGGCGAACTCGCGGAAACGGTTGACGTGCACCAGGCCATCGACCTGACGCCAACTGTCGCGCAATTCGTACAGCGTCCCTACACAAAGACTAGCAAACGCAAAAATCCCCCCCGGTTTCAGCACCCGGAAGGCTTCGCCGAGTACCGATTCGAAGTCTGCGCACCACTGCACGGCGAGGCTGGAGAAGATCAGATCGCAGGTCGACTTCTGCAACGGCAGACGCTCAGCATCGCCAGCAATAAAGTGCGCGGCCCCGCCCAATGGCCGGGCGTGATTGAGCATGCCCTCGGCGATGTCCAGCGCCAGCCCTTCATTACAAGCAAAACGTTCGGCCAGCGCCCGGGTGAAATAGCCAGTGCCGCAGCCCAGATCCAGCCAGCGCGACGGCAGAAGACCCACCGGCAGACGATTCAGCAACTGCGTGCCGACATCACGCTGCAACTCGGCGACGCTGTCGTAGCTGGCCGCTGCGCGGGAAAAGGAAGCCGCTACCTGGCGCTTGTCAGGCAAGCCGCCGGGCAGCGCAGCAAGAGACAAATCAGTCATCACCACACTCACTTAAAAACGCCTGGATCGCACCGGCCACTCCGTGGGGGTCTTCCAGAAGAAACGCATGGCTGGCCTGCTCGATCAGCCCGACCTCGACATCCGCCAGCAAGGCGAACAACTCGCCCGCGGCTTCCGCCGGCACCAGCCCGTCCAGCCCGGCAAACAGATGCAATTGCGGGCCTCGAAACACCTGCAAGGCATTGCGCGTATCGATCTGCGCCAACAACTCCAGACCAGCCATCAATGCCGCCGGTGAAGTGTTTGGCGCGCCGCCCAGCAACAGTCGCGACAAGCCGCGAGAGTCTTGCGCACCCTGAGCGCACAGCAACGAAAAACGCTTGAGGGTCTGACGCGGATCAGCACTGCAACCGGCCAGAAATGCATCGAAGGTTTCCCCCGGCATCGCGCTCGGCCACTGGTCATGGGCAACAAAAGAAGGATTGCTCGCCAGCGTCAGCAAGCCGCAGCAATGTTCACCACGCCGCGCCGCCAGCTCAGAAGCCAGCATGCCGCCCAGCGACCAGCCACCCAGCCAGACGTCCTGGGGAATGCGCTCATCGAGTTCGTCGAGCCAATCCGCAGGATCGCTGGATTCCAGCTCCGGCAACGGTTCGATTTCGACCGTCAGGTGTTCGTCGAGCCCACGCAGCGCAGCCGCCAAGGGTTCCAGCGGGGAAACACCGAGGCCCCAGCCGGGGAGCAGAATCAGACGATCACGCATGGCTTGGCTCCGACTTCAGTTGGGCAAAGCAATCGGCCAGTCCTTCTAACAATAGTTGCACCTGCGCCTCGCTGTGGGCGGCGGTCAGCGTGACCCGCAGCCGAGCACTGCCGGCGGGCACAGTCGGCGGGCGGATCGCGGTGACCATCAACCCACGCTCGCGCAGCATCTGCGACAAACGCACGGCGCGGCCGGCATCGCCAATCATGATCGGCTGAATCGGCGTGAAGCTGTCCATCAGCTCCAGACCGATCTGTTCGGCGCCGTGGCGGAACTGGCGGATCAGCGTCTGCAAATGCTCGCGACGCCAGTGTTCGCTGCGCAGCAGTTCCAGACTTTTCAAGGTTGCGCAGGCCAACGCCGGTGGCTGGCTGGTGGTGTAGATGTACGGACGGGCGAACTGGATCAGGCTTTCGATCAGCTCTTCACTGCCAGCGACAAACGCGCCCGCCGTGCCGAACGCTTTGCCAAGGGTGCCGACCAGCACCGGCACGTCATCCTGGCTCAAGCCGAAATGCTCGACGATCCCGCCACCGTTCGCGCCCAGAGGACCGAAACCGTGGGCGTCATCGACCATCAGCCACGCGCCTTTGGCCTTGGCTTCGCGGGCCAGCGCCGGCAGGTCGGCGAGATCACCGTCCATGCTGAACACGCCGTCGGTGACCACCAGCGTATTGCCGGTGGCTTTCTCCAGACGTTTGGCGAGGCTTTCGGCGTCGTTATGCAGATAGCGATTGAACCGCGCGCCGGACAACAATCCGGCATCCAGCAACGACGCATGATTGAGCCGGTCCTCCAGCACCGTATCGCCCTGCCCGACCAGCGCCGTGACCGCGCCGAGGTTGGCCATGTAGCCGGTGGTGAACAACAGCGCACGTGGCCGTCCGGTGAGGTCGGCCAGAGCTTCTTCCAGCGCGTGATGCGGGCCGCTGTGGCCGATCACCAGATGCGAAGCACCGCCGCCGACGCCCCACTTCGAGGCACCGGCGCGCCAGGCTTCGATCACTTGCGGATGATTGGCCAGGCCCAAGTAATCGTTGTTGCAGAACGCCAGCAATGGCTGACCGTCGACCACCACTTGCGGCCCCTGGGGGCTTTCAAGCAGCGGTCGCTGACGATAGAGATTTTCGGCACGACGGGCAGTAAGGCGTGCGGCGAGATCGAAAGACATGCAAGCCTCACGGGTGGCAAATGAATCAGCAGGCGCTGCCCGAGGCAGCGCCTGAAAGAACGGACGATCAGACTGCCGCGTTGTAGAACTGCTCGCTGCTCTTCTGCTCCACCAGCGCCTGCTCGATGGCGGCCTGATGCACTTCATCGGCGTGTTCTTCGCGGGCTTCCGGCTGAATGCCCAGACGCGCAAACAGCTGCATGTCCTTGTCGGCCTGCGGGTTGGCGGTGGTCAGCAGTTTGTCGCCATAGAAAATCGAGTTGGCGCCGGCGAAGAACGCCAGGGCCTGCATCTGCTCGTTCATCGCTTCACGGCCGGCGGACAGACGCACATGGGATTGCGGCATCAGGATCCGCGCCACGGCGAGCATGCGGATGAAGTCGAACGGATCGACGTCGTCAGCGTTTTCCAGCGGCGTGCCGGCGACTTTCACCAGCATGTTGATCGGCACCGACTCCGGATGCTCCGGCAGGTTGGCCAACTGGATCAGCAGGTTCGCGCGGTCATCGAGGGACTCGCCCATGCCGAGGATGCCGCCGGAGCAGATTTTCATGCCGGCATCGCGCACGTAGGCCAGGGTCTGCAGACGCTCGCTGTAGGTGCGGGTAGTGATGATGCTGCCGTAGAACTCCGGCGAGGTGTCCAGGTTGTGGTTGTAGTAGTCGAGCCCGGCCTTGGCCAGTGCTTCGGTCTGATCCTGATCGAGGCGACCGAGGGTCATGCAGGTTTCAAGGCCCATGGCCTTCACGCCTTCGACCATCTTCAACACGTAGGGCATGTCCTTGGCCGACGGATGCTTCCACGCCGCGCCCATGCAGAAACGGGTCGAGCCGATGGCCTTGGCGCGGGCAGCCTCTTCGAGGACTTTCTGCACTTCCATCAGCTTTTCTTTTTCCAGGCCGGTGTTGTAGTGACCGGACTGCGGACAGTATTTGCAATCTTCCGGGCAGGCGCCGGTCTTGATCGACAGCAGGGTGGAAACCTGGACGCGGTTGGCGTCGAAATGCGCGCGGTGCACCGTCTGCGCCTGGAACAGCAAGTCGTTGAATGGCTGAACGAAGAGTGCTTTGACTTCGGCCAAAGACCAGTCGTGACGCAGGGTGGCAGTGGTGCTGGCGCTCATGGGCGATTCCTTGGTTATGCTTGGCTGGCGCCTGGGGAAACGGAATACCCACAGGCACGACACGGATGTTCGGCATATTTAAGGAAGAGCCATGCACTGTCAACCACATCAAGATAGACCGGTTTACATCTGGTTAAATAACAACCAGCACTGTTTACTGTGCGATGAGCCGGCGGAAACCGAAACACCCCTCTGCGTGGCCTGCGAAACCGAACTGCCCTGGCTGGGTGATCAATGCGTGACATGTGCCTTGCCGCTGCCCGCTGCGGGCCTGACGTGCGGCGGCTGCCTGAAGGATCCGCCCGCCTTCGAACACGTGGCGGTGCCCTGGTCCTACGGCTTCCCGGTGGACAGCCTGATCACCCGCTTCAAGCACAATGCGAAATGGCCGTTTGGCCGCCTGCTCGGCGATGTTCTCGGGCAATTCCTGCAACATCGCTTCGATGAAGGCCTGCCACGCCCGGACGCCTTGTTACCGGTACCGTTGGCGAACAAACGTCTGCGGCAGCGCGGATTCAATCAGGCGGCAATGCTGGCGCGGTGGCTCGGCAAGCAACTGGATCTGCGCTGTGAAGAAAATATCCTGCGCCGAATTCAGGACACCAGCGCCCAGCAGGCACTCGATGCCAAGGCGCGCAAACGCAATCTGCGCAATGCCTTCGAACTTTTGCCAGACGCCCACATACAAGGTCGGCATCTGGCCTTGGTGGATGATGTGCTGACCACCGGCGCCACCGCCCAGGCACTGGCCCGGCTGCTGGTGGACGCGGGCGCCACGCGGGTCGACGTCTACTGCCTGGCCCGAACACCGAAACCTGGCGACGCGGCTTGACTCACACGCGCCAAGCGGCCAACTTCCTCCACCATCAACCCAGCACAAAGCACCCGACATGTCCTTGCCTTCCCTGTTGTCCCAGCACATCGTCCGCCGCCCGCAGCGCATCGCCCTGCTGCAACACATTGCCGAACAGGGCTCGATCACCCGCGCCGCCAAAAGCGCGGGCCTGAGTTACAAGGCGGCGTGGGACGCTATCGATGAGCTGAACAATCTCGCGCAAAAGCCGCTGGTCGAGCGGGCTGTCGGCGGCAAGGGCGGCGGTGGCGCCAGACTGTCCAGCGAAGGCGAACGGGTGCTGCGTCTTTATCAGAAGCTGCAAGCCTTGCAGGCGCAGGTACTGGAAGCTGCCGAAGACGCCAGCGATCTGGATCTGCTGGGCCGCTTGATGCTCCGGACCAGTGCCCGCAATCAATTGCACGGCAAAGTCATCAGCATCGAGCATCAGGGCCGCAATGACCTGATCCGTCTCGAACTGGCCGAAGGCCTGTGCATCGATGCGCAGATCACCCACGACAGCACCGTGCATCTGGAGCTGCAACCGGGCACCGAAGTGGTGGCACTGATCAAGGCCGGCTGGCTGGAGTTGCTGGGGCGAGAACAGGCTGCAACATCTGGTCACAATCTTCTGAGCGGTACCCTCGAAGCCATTCTCGATGCCGAAGACGGCCCCAGCGAAGTACGCGTCGCCCTGCCCAATGGCCAGACACTCTGCGCCCTGGCTGAGCCGTTGCACCTGCGCACCCACGGACTGACCGTCGAACAACCGGTGCAAGTGCAGTTCTCGCCGTCCAATGTGCTGATCGGCACACCGCTTTAGCGCGGGTTCCTGCAACAAAAGCGTCATCGCCTCTCATTAAGGTGGCTGCCAAAACCAAGCAGGGAGCCTGATGTGAGCCTATTAGAAGAAAACCAATCCACTGACCTGGAAAAAATGGTCGGCATGAGCCGTCGCGGTTTCATCGGCGCCGGCGCACTGTGCGGCGCAGCGATGTTCCTCGGCGGCAGCCTGTTGAGCCGCAGCGCGCTGGCCACCGGTGTCAGCGCCGGCAACAGCCGCCTGCTCGGCTTCGACAGCATTCCGGCCGCCACCACCGACGTCATCAGCCTGCCCAAGGGCTACAAGTCGTCGGTGCTGATCAGTTGGGGTCAGCCCCTGCACAAGAACGGCCCGGCCTTCGACCCGAGCGGCAACGGCACTGCGGCTGCACAGGAAGTGCAGTTCGGCGACAACAACGACGGCATGAGCCTGTTCGCCTTCCCGGACGACAAGAATCGCGCCCTGATGGCGATCAACAACGAATACACCAACTATCGCTACCTCTACCCCCATGGCGGCCAGCCGCAATCGGCGGAAGACGTACGCAAGGCCCTGGCCTGCGAAGGTGTGTCGGTGATCGAAGTGGCGCGCAAGAACGGTCAGTGGCAGTTCGTTCAGGGCTCGCGCTACAACCGCCGCATCCACGGCAACTCGCCGCTGCGCATCAGCGGCCCGGCTGCCGGTCATGAGCTGATGAAGACCAGCGCCGACAAGCACGGCAAGAAAGTCCTCGGCACCTTCCAGAATTGCGCCAACGGCAAAACGCCGTGGGGCACTTACCTGACCTGTGAAGAGAACTTCACTGACTGCTTCGGCAGCAGCAACGCCCAGCAGCAGTTCGACCCGGCGCAGAAACGTTACGGCGTGTCGGTCGCCAGCCGCGAGATCAACTGGCATCCGTTCGATCCGCGCTTCGACATGGCGAAGAACCCGAACGAGCTCAACCGTCACGGCTGGGTGGTGGAAATCGACCCGTTCGACCCGCAATCGACCCCGGTCAAACGCACCGCACTCGGTCGCTTCAAACATGAAAACGCGGCCCTAGCCGAGACCGACGACGGTCGCGCCGTGGTGTACATGGGCGACGACGAACGCGGCGAGTTCATCTACAAGTTCATCAGCCGCGACCGCATCAACCACCGCAACGCGAAGGCCAACCGCGACATCCTCGATCACGGCACCCTGTACGTGGCGAAATTCGACGCGGGCGACGGCAACCCCGATCACCCGAAAGGCCAGGGCCAGTGGATCGAACTGACCCACGGCAAGAACGGCATCGACGCCAGCAGCGGTTTTGCCGATCAGGCCGAAGTGCTGATCCACGCACGCCTGGCGGCCAGCGTCGTCGGCGCGACGCGCATGGACCGCCCGGAATGGATCGTGGTCAGCCCGAAAGACGGCCAGGTCTATTGCACCCTGACCAACAACGCCAAACGCGGCGAAGACGGGCAACCGGTGGGCGGCCCGAACCCGCGCGAGAAAAATGTCTACGGGCAGATTCTGCGCTGGCGCACCGACCGCGACGATCACGGTTCGAAGACCTTCGCCTGGGATCTGTTCGTGGTGGCCGGCAACCCGGGCGTGCATGCCGGTACGCCGAAGGGCGGTTCGTCGAACATCACCCCGCAGAACATGTTCAACAGCCCGGACGGCCTCGGTTTCGACAAGGCCGGCCGACTGTGGATTCTCACCGACGGTGATTCGAGCAACGCCGGGGACTTTGCCGGGATGGGCAACAACCAGATGCTCTGCGCCGATCCCAAGACCGGTGAGATTCGCCGGTTCATGGTCGGGCCGATCGGTTGCGAAGTCACCGGGATCAGTTTCTCGCCAGATCAGAAAACCCTGTTTGTCGGGATCCAGCATCCAGGCGAGAACGGCGGCTCGACCTTCCCCGAGCATTTGCCGAACGGCAAGCCGCGCTCTTCGGTGATGGCGATTACCCGTGAGGATGGCGGGATCGTCGGCGCCTGATACGGCAGCGGTCAGATCGTTCCCGCGTTCTGCGCGGGAACGATCCCCCTCAAGACAGCCCGTCTGCGCTACCATGCTGGGCCGGACGCGGCAGCCTGCTGCGCGCAGGAGTCAGCATGGCCCACCCGTTTGAAACCCTCACCCCAGACCTCGTGCTCGATGCCGTCGAAAGCATCGGCTTTCTGAGCGACGCGCGCATTCTGGCGCTCAACAGTTACGAAAACCGCGTCTATCAGGTCGGCATCGAAGACTCCGAACCGCTGATTGCCAAGTTCTATCGCCCGCAGCGCTGGACCAACGAAGCCATTCTCGAAGAGCACCAGTTCACCTTCGAACTGGCCGACGTCGAGATCCCGGTGGTGGCGCCACTTATCCACAACGGCCAGACCCTGCACGAACACGCCGGTTTCCGTTTCACCCTGTTTCCCCGTCGCGGTGGCCGGGCGCCGGAGCCGGGCAACCTCGACCAGTTGTATCGCCTCGGTCAGTTGCTAGGGCGCATTCATGCAGTCGGCGCAACACGTCCGTTCGAGCATCGCGAAGCGCTGGCCGTGCAGAACTTCGGCCACGCCTCGCTGAACACGTTGCTGGAAGGCAACTTCATCCCCAAAAGCCTGTTGCCGGCCTACGAGTCCGTCGCCCGCGACCTGCTCAAGCGCGTGGAAGACGCCTACGCCGCCACGCCGCATCAGAACATCCGCATGCACGGCGACTGCCACCCCGGCAACATGATGTGCCGCGACGAGATGTTCCACATCGTCGACCTCGACGACTGCCGCATGGGCCCGGCCGTGCAGGATATCTGGATGATGCTCGCCGGCGATCGTCAGGAATGCCTCGGACAACTGTCGGAATTGATGGACGGCTACAACGAATTCCACGATTTCGACCCGCGCGAACTGGCGCTGATCGAACCGCTGCGCGCCCTGCGCCTGATGCATTACAGCGCCTGGCTGGCCCGACGCTGGGACGATCCGGCGTTTCCTCACAGTTTTCCGTGGTTCGGCACGGAACGCTATTGGGGCGATCAGGTACTGGCATTGCGTGAACAACTGGCGGCGTTGAATGAAGAGCCGTTGAAGCTTTTCTGACACGACACGTCTATACAACTGCCCGTACAATCGCTGCTTTGTTAGCTGCCTAAGCAAGGATTCTGCATGCAAGCCGCCAACCCGCGTCGCGGGTACATTCTGGGCCTGAGTGCCTACATCATCTGGGGCCTGTTCCCGCTCTACTTCAAAGCCATCGCCGAAGTGCCGGCGGTGGAGATCATCATCCACCGGGTGTTGTGGTCGGCGCTGTTCGGCGCGCTGTTGCTGATGGTCTGGAAGCATCCGGGCTGGTGGCAGGAGCTGCGCGACAACCCGAAACGCCTGGCGATTCTCGCGCTCAGCGGCACCCTGATCGCGGCCAACTGGCTGACCTACGTCTGGTCGGTGAACAACGGCCGGATGCTGGAAGCGAGTCTGGGTTACTACATCAACCCACTGGTGAATGTGCTGCTGGGCATGCTGATCCTCGGCGAACGCCTGCGGCGCATGCAGTGGCTGGCGGTCGGTCTGGCGGCGGTCGGCGTGGCGCAGCAGGTATGGCAGGTCGGCAGTCTGCCGTGGGTGTCGTTGGTGCTGGCACTGACCTTCGGTTTCTACGGGCTGATCCGCAAGCAGGCGCCGGTCAAGGCACTGCCGGGGCTGGTGGTGGAAACCTGGATGCTGGTGCCGATCGCCCTCGCGTGGCTACTGTTCAATCCGACCGCCACCAGTGCACAAGCTGCGTTCTGGACCACCTCCGAAGCCTGGTGGCTGGTGGCAGCCGGCCCGGTGACGCTGGTGCCGTTAGTGTGTTTCAACGCGGCCACGCGGCATTTGCCCTACACCACCATCGGCTTCCTGCAATACCTGGCACCGACGCTGGTGCTGTTGCAGGCAGTGCTGCTGTTCGGTGAGCACTTGTCGTCCAGCACGCTGATCGCCTTCATGTTTATCTGGGCCGGTCTGGCGGTGTACAGCGTCGATGCGTGGATGAGCCTGCGCCGCCGCAGCTGATCAAAAAACGCACAAACCTCCACAGGCCACGGTTCTCGTGGCCTGTATCGTTCCTTCCCAAGGTTATCCACAGCGTGATCCCCGCCGTTTGTGCGCAAGTCACTGAATGCTGGCGGTTTTTTGATCAATCTTCGCCAAGCCACGGCGGACGTGGCCTGGCGGTCGGTCTCTACAGGTTATCCACAGGCAGGTGCACGTTTAAACTGGATAACCCGATCCGTCTTCACGGGTCGGTGCGCAGCACCAGTTCCACCATCAAGTCATCGGCCAGGGTTTCCAGGCGCGATTGCAGCACATCCAGCGACAGGGTCAGCGGCACCGCCAGAATCGCCTCGGCGTGGAACAACGGCTCGCTGCTCATCGGCGCCGGGCGCACTTCGGTCACCAGCCGTTCGAGATTCACACCCTGCTCGCTCAGCAGCCGGGTGATATCGCGCACGATGCCCGGACGATCATTGCCCACCAGTTCCATGGCAATCGGTTTCCAGGTGCAGGCCTGTTCAATACCGCTTTCGGCGACCAGCACACGAATGCCCTGAGCCGACAAAGCTTGTAGGGCATCGACTAATTCGTCGTAAGCCTCCGCCGGCACGCCGACCCGCAGAATCCCGGCGAACTGCCCGGCCATCCGTGACATGCGGCTTTCCAGCCAGTTGCCACCGTGCTCGGCGATGCATTGGGCGATGCGCTCGACCTGCCCGGGCTTGTCCGGCGCGAAGACGGTGAGTACGAGGTGATCCATGGCGCAGCCCTCTTGTCATGACTTTTGTTATAGAAAAACAAGTATAGGCAAGCGTTCGACAGACGCCTCAGACGCTCGAAATCACAAATCGTGTACAACTTTTTATATTTAACTGGAACAATCCATTGGTTTTTTGAGAACATCCCGTTCCGCGCCGTGACCGCAATGCGTCATGGGGTCGCAGAACGACGTAATTAGTCTGATTTTCACAACCGCAATGCATCATGTAGTATGCCGCAGCGCGCACTACATAACGTTGGATCGATGTCTGCCCAAGGCACGTTCGCAACCCTGAAAGCCCCGTCAGCAAGGCCCCAAGCCGTTGATTGGTCCCAGCCCAGCCGCCAGCGATGGCATGTACTGGTCGAGGGGTTTGTGGTTTAAATGGCCAGAGGCTTCATTGTTAAATTGAAGAGCTGAAAAGCGAAATAGCTGAGCAGAGTGAGGCAAGCAATGACTGAACACGTTCAAGTCGGTGGCCTGCAGGTCGCCAAAGTCCTGTTCGACTTCGTGAACAACGAAGCCATTCCCGGTACCGGCCTCACCGCCGAAAAATTCTGGGAAGGCGCCGACAAGGTCATTCACGACCTGGCGCCGAAGAACAAAGCCCTACTCGCCAAACGCGATGACTTCCAGGCCCGTATCGACGGCTGGCACCAGAGCCGTGCCGGTCAACCACACGACGCCGTGGCCTACAAAGCCTTCCTGCAAGAGATCGGTTATCTGCTGCCAGAAGCGGCTGATTTCCAGGCAACGACGCAAAACGTCGATGACGAAATCGCCCGTACCGCCGGCCCGCAACTCGTGGTCCCGGTGATGAACGCCCGCTTCGCCCTCAACGCCTCGAACGCCCGCTGGGGTTCGCTGTACGACGCCCTGTATGGCACCGACGCCATCAGCGAAGCCGGCGGCGCGGAAAAAGGCAAAGGCTACAACAAGGCGCGTGGCGACAAAGTCATCGCCTTCGCCCGTGCGTTCCTCGACGAAGCGGCGCCACTGGCCGCCGGCTCCCACGTCGATTCCACCGGTTACAAGATCGCTGACGGCAAACTTGTCGTCACCCTCAAGGGCGGCAGCAACAGCGGACTGCGCAACGATGCGCAACTGATCGGTTTCCAGGGCGATGCGTCGGCTCCGATCGCGATCCTGCTGAAGAACAACGGTCTGCATTTCGAAATCCAGATCGATGCCAGCACCCCGGTCGGCCAGACCGACCCCGCTGGTGTCAAAGACATCCTGATGGAAGCGGCGCTGACCACCATCATGGACTGCGAAGACTCCGTGGCCGCCGTCGATGCCGACGACAAGGTTGTGATCTACCGCAACTGGCTAGGTCTGATGAAGGGCGACCTCGCGGAATCCGTTTCCAAGGGCGGCCAGACTTTCACCCGCACCATGAACCCGGATCGCACCTACACCAAGGTCGACGGCAGCGAACTGACCCTGCACGGCCGCTCGCTGTTGTTCGTGCGCAACGTCGGTCACCTGATGACCATCGACGCGATCCTCGACAAGCACGGCAATGAAGTGCCGGAAGGCATCCTCGACGGTCTGGTGACTTGCCTGGCGGCGATGCACAACCTGAGCGGCAACACTTCGCGCAAGAACACCCGCACCGGTTCGGTCTATATCGTCAAACCGAAGATGCACGGCCCGGAAGAAGCAGCGTTCACCAACGAACTGTTCGGTCGCATCGAAGACGTGCTGGGCCTCAAGCGCAACACCCTGAAAGTCGGGATCATGGACGAGGAACGCCGTACCACGGTCAACCTCAAGGCCTGTATCCAGGCGGCCAGCGAGCGCGTGGTGTTCATCAACACCGGTTTCCTCGACCGCACCGGCGACGAAATCCACACCTCCATGGAAGCCGGCCCGATGGTGCGCAAGGCTGACATGAAGGCTGAAAAGTGGATCGGCGCCTACGAAAA
Source organism: Pseudomonas allokribbensis (assembly GCF_014863605.1). NCBI lineage: Bacteria > Pseudomonadati > Pseudomonadota > Gammaproteobacteria > Pseudomonadales > Pseudomonadaceae > Pseudomonas > Pseudomonas allokribbensis. Next base: position 5,985,689 of record NZ_CP062252.1, read on the forward strand.
CTGGAACGTCGATATCGGTCTGAGCACCGGCCTGCAAGGTCGTGCGCAAATCGGTAAAGGCATGTGGGCGATGCCCGACCTGATGGCGGCGATGCTCGAACAGAAAATCGCTCACCCGATGGCCGGTGCCAATACCGCCTGGGTTCCATCGCCGACGGCTGCCGCGCTGCACGCGCTGCACTACCACAAGGTCGACGTGTTCGCCCGTCAGGCCGAGCTGGCCAAACGTGCTCGCGCTTCGGTCGATGACATCCTGACCATCCCGCTGGCGGTCAACCCGAACTGGACCCCGGAGCAGATCAAGAACGAACTGGACAACAACGCCCAGGGCATTCTCGGTTACGTGGTGCGCTGGATCGACCAGGGCGTGGGTTGCTCGAAAGTGCCGGACATCAACGACGTCGGCCTGATGGAAGACCGTGCGACGCTGCGTATCTCCAGCCAGCACATCGCCAACTGGCTGCGCCACGGAGTGGTCACTGAAGCGCAAGTGATGGAAAGCCTCAAGCGCATGGCGCCGGTGGTTGACCGTCAGAACGCCAACGACCCGCTGTACCGTCCGCTGGCACCTAACTTCGACAGCAACATCGCCTTCCAGGCGGCGGTGGAACTGGTGATCGAGGGCACCAAACAGCCGAACGGTTACACCGAGCCGGTCCTGCACCGTCGCCGTCGCGAGTTCAAGGCTGCCAATGGCCTGTAACCCGCGCTGATGCCGGACATGAAAAAGCCCTGATCTTTCGATCAGGGCTTTTTTGTTTGCGTCGGATTAGCTAGGGCTCGATCCCCAACTCATGCTTGACCAGCCCAAGCAATTTGACGGTATCAATCGGCTTGAGCAAAAAATCCACCACGCTCAAATGCATCGCCGCGATGGCGTCCTTCACGTCGGCATCACCCGACACAATGATGATCGGCATCGCCGCCCGTACCGACTCGCGCACCTGGCGGACCAGCTCGAGACCGCCGACATGCCCCATCCGCAGATCCGTGATCACCAGCCCGATGGAAGGTTTTTCCTCGATCATCTTCAGCGCGGATTCGCCGCTGGCTGCCGTCATGCAACGAATGCCGTCCAGTGCCAGGATCTCCGACAGCAACTCGCGGGCGTCCTTGTCGTCATCAACGATCAGTACCCGCTGCGGCGGCAGGTCGGGTTCCAGCATGACGGCGCTGAGCGCTTCCCGCTCGGCGTCGCTCAAAATATCGTGGTCGGACATGGCGTTCTCTACGTTTTCAAATCGATCCCCTGGCACAGTGGTCAGACATCGCTGGGCAGAGCTTCAATGTGCACTTCGTCGGATTTTTTTCCAAGGGGCTAACCTGAGAATTTCCGACTGTTTGTGTAGGGCATATCCGAAAACTACCCAACGGCACGCCAAACCTAGACTTACGTCCAATGGGCACCCCGCGCGATGGGGTCGACCATGGCTGCAACGATCCAATAACAACAATTCGAAAAAGACTGCGGTAATGGTTATGAGTAAAGCGGACGCCTTCACCCAGGCAGGGAAAACCGCGGTGTTGCAGAACATTCAGGGCACTTTGCAATTCCTCCAGCGCTTCCCCCCTTTCAATCAGATGGAACACGCCCACCTGGCCTATCTGGTGGAGCAATGCCAGCTGCGCTTCTACGGTCAGGGCGAGAGCATCATCAAACCCGCCGACGGGCCGGTCGAACACTTCTACATCGTCAAGCAGGGCCGGGTGGTCGGCGAGCGGCCGCACACGGCCAAGGGTGGCACCGAAACCACGTTTGAAATCACCACCGGCGAGTGTTTTCCCCTCGCCGCACTGCTCGGCGAACGGGCGACCCGCACCGAGCATCTGGCCGGCGAAGACACCTTCTGCCTGCAACTGAACAAACTGGCGTTCATCAAGCTGTTCGCCCTCTCCAACACCTTCCGCGACTTCGCCCTGCGCGGGGTCAGCAGCCTGCTCGATCAGGTCAACCAGCAAGTCCAGCAGAAAGCCGTGGAAACCCTCGGCACCCAATACTCGCTGAACACTCGCCTGGGCGAATTGGCCATGCGCCATCCGGTGACGTGCAGCCCTTCCACTCCACTGCGCGAAGCGGTGAAGCTGATGCACGAACAACAGGTCGGCAGCATCGTCGCGGTGGATGAGCACAAGGCGCCACTGGGGATTTTCACCCTGCGCGATCTGCGCCATGTGGTGGCTGCGGGCGTCGGCGACTTCAATGAACCGATCGAACGCCACATGACGCCCTCGCCGTTCTATCTGTCGCCGGATCACAGCGCCTTCGATGCGGCGATCGCGATGACCGAGCGGCATATCGCCCACGTCTGTCTGGTCAAGGATCAGCGTCTGTGCGGCGTGGTCTCCGAGCGTGATCTGTTCTCGCTGCAACGGGTCGATCTGGTGCACCTGGCACGGACCATCCGCAGCGCCCAGCGGGTTGAACAACTGGTGACCCTGCGCGGCGAGATCGGCCAACTGGTGGAGCGCATGCTGGCTCACGGCGCATCGTCGACCCAGATCACCCACATCATCACCCTGCTCAACGATCACACCGTGTGCCGGGTGATCGAACTGACGCTCGCGGAGAAAGGCGACCCCGGCGTGCCGTTCAGTTGGCTGTGTTTCGGCAGCGAAGGCCGGCGTGAGCAGACCCTGCACACCGATCAGGACAACGGCATTCTGTTCGATGCGCGGGATGCGGCCCATGCGGCGGAGATTCGCGGCAAGTTGCTGCCCATCGCCCAGCAGATCAATAACAGCCTGGCGCAGTGCGGCTTCACTCTGTGCAAAGGCAACGTCATGGCCGGCAATCCGCAGCTGTGCCTGTCCCGTGCCGAATGGGCTCGACGCTTTGCCGCGTTCATCCGCGAGGCAACGCCGGAGAACCTGTTGGGCTCAAGCATCTATTTCGACCTGCGGGTGGTCTGGGGCGACGAACAGGGTTGCGAGCAATTGCGCCGGGGGATTCTCGATCAGGTCGGCGACAATCGTTTGTTCCAGCGGATGATGGCCGAGAACGCCTTGCGCAACCGCCCGCCGGTGGGGCGTTTCCGTGAATTCGTGCTAACCCGCAAGAACGGCGAGAAAGCCACGCTGGACCTGAAGATCCAGGGCCTGACGCCGTTTGTCGACGGTGCACGTCTGCTGGCTCTGGCCAATGGCATCGACGCCAACAACACCCTCGAACGCTTCCGCCAGTTGGTGGAGAAAGAAGTCATCGACCGACTGGATGGCGCCGCGTACGAGGAGGCTTATCACTTTATCCAGCAGACACGCATGCAGCAGCATCAGCTGCAGACCCGGGAAAACCTGCCGTATTCGAACCGGGTCGATCCCGACAGCCTCAATCATCTGGACCGGCGCATCCTGCGTGAATCCCTGCGTCAGGCCCAGCGCCTGCAAAGCAGCCTGACCCTGCGGTATCAGCTATGAGCCTGTTCTCGTGGCTGCGTCCGGCCAGCCCGGTTCTGCCGGACGATCTACAACAACGCCTGGCGAAACTGCCGGCAATCGGCGAACTAAGCGAATGCAGCCTGCGCGAACAGCGCTGGGTGGTGCTGGATCTGGAAACCACCGGGCTGAACCTGAACAAGGATCGGGTGCTGTCGATTGGCGCGGTGGTGATCGAGGACGGCGCCATCGATTTCAGCCAGCAGTTCGAACGCACCCTGCAATGTCGCGAACTCAAGCTCAGCCCCAGTGTTTTGATCCACGGGTTGGGACCGAACGCGATTGCCGCCGGCAGCGAGCCGGCCGAGGCGCTGCTCGAGCTTCTGGAGTTTATTGGCGACAGCCCGGTGCTGGCGTTTCATGCGCCGTTCGATCAGCACATGCTGGGCCGGGCGGTGAAAGAACACCTGGGCCACAAGTTGCAGCAAGTGTTTCTGGATGTCGCCGACATTGCACCGCTGGTTTGCCCGCAGGCGCACATCCGCGAGGCTGGGCTGGACGAGTGGATCGACTGGTTCAAGCTCGAAGTGTTCGAGCGCCACCATGCCAGCGCCGACGCACTGGCCACGGCGGAACTGGCGTTGATTCTGTTCAGCCGGGCACGTCAGCAGCAGATTCACAGCCCATTGAATTTGCAGCAACGCCTGAGTCAGTGGAAGCGCCGCCAGCAGACGCATTCGTTCTGAGCCCCGGGTTGTCGCCCGACAACCCGACCGGTGGCCAATTGCTAACCATTCCCACCTCTGCCACAATCGCGAACAATTCTCGTTAGTTAGCATTTCCCAGTCGGTGCCTTCGTGTCGTCAGCCCAAAGCCCTCACAGTGAGCTCGTCGGTGCGTTGTATCGCGACCATCGCGGCTGGCTGCTGGGCTGGCTGCGGCGCAACGTGGCCTGCCCGCAACGCGCCGAAGACCTGAGCCAGGACACCTTCGTCCGCCTGCTCGGTCGCGAGGAACTGCTGACGCCCCGCGAACCCCGAGCCTTTCTGGTGGCCATCGCCAAGGGTCTGCTGTTCGACTACTTCCGTCGCGCGGCACTGGAACAGGCTTATCTCGCTGAGTTGATGCTGATCCCCGAAGGCGAGCAGCCGTCGGTCGAAGAGCAGCAACTGATCCTCGAAGACCTCAAAGCTATCGATCGTCTGCTCGGCCAATTGTCGACCAAGGCCCGCGCCGCATTCCTTTATAACCGTCTCGACGGCCTGACCCATGCCGAGATCGCCGACAAACTCGGCGTGTCGGTGCCGCGCGTGCGCCAGTATCTGGCCCAGGGCATCCGCCAGTGCTACATCGCCCTGTACGGTGAGCCGACATGAACCCGGCCAGTTCCAAACCGGTCTCGGCCCACGTGCTGGACGCGGCGATAGCCTGGCAATTGACCCTCGATTCCAGCAGCCCGCTGGAGCGCGAAGAATTCGCCAAATGGCACGCCGCCAACGAAGAACACGCCCGTGCCTGGCGTCAGTTGGGCATGCTCGACCAGCGTTTCAGCGTGGCCAACGGCCCGGCCCGCAGCGCGTTGCTGCAATCGCGCGAAGGCATCCGTCGCCGGGTGCGCAAGCTCGGCAGCGGTCTGGCCAGTGTTGTCGCGGTGGTCGGCCTGTCACTGTTTGCCGCAGAACACTATCTGCCGCTGGATTACTGGCTCGCCGACCAGCGCACCGCTACCGGTGAACAACGCACCGTACGGCTGGCGGACGGCACCGTGATCAACCTCAACACTCACAGCGCCGTGGATGTGCGATTCAATGAAAAGCAGCGGCTGATCGTGCTGCAGGAAGGTGAAATCCTCATCGAGACCGGTCATGGCGATGCACGACCGTTCATCGTCGAAACCCGCGAAGGCCGCATGCGCGCGCTGGGTACGCGGTTTCTGGTCAAACGCGAAGAACAGGGCACGCGCCTGAGCGTGTTGCAGTCGGCCGTCGCGGCGCATCCGCAATCCGATCCGCAGGAACAGATCCTGCGCGAAGGCCAGCAGGTGCTGATCCGCAATAACGGGCTGGGCGCAGTCGTCGCGCTCAACCCCGGCGCCGATGCCTGGACCCGCGGCATGCTGGTGGTGGACAACGCTCGCCTGGAAGACCTGATACACGAGCTCGGTCGCTATCGTCGTGGCCATCTGGGCATCACACCGGAAGTCGCCGACCTGCGCATCACCGGCAGTTTCCCGCTGCACGATACCGACAAGGCGTTGAGCGCCCTGCTCCCGACCCTGCCGGTGCAGATCGAGCAACATACGCCGTGGTGGGTCACCGTGGCCAAGGCTGATCCGAAGCCCTGATCCTCTGCCATAACGCCGTCCATTTCGCGTTAATGGAAATTATTTTCATCCAGCCCTATCACTTTTCGATTCTCGTCCGGCACACAGGCAATTGAGAAATATTTCCATTCAGGAGCCGCCGTATGTCCCGTTCGCTAGACACCTTGTTGCGCCCCAGTTTGCTGGCGGTCGCCATTGCCCTCTGCACCCCGCTGGCCAGCAGCCAACTGATCGCCGCAGAACAGGCGTCGAGCGTTCGCGCCTACAACCTGCCGGCCGCGCCGCTCTCCACCACCCTGAACCAGATCGCCAGCCAGGGCGGCCTCACGCTTTCGCTGAATCCGTCGCTGGCGGCGGGCAAGACGTCGGCGCCAGTCAACGGCCAATATGACGCGGCAGGCGCACTGAGCGCCGCCCTGCGCGGCACCGGCCTGCAACTGGAACAAAGCAGCACCGGCACGTACACCCTGGTCGCGGTGCCGGAAGGCGTGATGGCCCTGCCGGAAACTTCGGTAATCGGTGTGGAAAACTCTGAAAGCGCCTGGGGCCCGGTCGAAGGCTACACCGCCACTCGCACCGCCGCCGGCACCAAGACCGACACCGCGCTGGTCGAAGCACCGCGTTCGATCTCCGTCGCCACCCGCCAGCAGATGGACGACCGCAGCGTCCACAGCCTCGATGACGCCGTGCGCTACATGCCGGGCATCACCGCCAGCAGCTACGGCAGCGACACCCGCTCCGACTGGCTGCGCGTGCGTGGCTTCGAACCGACCCAGTTCCTCGATGGCCTGCCGCTGCCAAAAGGCGTGTACGCCAACCCGAAACAGGAAACCTGGAACCTCGACCGCCTCGCCCTGCTGCGCGGCCCGGCCTCGTCGGTTTACGGCCAGACCCCGCCGGGCGGCCTGCTGGACATGGTCAGCCGACGTCCAAGCGATGTGCAGAGCAGCGAAATCCAGTTGCAGTACGGCAGCGACAACCACCGTCAGATCAACTTCGCCAGCACCGGCAAGATCGACGACGCCGGTCAGTTCCTCTACGGCCTCAGCGGCGTGGTACGTGAAAGCGGCACGCAGATCGATCACGTCGACAACAAGCGCTACAACATCGCGCCGAGCCTGACCTGGAACATCGACGACGACACCAAGTTCACCCTGCTGACCCAGTTCACCCGCGACGATACCGGCATCACCAGCCAGTTCCTGCCAGTGCAGGGCACCAAGATCGACATGCCGTTCGGCAAGGTTTCCCACCACAAGAACCTCGGCGATCCGGACTGGGAATACTACGACCGCACCTACTACGCGCTCGGTTATGCCTTCGAACATCGCCTGAACGATGTGTGGCAGTTCAAGCAGAACCTGCGTTACACCAAGTCGGATCTGTCGTTCCAGAGCCTGACCCCGGGTTCGTATCCGTACACCCAGGTGGACAACGCTGGCAACGTCGGCCGCACCAGCACCAGTGTCGAAGAGGACATCAGCCAGTTCGCCGTGGACAACAACTTCCAGGCTGACTTTGCCACCGGCGACATCCGCCACACGCTGCTGCTGGGTCTGGATCACCAGCGCAGCAACACCAACTACACCTCGATCTTCGGTGACGGTCTGACCACCAACGTGCTCAACCCGATCTACGGTCAGCCGATCGTACGCCCGGCGCGCTCCACCGCCTTCTACGACTACGACCAGAAGACCTACCAGACCGGTCTGTACGTGCAGGACCAGATGGCCCTCGACCAATGGCGCCTGACCCTCGGTGGCCGTGAAGACTGGGTGCACACCGGTACGAAGTTCATCAACAAGGCCGACGCCACCAACACCGACCGCGACAAGGCCTTCAGCGGCAACGCGGCACTCAGCTACGTGTTCGACTCCGGTTTCGTGCCGTACATTTCCTACGCCGAATCCTTCCAGCCCACCAGTGGCGCCGACGCCTCTTCCACTGAATCGCTCAAGCCGACCGAAGGCAAGCAGTGGGAACTGGGCATCAAGTACCAGCCGCCCGGCAGCAAGACCCTGCTGTCCGCCGCGGTGTATGACCTGACCCAGAAAAACGTCTCGGTAAGCTCCTTCGTCAACGGAGTATCGATCACCAGCCAGACCGGCGAAGTGAAAGTCAAAGGCCTGGAGCTGGAAGCCACCTCCGATGTCACCGACAACCTGAAAGTCATCGCCGCCTACACCCTGGCCAAGTCCGAAGTGCAGAACGGTGCCGACAAAGGCAATCGCCTGCAACTGATGCCGAACCAGCAAGCCTCGCTGTGGACCGATTACACCTGGCACAGCGGCGTGCTCGACGGCTTCGGCGTCGGCGGCGGTGTGCGTTACACCGGCAACACCTACGGCGACAAGGCCAACACCTGGCTGGGCAAGGCTGACGCCTACACCGTGTTCGATGCCGCCGTGCATTACGACCTCGGTCGCCTGGACAACAGCCTCAAAGGCGCGTCGCTGGCACTCAACGCCACCAACCTGCTGAACAAGGACTACATTTCCACCTGTGACAGCTTCTACTGCTACTACGGCGACCAACGCAGCGTCGTCGCCAGTGCCACCTACAAGTGGTAAGCGCTTGAGCTGAAACAGGCCCTGCAACCAGGCCGTCCCTCGTGGACGGCTTTGGTGTTTTTGAAGGTCATGAAATGAAAAGTAAAACAATCCGCCGCTGGTCGTTCGTCCACACCTGGACCAGCCTGATCTGCACCGTGTTTTTGCTGCTGCTGGCCCTGACCGGCCTGCCGCTGATCTTTCATCACGAGATCGAGCATCTGCTCGGTGACGCACCCCAGGTGCGCGAGATGCCGGCCGATACGCCGCACCTGAATCTGGCGCAACTGGTGCAAGCCGCCGAAGCCCATCGCCCCGGTGAAGTCGTGCAGTACTTCGGCTTCGAAGACGACGAGCCGAACACCGTGCTGACGATCATGGCGAAGACGGCCGGCACCGAGCCGAACTCCTCGCACACTTTCATGCTCGACGCCCGCACCGGCGAAGCGCTGGAAACACCCTCGGCCAACGGTGGCCTGATGCTGTTCATCCTGCGCCTGCACGTCGACATGTTTGCCGGTTTGCCGGGCAAGTTGCTGCTGGCGTTCATGGGCGTGCTGTTCGTGGTGGCGATCGTGTCCGGGACGGTGTTGTACCTACCGTTCATGCGTCGCCTGGACTTCGGCACCGTGCGCCGGGACAAATCCACCCGTCTGCGCTGGCTCGATCTGCACAACCTGATCGGCGTGGTGACCCTGACCTGGGCGCTGGTGGTCGGTGTGACGGGAGTGATCAGCGCCTGTGCCGATCTGATCATCGCGGCCTGGCGCAACGATTCGCTCAACGCTATGATCGCGCCCTACCGCGATGCGCCGCCGCTGACTCACCTCGCCCCGGCCACTCGCCTGCTGGATATCGCCGGCGAAGTCGCGCCGGGGATGAAACCGGACTTCATCGCGTTCCCCGGCACCCGGTTTTCCAGCGAGCACCACTACTCGGTGTTCATGAAGGGTGGCACCCACCTGACCTCGCACTTGCTGACGCCAGTGCTGATCGACGCCAGCAACTTGCAGGTCACGGCGGTCGCTGAACGGCCGTGGTACATGGACGCCATGGGCATGTCGCAGCCGCTGCACTTTGGCGACTACGGCGGCATGCCGATGAAAATCCTCTGGGCCACCCTCGATGTGCTGACCATCATCGTCCTCGGCAGCGGCGTGTACTTGTGGGTGGTGCGGCGCAAGGCCGCGAAACCGGTGCTGGAAACAGCGGAGGCTTCGGCATGAAACCGCGTCAGTCGAATTTCTGGAAAGTCTTCAGCACGCCATTGGTGATCGCGTTGCTCAGTGCGGCGGGGTTGTTCGCCGCCCTGCTGGGCGACGGGGTCTGGGATGGCTTGAGCTGGATCGGTCTGGGTGTGCCAGCCGCACTCGCCCTTCGCGGTCTGCTGCAACGGCACTGAATGGCTTGAGCCTGACGGGCAACGCGCTATGCTGCCCGTTCATTGCCCTTGACCGAGACCCTGCCGATGTCCGCTCCCAGCATGACCCTGTTCCACAACACCCTGTCCCCGTTCGTGCGCAAAGTCATGGTGCTGCTGCACGAGACCGGCCAGCAGGATCGCGTCGCCTTGCAGGACTGCGTCCTGACACCGGTCAACCCCAGCACTGCGCTGAACGAAGACAACCCGCTGGGCAAGATCCCGGCCCTGCGCCTGGCTGATGGCAATGTCATCCATGACAGCCGGGTGATTCTCGATTACCTCGACCACCAGCACGTCGGCAACCCGCTGATCCCTCGCGACGGCTCGGCCCGCTGGCGTCGTCTGACCCTGGCCTCGATGGCCGACGGCATCATGGACGCCTCCGTCATGGTGCGTTACGAGCAAGTGCTGCGTGCCCCGGAAAAGCACTGGGACGAGTGGCTCGAGGCCCAGCGCGACAAGATCCGCCGGACCCTGGCGCTGCTGGAGCGCGACGCCATCGCCGAACTGACCTGCCATTTCGACGTCGCTTCGATCAGCGTGGCCTGTGCACTGGGTTATCTGGATCTGCGCTTCCCGGATCTGGGCTGGCGTGAAGCCAACCCGCAACTGGCCAACTGGTTCTTTGAAGTGAGCCAGCGGCCGTCGATGATTGCGACAATGCCGAAGGTTTGATGCGCGGGGCGGGAGGCAGTGACGCAAAGATCAGCGTCACCAATACCTCTGCCTCCCGCTGATCCTCACGCAACCCCACAAACCGGCTCATTGCACCGCTCCGAGATCAAACTCCAGCGGTTTGGCCGGTTTCTGCCCGACGCCATACCAGTCCAGGTTACGGGTCAGCACCATGAACACGCCCAACAGGCCGAACAGCAACAGCGAGCCCATCAGCAGCGCGTAATCCTCGGCGCTGAGCAAGCCGTAGAGCAGGCCATACAACGCCGCCAATCCCGCCGAAAAACTCAGGCCATGACGCACGCTGTGCAACACGTGGCAGACATAGAAGCCAATCAGCAACACACAACCACTGGCCGACAGCAGATACGCCAGGGCAAACCCGATGTGTTCCGACAACGACAGCAACAACAGATAGAAGAACGCCAGCGCCACGCCCACCAGCGCGTATTGCACCGGGTGCACGGCCAGGCTTTTCAATATCTCGAACAGGAAGAAACCGGCGAACGTCAGGACAATGAACAACAGCGCATATTTGATCGCCCGGTCACTCTTCAGGTATTGATCCACCGGATCGATGAAGCTCACCCCGAAACTGCGGCCGTTGAACGCCTCGCAATCCTTGCCCGAGACGCAACGGTTCATGGCCTCTTGCAGGTTGGTGGAGAAAAACGAGGTCTGCCAATCGGCGGTGAAGCCCTGATCGGTGACTTCACGCTTGGCCGGCAGGAAGTTGCCGATGAAGCTCGGGTGCGGCCAGTTGGCGGAAAGATTCACGCGGCTGGTCTTGCCCACCGGCAGCACCTGCAACGAGCCGGTGCCTTGCAAGCGCAGGTCGAAACCGAAGGCCAGTTCCGTGACCTGAGTTGTATCGAGTGCCGGCAACGTCGCCCGAACGCCCTCGCCGAGCCAGCCCACTTGCGTGCCGGGCACGAAGTCCAGGCGTTGCGAACCGAGTTCCAGTTTCAGGGCATTTTCGATCCCGCGAATATCACTGATGCCAATTGCGAGAAACGGCGCATCGAATTTGTAATCAGCAAAATCTTCCTTGATCCCCAACTGCGCCGGCAGCGAAAAATGCCCGCTGATGCGGTTGTCGGCGTGGAACAGCCGCGCTTCATAGATGCCCCGGGCACGCAGTTCGGTCTGCACCTGGCCGTCGAGTTCGAAGCGCTCCGGCAGGAAGTACAAGCGTCCACGTTCCTCGCCGATTTCCTGATAACGCTCATCGGTCTTTTCCTTGGTTTTCCAGGTGCGCACCACTTTGCGGTACGGCACCACCATCACCGGCCCGCTGATCTGCTGGCTGTAGCTTGAGCTTCTGGCGATGTCTTCGAGCACACCGTCGCGCAGTTGCTGGCGATCATCGATGACGCCGTCGATCATCAGCAGCGGCACCAGCAGTAACAGGATCAACAGGGCAATGGCCCCGAGCTTGAATGTCAGATTTCGGTTCATCGGAACGCTCCCTTGTTGGAATGGAGCGAGTCTGTAAACGCTGTGTGGGTTTGTGATGGAGGTTGTGTGGGCTTTGTGTGGAAATACCTGTAAAACGCCTTTTCCGTCATCAAGTGCAGGACCACTTCGCGCCATAAGGGCAAGGTTCGAACAAGGATTATTCAATTGCGAAACAACTCATTCGACTTGATCAGGCATTTTGCCGCGCTGATGGTGCTGGTCAGTCACCACTTCGCACTTTGGGGTCAGGAAGAGCCTGGCATCGCCGGCTACAGCTCATTGGGCGGCATCGCCGTCATCGCCTTCTTCTCGATCTCCGGCCTGCTGATCACCCACAGTTTCCTCAATGCCAGCAGCGTCACCGACTACCTGACCAAACGTGTCGCGAGGATTTTCCCGGCGCTGATCGCCTGCGCGTTCATCATGACGTTTGTGGCGGGCGGGATATTTGCCGACGGCTATATCACCGGTCCTGCGGCGCTGATCGACTTCCTGCGCATCTCGCTGTTCGGCCGCGCGGCAATCGATGAAATCACCAACGGTTTTATCTTCAGCGAGTCGTTCAATGGCAGCCTGTGGACACTGAAGATCGAATTCGCCTTTTATCTGCTGGTGGCGGCCGCGCTGAGTCTGTACCGCCGGGCTGCGACGGCCGGTGCAATGCTGGTGGCGTTCTGTGTTGCGACCTATGTGCTGGGCAATGGCCCCGCCTCGGCGCTGACGCAGAAACTGGCGGTGTATGGCTGTGCCGGTATCGCCTTTTTTGCCGGGTCGCTCCTGGCCTTCTACAAACAATACCTGGGCGCCAGACATCGAATGGCAATGACGCTGGTGGCCTGTCTCGGCCTGATGCCGTTGGCGACGGGAACCCCGTTGACCGGGGTGGTCGTCACACTGTGCATTTGCCTGGCCACGTTGAGCCTGGGCCTGCTGTATATCGATAGCACCATTCGTGGCCGGTTCGACCTCTCCTACGGCATCTATCTGTATGCGTTTCCCGTACAGCAATTGGTGATCAACAAGACGTCGCTGACGTTCGTGCCGTCCATGATCGTGTCGGCGCTGATCGTGATCGCGTTGGCCATCGCGTCCTGGCTGTGGATCGAACGACCGGCACTGCAATGGGTGCACCGCCGAAGCAAGGCCCGGATCAATGAGGTGATGACGCCGTCCTGAGCGCAAGACGGCTCGCCCGAGTGTTCACGGCAGGTGCAATTGCACCTGCACGCCACCGTCAAGGTTGTCGATGCGCAGAGAGCCACCGTGCAACTTGACCACCTCTTCGACGAAGTTCAGCCCAAGCCCCGTGCTTTTGCGGCCACTGTCCGGACGCGGCAATGAATAGAATCGCTCGGTCAGACGCGTCAGCGCGTAATCGGGAATCGGTGTGGCTTCGTTGAACAGCCGAAACTCGATCTGCTCGCCAACCCGCTCGGCGTCAAATCGCAGCAACCCCCGTGGCGGTGTGAAATCCAGTGCGTTCTCCAGCAGATTGCCCAAAGCCTGACGCAGCAGAAACGGCTCGCCGATCAGCAACAGGTCCGCCGGGATGGCGCACTCGATTCGCAACTGCTTGCCCTCGATCCTCGCAGCCTGTGCCTGCAACACTTCATCGACCAGCGCAGCGAGCGGCACAGCGACGCGTTCTTCCAGCGCCTGACGCTGCTCCACCTGGGCCAGATCGAGCAGCCGCTCGATCAGTTGCTGCATGCGCGCACTTTCGCTGTCGATGTTGCTGACGAAACGCTGCCGTTGCGCCAGCGGCATTTCGCTTTGCAACAGCTCCGCAGCGCCGCGAATTGCCGCCAGCGGGCTCTTCAATTCATGGGTCAAGGTGTGGACATAGCGTTCGACGTAGGCCTTGCCTTCAAGCTGGGTGCGCATCTGTTCCACGGCGCTCGCCAGTTGTTCCAGCTCGCCACCACGGTAATGCGGCACTTCCACCCGACGCCCTTCGCTCACGGCCTCGGCATAACGGGTCAAACGGTGCAGTGCCCGGCTCAGCCACCATGACAACAGCGCACCGAACAACAGACCCAGAATGATCAGCCCGGCGCCATAACCCAACAAGCGGCGCTCGGTACGGTCGACATAGGGTTGCAACGAGCTGTTGGGTTTGGCCACGGTGACCACGCCGATGATCTGGCCAGCGTCGCGGATCGGCGCACCGACGTGCATGACCGAAGAGTTCGGATCATTGGGGTCGCTGCGGCTGGAGCGCGCGCCGTATTCGCCGCGCAGGGTCAGGTAGACGTCGTTCCAGCGCGAGTAATCCTGGCCGACCGCGAGGCCACTGGAATCCAGAACCACGATGCCCTTGGCGTCAGTGACGTAGATGCGGTGGTTGACCTGGTTTTTCGGCAGGCCCCAGATCGTCGCTTTCGGCTGGCGCTCGCCATAGGCACGGAGCAGTTCCGGCCAGCGATTCTGGCTGAGGGTGCCGGCCTTGAAATCGTCCTTGAGGATTTCCGCCATCAGGTTGGCCGTGTCGACCAGGGTTTCCTCGGTGGACTGACGCACGCCGGGGCGGATTTCCTCCATCACGGTGTTGAGCACGAAATAACCGGTGAGGCCGATGAACAGCACGTACACCAGGAAAATCCGCAGCCCCAGCGACATCAGCTGTGCCCCGGGCTGTAGCTGTAGCCGAGGCCGCGATGGGTCTGGATCGGCTCGGCTTCGGCGCGAATCAGGCGCAACTTGGCGCGTACGCTCTTGATGTGGCTGTCGATGCTGCGCTCGTAGCCGGCATCCGCTGCCACCCCCAGCGCATCGAGCAGTTGCTCGCGGCTGAACACCCGCTCCGGTTGTTCGAGCAGGCATTGCAGCAGACGGAATTCATGACGGGTCAGGCTCAACGCCTGGCCGCGATAGCTGATTTGCACGCGCTCGGAATCGATACGAAACACCCCCGACCACGCTTCGGCCGGCGGGCGCGGAGCCATGCGCTTGAGAATCGCCCGGACCCGCGCCGCCACTTCACGAGGGCTGAACGGCTTGACCACGTAGTCGTCGGCGCCGATTTCCAGGCCCACCACGCGGTCGATTTCGGCATCCCGGGCGCTGAGGAACAGCACCGGCACTTCGCTGAACCGGCGCAGTTGCTTGCAGGTTTCAAAGCCGCTGATGTCCGGCAGACCAATGTCGAGGATGATCAGGTCGGCCGGCGTCTGGCGCTGATGCTCCAGCGCCGCCGCGCCGAGGTTCAGCCAGGTCGTGGTGAAACCCTCGCCCTGCAAGGCAAAAATCAGCGTGTCGGCAATTGCCGCTTCGTCTTCGACAATCAGGATATGAGGCATGGCGTCCGAGCCTGTGGATTAAGTGCGCGAACGGTGCCCCAAGCCTGACGTTACGTCAATGAGACCACTTGTTTCAGCAGTCGGGTTTGTCGGCTGTGAAGCGCCTTGCCGGATTGACGGCTGCGCCGAACTCACGCAAGGCCTTGGCACCGATCAGCAGCGGGTAGTTGAAATGGCTGCGGTCGGTCAGGTTGACCTCCACGGTACGCTTGACGTTGCCCAGGCACAGCTCCAGATCGACCACCGGGCGCTTGGCGGCTTCCGTGGTGTCGCGATCCTCGTCGTCCTCGTCGGAGCGGCTCTTGATCTTGCTGATCCGCGCGATCTTGTGTTCGAACACCTTGTTGCTGGCGTCCTTGGTGGCGAGGCGGAAACGCACCCAGTCTTCGCCGTCGCGGGTGAAGGTCTCGATGTCCTTGGCCGACAGCGAGGCGGTCAGCGCGCCGGTGTCCATTTTCGCCTTGAGCACTTGCCCGCCGATTTCCGGCAGCGCGATGTATTCGTAACGCCCGTACAGGGTCGGCTCGGCGGCCAGCACCGGCAGGGCAACAAGGGAAAGCAAAGCAAGGAGGGATTTCACGTAAGGGGCTTCCTTGAGAAATGGGGCGTCAGACGCGAGATTTTAGACCGCTGTTCACTTGATCGTTCCCACAAGGCTAACGCGCCAAAGGTGAAACATTCGTAACCCGCGATTTGGCCTGTCGCCCGAAGCCACTTATCATGGCGCGCCCATCCGCTTTCATAGAGTTGCTTATGCGCCGCCTGCTCACCGGCTGTTTCATCACCCTGCTGTTATTGCTCAACACCCTGGTGCTGTTCGGCCCGCTGATGGTGTTCGCCCTGCTCAAGCTGATCCTGCCGGGACGCTTTCGCGATTACGCCTCGTGGGCGGTGATGTGGATTGCCGAGACCTGGGCGGAAATCGACAAACTGATCTTCCGCCTGTGCATCCCGACGCAATGGGACATCCGGGGCGGCGATGATCTGCGTGGCGACACGTCGTATCTGGTGATCAGTAACCATCAGTCCTGGGTCGATATCCCGGCGCTGATCCAGACCCTCAACCGACGCACGCCGTTCTTCAAGTTTTTCCTCAAGAAAGAGCTGATCTGGGTACCGTTCCTGGGCCTGGCCTGGTGGGCGCTGGATTACCCGTTCATGAAACGCTACACCAAGGCGTTCCTGGCGAAGCACCCGGAACTGGCCGGCAAGGATCTGGAAATCACCAAAGCGGCGTGCGAGCTGTTCAAGCGTCAGCCGGTGACGGTGGTCAACTATCTGGAAGGCACTCGCTATACCGCGGCCAAAAGCACGCAGCAACAGTCACCGTTCAGCCACCTGCTCAAGCCCAAGGCGGGCGGTGTGGCGTTTGTGCTGGCGGCGATGGGTGAACAGCTGGACGCGATTCTGGATGTGACCGTGGTTTATCCACAGCCGAAGATTCCGGGTTTCTGGGACCTGATCAGCGGGAACGTGCCGCGGGTGATCATCGATATCCGTACTCGTGAACTCGACCCGGCGCTGTGGCAAGGCGACTACGAAAACGATCCGGTGTTTCGCGAGAAGATCCAGAACTGGGTCAACCAGCTCTGGACCGAGAAAGACCAGCGTATCGCCGAACTGCGCGGCGAGCGCGACTGATCAGTGGGGGTCGGTCAACCGCCGACGCCCCAGACACCGCCGAGGGTTTTCAGCAGCGAACCGCCAACGCCCTGGTCACCCAGGTACTTGAGGATCACCGGAGCAAACTGGCCGACCATGCTGTCGTTCATGCCCAGTGCGCCGAATGCGCTGTTCAGGTCATTGGTACTTTTCACATTGCCCAGCGCATTCTCCAGCCCCGCCGACTTGCCGGAAGAACCGAGCACGCTGCTCAGCGCGCCCAACTGACCGGCACCACCCGACAGTTTGTCGAGCCCTGGAACGCTTTTGGCCAGTTCCGAATAATCGCTGCCGCTGAGCTTGTTCTTCGCCAGGCCGAACATTGCACTGGTGCCACCGACTGCTTGTTGCGGCGTAACCCCCAGACCAGTGACCGCTTGCAGCAAACCGGCCGTTTCCGAGGTCGGCGCGGCGGCGGTGGCCGCGTTACCGCCCTGCATGCTTGAGGCTGCCTTCGTCACGTCATCCAGGCTGAAACCTGCGAAAACCGGGCTCGCCACAACAGTCATCAGCGAAGCCAGTGCGAAACCGCGTGAAATCTTCATCCAGACATCCTCTTTCGTCATGAAAAACCGCCCGTCACGGGTGGCAAAACTGTCGGTTTGACCGGCGATTCGCCAGCATGTTCCGAGCGTAGCGCATCCATTCTGAACCCGGCCGCGTATATGAAACGTGAAACCCCGGAAACCCCATGATGAATGGCACGAGCGCAGTAGCTGAACTAGCCTGTGAACTACCCGAAACCAGCGCCCGCCCTGTCTGGAGACTTGTCATTACCCTCGCCGACACCGATCAGCTGCGGCAATTGCTGGCCCAGTGTTCACTGGGCGACCGCCGTGCCTTCGAAACGCTGTACCGCAGCGTTGGCCCGCGCCTGCACGGCGTGGCGCTGCGTTTCATGGGGCGCCCGGATCTGGCGGAGGAAGTGTTGCAGGAAAGCTTCGTGCGGATCTGGAACAACGCCTCGCGCTACGAATCGCACCTGTCGGCGCCAATGACCTGGATGATCAACATCACCCGCAACCAGGCCATCGACCAATTGCGCAAGCACCGAGACCGGCCTCTGACCGATGTTGAACAGGACGCTCTGGCGGACGAAAGCCCGTCGGCCCATGACCAATTGAACAGCGCCCGCGAGGCCACAGCCCTGAACCGCTGCCTGGAAACCCTCGAAGGCATGCAGCGCCGGTCGATTACCGTGGCGTACTTTCAGGGTTTGTCCTGCTCGGAACTGGCCGAGCATCTGGCGGCGCCGCTCGGCTCGGTCAAATCATGGATTCGCCGTGGCATGGAACGCCTGCGTCGGTGCCTTGAATCATGAACTACCAGACCCCTGCCCTGCGCCGCGCCCTCGCCGCCGATTACGCCATCGGCTTGATGGCTGCGCCGGCCCGTCGGCGTTTCGAGCAGTTGTTGCTGGAAGACGCGGCCCTGCGCGTCGAACTGGCGCACTGGCAGGAAAGCCTCGCCAGCCTCACCGAAACATTGCCGGAGGTTCCAGTGCCGGAGCGCGTGTGGCACGGCGTTACTGCGCGTATCGAGCCGCAGGTGCTGCACGTCCCCGAGAAGCGTCCGTTCTGGAACTGGCTGCGGGTGACGGCGGCACTGGCTTCAATCGTGGTGCTGGTGTTCCTCGGCTCGCTGTACACCCACGACGACGCCCGCTACCGCGCCACCCTGCTGAGCGCCGACGCGAAACCGGCGCTGAAGGTCGAGGCGCATGACGATTACCTGCAAGTCGAGCCGCTGACATTGGCGGCTGTCGATCCTCAGCGCAGTCTGGAACTGTGGGCGATTCCGGCCGATGGCAAGCCGATCTCGCTGGGTGTGATCCCGGCGGGCGGCAAAGGTAAGGTTGAATTGAACGACGCGCAGAAGGCGCTGATCGGTAAGCCGATTGCGCTGGCGGTCAGTCTTGAGCCGAAGGGTGGGTCGCCGACCGGGCAGCCGACGGGGCCGGTGCTGTATCAAGGCGCATTGGCCGCGCTGTGACAACCATAAAAAACGGCGACCTCAGGTCGCCGTTTTTTTGTGCTCTGACGCTTACGCCGCACTGAACAACTTGTGCGGATCAATCACAAACTTCTTCGGCACGCCCGCATCGAACTCGCCGTAGCCTTCCGGCGCCTGGTCGAGGCTGATGACCTGCACGCCCACCACTTCGGCAATGTTGATGCGGTCCCACATGATCGCCTGCATCAGTTGGCGGTTGTACTTCATCACCGGGGTCTGGCCGGTGTGGAAGCTGTGGGATTTGGCCCAGCCGAGGCCGAAGCGGATGCTCAGGCTGCCCATTTTTGCGGCAGCATCCACAGCACCCGGATCTTCGGTCACGTACAGGCCCGGAATACCGATCTTGCCAGCTACGCGCACCACGCCCATCAGCGAGTTGAGCACGGTGGCCGGAGCTTCGGATTTGACGCCGTCATGGCCATGACCACGGGCTTCGAAGCCCACGCAGTCCACCGCGCAATCCACTTCCGGTTCGCCCAGCAGTGCGGCGATCTGTTCGTGCAGCGGGGTGTCTTTCGACAGGTCGACGATTTCGAAACCCTGAGCCTTGGCGTGGGCCAGGCGGATGGTGTTGACGTCGCCGATGATGACCACCGCCGCGCCCAGCAGACGGGCCGAAGCGGCAGCGGCCAGACCGACCGGGCCGGCGCCCGCGATGTAAACGGTGCTGCCCGGGCCAACGCCAGCAGTAACGGCGCCGTGGTAACCAGTCGGCAGGATGTCGGAGAGGCAGGTCAGGTCACGGATTTTCTCCATGGCCTTGTCGCGGTCCGGCAGTTTCAGCAGGTTGAAGTCGGCGTACGGCACCAGCACGTACTCGGCCTGGCCGCCGGTCCAGTCGCCCATGTCGACGTAACCGTAGGCACCGCCGGCACGGGCCGGGTTGACGGTCAGGCAGACGCCGGTGTGTTGCTCCTTGCAGGAACGGCAGCGCCCGCAAGCCACGTTGAACGGAACGGACACCAAGTCGCCGATCTTCAGGTTCTCGACGTCGGAACCCTTCTCGATCACTTCACCGGTGATTTCATGGCCCAGTACCAGACCGGTCTGCGCCGTGGTGCGGCCGCGCACCATGTGCTGGTCGGAGCCGCAAATGTTGGTTGAAACCACACGCAGGATGACACCGTGCTCGATCTTCCTGCCGCGCGGATCCTGCATTTTCGGATAGTCGATTTTCTGTACTTCGACCTTGCCAGCGCCGAGATACACCACACCACGATTGCCAGACATGCTTTCACCTCGCTGTTGTTTTTATGGAACCGCGCCGCCCAGGCAGGCAGCGCGTTAAGTGCTCGGGTTATTGCTTGTTGGTCTTGCGTTGTCTGTGACTCAAAGAACGACGGTGCGGTTGGCGTTCAGGAACACCCGTCGCTCGATGTGATACCCCACGGCCCGGGCCAGGGTCAGGCCTTCGATGTCACGGCCCTTGGCAATCAGGTCTTCGGGGTAATGACTGTGATCCACCGCCTCGACGCCCTGGGCGATGATCGGCCCCTCGTCCAGGTCGTTGTTGATGTAGTGCGCCGTCGCACCCACCAGTTTCACACCCTTGTTATAGGCCTGGTGATACGGCTTGGCGCCCTTGAAGCCCGGCAGCAGCGAGTGATGAATGTTGATCGCCTTGCCATCGAGCTTGCGGCACAGCTCCGGCGACAGCACCTGCATGTAGCGGGCGAGGATCACCAGTTCGGCGCCGGACTCTTCGATCACCTGCCACACCTGACGCTCCTGCGACGGCTTGTCGTTGGGGTCGAGGGGGAAGTGGTAGTAGGGAATCTGGTGCCAGTCGGCCAGCGGCTTGAGGTCCGGGTGGTTGGACACCACTGCCGCCACGTCCATCGACAACTGGCCTATGCGTTGGCGGTAGAGCAAGTCATTAAGGCAGTGATCGGCCTTGGAGACCATGATCACCACTTTCGGCCGGTAGTTCGGCGCGGTCAGTTCGAAGATCATGCCGAACGCCTGACCGCGTTCGGCGAGGCCGGCGCGGAAGGATTGCTCGTCAAAACCGTCGGGCTGACGGAATTCCACACGAATGAAGAAGCGACCCGAGAGCCGGTCGTCGAACGAGTGGTGCTCAGTGACGTAGCAGCCCTGCTCGAACAGAAAACGCGTCACCGCGTCCACGGTGCCGAGAACGCTGGGGCAGTCGGCGGTCAGAATCCATGTATCCGGGGCGCGGCTCATTGTCGTTTTTCTCCTCTACTCGCTCCCACGCACAGCGTGGGAACGATCATTACGCCTGAACGCTAAGGCCGTATTCGGCGGAAGCATCCTGCAACCACAACCACCAGTAATCCGAGAAGCTGCGACGAATCAGCAGTTCCCAGGTGTCTTCGGCGGTATGACGGATCATCAGCTGCGACTTGGCGAACACCGTGCCCACGGCCTTGCCGACCGGGAAGTTGTTCGGGTGCACGTCGTAGCTGGTGGACTTCATCAGCACCTGACGCACGTTCGGGCCGCTCAGTTCGAGCACTTGCTGGCCGCCGCTGACGTTGACGATTGCGATGTGCAGATCGCCCAGCGCTTCGCGCAGTTTCTGCTCGGCGGCGAACTCTTCTCCGCTCGGCACGATCAACAGCCACTCGTCCGGGCCCATCCATTGCAGGCTGGTTTCGCCTTTGACGATCACGCTCAGGGCGCCCGGCAACTCAATGCCCAGGGCCTTGTGCACGCCGGCAGCGAACGCGGCATCGTGGCCGTCGCCACGAATGGTCAGATGGCCAAGGAGTTTCTTCTCGCGCACGGTCACGCCGGCGCTTTTGCGGCCCTTGCCCACCAGGCTGGCGAGGTCGGCGTGATGCAGCGACGACTCGGCCTTGGCCCCGGTGGTCGGGCGTTGTTGGTAAACGTTGGCTGCGGTCATAAAGCACCCTTCCTGAATTCTGTGCCGCTCCCGCGCCAGGCGCGGGAGCGATCAATTAGATGTTCTGGCGATCGCCTTTCGGATCGAAGAACACCGAAGAAACGATTTCCGCCTCGATCACGCTGCCATCCGCCAGTGGTGCGAACACCCGCTCGCCCAGACGCTTCAGACCGCCCTTCACCACGCCCATGGCAAACGAATAACCGAGGGAGTTGTGCGCGTAGCTGGAGGTCACGTGGCCGACCATGGTCATCGGGATCGACTGCTTGGTGTTGAACACCAGTTGCGCACCTTCCGGCAGCCATACGTTCGGATCGATCGGTTTCAGGCCCACCAGCTGTTTACGCTGGTCACGGACGCAGTCTTCTCGGTTCATGCCGCGCTGGCCGATCCACGAGAACGGTTTGGTGCGACCGACACACCAGCCCATGTTCAGGTCGTCCGGGGTCATCGAGCCGTCGGTGTCCTGGCCGACGATGATGAAGCCCTTCTCGGCCCGCAGCACGTGCATGGTTTCAGTACCATATGGCGTCAGGTTGAACGCCTTCCCCGCCTCAACAATCTTCTCCAAAACACCCATCGCGTAGTCGGCCTGGACGTTGACTTCGTACGACAGCTCGCCGGTGAACGAGATGCGGAATACCCGCGCCGGCACACCACCGACCAGACCTTCTTTCCAGGTCATGAACGGGAACGCTTCGTTGGCAAGGTCGATGTCGGTCACGGCGCTGAGCAGCTTGCGGCTGTTCGGGCCGGACAGGGTCATGGTCGCCCAGTGGTCGGTGACGGAGGTGAAGTAGACCTTCATCTCTGGCCATTCGGTCTGGTGGTACAGCTCCAGCCACTGCAGTACACGAGCCGCGCCGCCGGTGGTGGTGGTCATGACGAAATGGTTGTCGGCCAGACACGCCGTCACACCGTCATCGAAGACCATGCCGTCTTCTTTGCACATCAGGCCGTAACGGGCCTTGCCCACGTCGAGTTTGGTCCAGGCGTTGGTGTAAACGCGGTTGAGGAACTCACGGGCGTCCGGGCCCTGGATGTCGATCTTGCCCAGGGTCGAAGCGTCCAGCAGACCAACGCTGTCGCGCACAGCCTTGCATTCGCGCTTGACGGCGGCATGCATGTCTTCGCCGTTTTTCGGGAAGTACCACGGACGTTTCCACTGGCCGACGTCTTCGAACTCGGCGCCGTTTTTCAGGTGCCATTGATGCAGTGCGGTGTAACGCACAGGTTCGAAAATGTGCCCACAGTGACGGCCCGCTACCGCGCCGAAAGTCACCGGCGTGTAGTTCGGACGGAACATCGTGGTGCCCATCTGCGGGATGGTCACGTTCAGCGAACGGGCGGCAATCGCCAGACCGTTGACGTTGCCGAGCTTGCCCTGATCGGTGCCGAAGCCCAGCGCGGTGTAGCGCTTGACGTGCTCGACCGACTCGAAACCTTCGCGGGTCGCCAGTTCGATGGCGGCGGCGGTCACGTCGTTCTGCAGGTCGACGAATTGCTTCGGTGCCCGTGAGGTGTTCTTTTCATGCGGCACCTGGAACAGCGCCAGCGTCGGCTCTTCATGACGGCTCAAGGCTTTCGGCAACACGCCTTCGACGGTCTGGAACCCGGCTTCGGACGCAGCGCGCACGCCGCCTTCAAAACCGTCGGCCAGAGAATCGCCGAGACCGTAGACGCCGTTGATGCCACCGACGCACACGCGTTTCTGCGGCGCTTCGCCCGGTACGAAACCGAGGATGTCTTCGCGCCAGATCGGCTTGCCGCCGAGGTGCGACGCCAGGTGAACCACCGGGCTGTAACCGCCGGAGCTGGCGATCAGGTCGCAGTCGAGCCATTCGCCCGGGCTGGTGACCTTGTGACCTTTGACATCGATCGCCGCCACGCGGGCAGCGGTGACGTGCTTGCTGCCACGGGCCTCGATCACAGCGCTGCCGGTGAGGATGCGGATACCTTTGGCGCGCGCCTCTTCCACCAGCGCACCGCGCGGATTGCTGCGGGCGTCGGCGATGGCCACGACTTGCAGGCTGGCATCGAGCCAATCCAGCGCCACGCGATAGGCGTGATCGTTGTTGGTCGACAGCACCAGCTTCTTGCCCGGTGCCACACCGTAGCGACGCACGTAAGTCGACACAGCACCGGCGAGCATGTTGCCCGGCACGTCGTTGTTGCCGTAGACCAGCGGACGCTCGTGGGCACCGGTCGCCAGCACCACGCGCTTGGCGCGGACGCGGTGAATGCGCTGACGCACCTGGCCGATTGGCGCGCGGTCGCCGAGGTGATCGGTGAGGCGTTCGTGAATGGTCAGGAAGTTGTGGTCGTGGTAACCGTTGACCGTGGCGCGCGGCAACAGCAGCACGTCCGGGGTGTTCTTCAATTCGGCAACGACACTGGCGACCCACTCCACCGCAGGCTTGCCATCGAGGCTTTCGCGGGAGTCGAGCAGGCTGCCGCCGAACTCTTCCTGCTCGTCGGCGATGATCACCCGCGCACCGCTGCGCGCAGCCGCCAGGGCAGCCGCCAGACCGGCAGGGCCGGCACCGACGATCAGCACGTCGCAGTGCTGGTTCATGTAGTCGTAGGTGTCCGGATCGACTTCGGTCGGCGAACGGCCAAGACCGGCAGCCTTACGAATGTACTTCTCGTAAGTCATCCAGAACGATTGCGGGTACATGAAGGTTTTGTAGTAGAAACCCGGTGGCATCAGCTTGCCGCCGACCTTGCCGAGAATCCCCATCATGTCGTTGTTGACGCTCGGCCAGCCGTTGGTGCTGGTGGCAACCAGGCCTTGGTACAACGCCTGTTGCGTGGCGCGCACGTTGGGGATCTGGGTGGCTTCGGTAGCACCGATCTGCAGCACCGCGTTCGGCTCTTCGGCACCGGCGGCGAAGATGCCGCGCGGACGCGAATACTTGAAGCTGCGGCCAATGATGTCGACACCGTTGGCCAGCAGTGCAGCGGCCAGCGAATCGCCTTCGAAACCTTTGTAGACCTGGCCGTTGAAGGTGAAGCTCAGCACTTTGTTGCGGTCGATCCGTCCACCGTTGGACAGGCGATTGGTCTGGCTCATACCTTCTCTCCCAGCGCCGTCGTGGCTGTTTTCGCAGTGTCAGCCTTGTCGGTGAATTGCGGCTTGGTGCCGATCTTGTAGGTTTCGAGAATCTCGTAGGTCACGGTGTCGCGGGTGACGTTGAAGTACTGGCGGCAACCGGCGACGTGATCCCACAACTCGTGGTGCAGGCCACGAGGGTTGTCGCGGAAGAACATGTAGTCGCCCCACTCCTCGTCGGTGCAGCTTGCAGGGTCCAGCGGACGCGGGATGTGCGCCTGGCCGGATGCGTGGAATTCCTCTTCGGAGCGCAGTTCGCCGCAGTGAGGACAGAAGATATGCAACATGGGATTTCTCCTGTTAGTGGGCGACAGCCGCAGCGCCGTGTTCGTCGATCAACGCACCGTTGTGGAAACGGTCGATGGAGAAAGGTGCGGCCAGCGGGTGCATTTCACCCTTGGCCAGACTCGCGGCAAACACGTTGCCCGAGCCAGGTGTGGCCTTGAAGCCGCCGGTGCCCCAACCGCAGTTGAAGAACATGTTCGGCACCGGGGTTTTCGAAATGATCGGGCAGGCGTCCGGCGTGGTGTCGACGATGCCGCCCCACTGACGGTTCATGCGCACCCGCGACAGCACCGGGAACATCTCGACGATGGCCTGGATGGTGTGCTCGATCACCGGGTACGAACCGCGCTGGCCGTAGCCGTTGTAGCCGTCGATACCGGCACCGATCACCAGGTCGCCCTTGTCGGACTGGCTGATGTAACCGTGCACGGCGTTGGACATGATCACGCTGTCGATGATCGGCTTGATCGGCTCGGACACCAGCGCCTGCAACGGGTGGGATTCGATCGGCAGACGGAAACCGGCGAGCTTGGCCATGTGCCCGGAGTTACCGGCGGTGACCACGCCGACGCGCTTGGCGCCGATGAAACCCTTGTTGGTTTCAACGCCGATGCACACGCCATTCTCCTTGCGGAAGCCGATCACTTCGGTCTGCTGGATCAAGTCCACGCCCAAGGCGTCGGCGGCACGGGCAAAGCCCCACGCCACGGCATCGTGACGGGCCACGCCGCCGCGACGCTGGACGGTTGCGCCCATCACCGGGTAGCGGGTGTTTTTCGAGCAGTCGAGGTACGGGATTTCGTCCGCGACTTGCTTGGCGTTGAGCAGTTCGCCGTCGACGCCGTTGAGGCGGTTGGCGCTGACCCGACGCTCGGAATCGCGAATGTCCTGCAGGGTGTGGCACAGGTTGTAGACGCCGCGCTGGGAGAACATCACGTTGTAGTTCAGGTCCTGAGACAGGCCTTCCCACAGTTTCATCGCGTGTTCGTACAGGTGCGCCGACTCGTCCCACAGGTAGTTGGAACGAACGATGGTGGTGTTGCGCGCGGTGTTACCGCCGCCCAGCCAGCCCTTCTCGACCACGGCCACGTTGGTGATGCCGTGCTCTTTGGCCAGATAGTAGGCAGTCGCCAGACCGTGCCCGCCGCCGCCGACGATGACTACGTCGTAGACCTTCTTCGGGGTCGGCGTGCGCCACATGCGCTGCCAGTTTTCGTGGTGGCTGAGGGAGTGTTTGAAGAGGCCGAAGCCCGAATAGCGTTGCATAGTCATGTACTCCAGAACGCTCAGCGATAAACCGGGAAGTCAGCGCACAGGGCCGAAACCTGCTGGGCGACATTGGCCTCGACATCGGCGTCGCCGAGGTTGTCGAGGATGTCGCAGATCCAGCCGGCCAGCGTCACGCACTGGGTCACCTTGAAGCCGCGCGTGGTTACCGCCGGGGTGCCGATGCGCAGGCCGGAGGTGACGAACGGCGACTGCGGGTCGTTCGGTACGGCGTTCTTGTTGACGGTGATGTGAGCGCGACCGAGGGCGGCGTCCGCGTCTTTACCGGTGAGGCCCTGACGGATCAGGCTGACCAGGAACAGGTGGTTGTCGGTGCCGCCGGACACTACATCGTAGCCACGTTTGATAAATACGCTCGCCATCGCCTGGGCGTTGTCGATCACTTGTTGCTGATAGGCCTTGAAGCCTGGCTCCAGCGCTTCCTTGAAGCACACGGCTTTACCGGCGATGACGTGCATCAGCGGGCCGCCCTGGGCGCCGGGGAATACCGCAGCGTTGAGTTTCTTCTCGATCTCTTCGTTGGCCTTGGCCAGGATCAGGCCGCCACGCGGACCACGCAGGGTCTTGTGAGTGGTGGTGGTGACCACGTCGGCGTACGGCAGCGGGTTCGGGTACAGACCGGCAGCCACCAGACCAGCCACGTGGGCCATGTCGACGAACAGCAGCGCACCGACCTTGTCGGCGATCTGACGAAAGCGCGGGAAGTCGAGGGTTTTCGAGTAGGCCGAGAAACCGGCGACGATCATTTTCGGTTTGTGCTCGACGGCCAGACGCTCGACTTCGTCGTAATCGATCAGGCCGGTCTTGGTGTCGATGCCGTACTGCACGGCGTTGTAGAGCTTGCCCGAGGACGACACCTTGGCGCCGTGGGTCAGGTGACCGCCATGGGCCAGGCTCATGCCGAGGATGGTGTCGCCAGCCTGGATCAGCGCCAGATAGACAGCGCTGTTGGCCGAGGAACCGGAGTGCGGCTGGACGTTGGCGTAATCGGCACCGAACAGTTGCTTGGCGCGTTCGATAGCCAGCGCTTCGACCTTGTCGACGTGCTCGCAGCCACCGTAGTAGCGCTTGCCCGGATAGCCTTCGGCGTACTTGTTGGTCAGGCCGCTGCCTTGCGCTTCCATGACGCGTTTGCTGGTGTAGTTCTCCGACGCGATCAGCTCGATGTGATCTTCCTGACGTTGCTCCTCGGCATTCATCGCCGCCAGCAGTGCATCGTCGTAACCCTGGATCTGGTCTTGCTTGCTGAACATCGCGTCTCTCCCAGCGGCATCTGTGCGCCATTCGTCTCGGTAAGGCACGGCGTTTCGGCAGTGCCCTTTGATGCGATGGTATGGCCGGCGCAGGGAGGTCAAATGCCTACGGACGCCACGCAAAGGTGCGTTTACGACATGGCGGGGGCGACGGACTCAAACAAGCAGCTGGCGCAAGCCCAGAAGAACCATGAAATGCGCGGGATAGAGCGCATACGCCCAGCGGCGCATGGGTGGCGCGCGGAGGAAAGTGACATGTCGCAACAGGAACATTCCGAGCAGTGGCGCAATCAGGCATGTCGCAATGCCGAAGATCGCCACGCGGTTGCCGAACTGGGCGGACTCGTAGAGCACCTGCCACTGATTCGCCGCCAGACACACCAACCCCGGCAGCAGGCTGAAATACCAGGGTTTGCGAAACGCCAGCAACATCGCCAGCGGCAGCAGGATGCCGAACAGACCGAACATCAGTCGCTCCGGGAACAACGCTGCCACCAGCAAGGCGCTGATGCCCAGCAGTCGCGAAATCAGCGCTCGATCCTGCCAGCCCCGCGCCACCAGCAAGCCCAGCGCCAGCGTGGGCATCACGTTCAAGGTGTCGGGATCGGGAATGTACAAACGGTAGGGAATCTCGCTGAGCAGACTGAACAGCAGCAACCAGCCCAGATAGCGCCATTCGGTCTTGCGCGCCCCGTCACGCGCCAGGTTCGCCGCCATCGCCAGGCAGAACCACGGGAACGCCAACCGCCCCGGCACATACAGCCAATCGGCGCTGATCCCGACATATCGCAGGTGATCGAGCAGCATGCTCAGCAGCGCCAGCCACTTGAGCAGATCGAGTGCGCCGTCGCGCTGGCTCAGGTGCATAATCGGCTCGCATCCTTGTAAAGTTCTGATAGCGACATCCCGTGTGCTCCCCGGATGATCTTCGGTACAGTGCGCACCATCATTGACCCCACGAAGCGCCACAAGCGCCTCGATCACGGAAGCCGGCCATGACCGACAAGAGCCAACAATTCGCCAGCGACAACTACTCCGGTATCTGCCCTGAAGCCTGGGCTGCCATGGAACAGGCCAACCACGGCCACCAGCGCGCCTATGGCGACGATGAGTGGACAGCACGCGCCTCGGATGATTTCCGCAAGCTGTTCGAGACCGACTGCGAAGTGTTCTTCGCCTTCAACGGCACCGCCGCCAACTCGCTGGCCCTGTCGTCGCTGTGCCAGAGTTATCACAGCGTGATCTGCTCGGAAACCGCCCACGTCGAAACCGACGAATGCGGCGCCCCGGAGTTCTTCTCCAACGGCTCGAAACTGCTGATCGCCGGCACCGAAAACGGCAAGATCACCCCGGCCTCGATCCGCGAAGTCGCCCTCAAGCGCCAGGACATCCACTACCCGAAACCACGCGTGGTGACCCTGACCCAGGCCACCGAAGTCGGCAGCGTCTATACCCCGGAAGAAGTCCGCGCCATCAGCGACACCTGCAAGGAACTGGGCCTGAACCTGCACATGGACGGCGCGCGTTTCTCCAACGCCTGCGCGTTCCTCGGCTGCTCGCCAGCGGACCTGACCTGGAAGGCCGGTGTCGACGTGCTGTGCTTCGGCGGAACGAA
This sequence comes from Pseudomonas allokribbensis, assembly GCF_014863605.1. Classification (NCBI taxonomy): domain Bacteria; kingdom Pseudomonadati; phylum Pseudomonadota; class Gammaproteobacteria; order Pseudomonadales; family Pseudomonadaceae; genus Pseudomonas; species Pseudomonas allokribbensis. The sequence continues at coordinate 6,014,884 of NZ_CP062252.1, forward strand.
AAACGGCATGGCGGTGGGTGAAGCGATCCTGTTCTTCAACCACAAACTGGCCGAAGACTTCGACTACCGCTGCAAACAGGCCGGGCAACTGGCCTCGAAAATGCGCTTCCTGTCGGCCCCGTGGGTCGGCATCCTGGAAAACGACGCCTGGCTCAAATACGCCCGCCACGCCAACCACTGCGCGCAACTGCTGGTCGAACTGGTCAGCGACATCCCGGGCGTGGAACTGATGTTCCCGGTCCAGGCCAATGGCGTGTTCCTGCAACTTTCGGAACCGGCCATCGCCGCCCTGACCGCTCGCGGCTGGCGCTTCTACACCTTCATCGGCAAGGGCGGCGCCCGCTTCATGTGCTCGTGGGACACCGAAGAAGAACGCGTGCGTGAACTGGCGCGCGACATCCGCGAAGTCATGTCGGCCTGATCCCCTCCCCGTGGCGAGGGAGCGTTGATCGTTCCCACGCTCCGCGTGGGAATGCCTCCAGGGACGCTCCGCGTTCCTGCCGCACCGCCGATGCAACGCCGAGCACCGTCATGACGCGGAGCGTCAAAGACTGCATTCCCACGCAGAGCGTGGGAACGATCACGACTAAAAGCTACAGATGACTTTTCCCACCGCCGCCACGGACTTCGCCTCTAGCGCGATCACTCCGGCCACCTCACTCTGCTCGTTCCCACGTCGAGGCGTCGAACCGTCCGCGTGGGAATGCATCCGGGGACGCTCCGCGTTCCTCTAAGCAGCACCGCAAGATTCAAGGATGAATCCCATGGGCCGAAGCCGCTACACCATCACCGAACCCGACAAGCCTCACTTCCTGACCTGCACGCTGGTGGAGTGGCTGCCACTGTTCGTCCGCCCTTACCTCGTCGACCACCTGCTCAACTGTTGGCGCTATCAACAAACCCATCAGGAGCTGAAGCTCTACGGCTATGTGATCCTGGAAAACCACCTGCACTTCGTCGCCCAGGCGCCCGACCTGAGCAAATGCCTGAGCCAGTTCAAATCCTTCACCGCCCGACAGATCATTGATGACCTGCAAAGCAAGGGTGCCGAAAGAGCATTGAAGCGCCTTCGCTTCAGCAAGCGGGCACACAAGGACGATCGGGTGTATCAGATGTGGCAGGAAGGCGCTCACGCAGAGATGGTCTATAGCGAAGAAGTCATGCGCCAGAAACTCGATTACATCCACAACAACCCGGTAAAGCGTGGTTATGTCGAGTTGCCGGAGCACTGGCGATATTCGAGTGCCCGAAATTATGCAGGACTGGACGGGTTGATCGAGGTTCAGCGCTGGTACTGAAGCTCCCGATATCCCACACGCAGATCGTTCCCACGCTCTGCGTGGGAATGCCTCCTGGGACGCTCCGCGTTCCTGCCGCACCGCCGGTGCAACGCCTGGCACCGTCATGACGCGGAGCGTCAAGGGCTGCATTCCCACGCGGAGCGTGGGAACGATCACCACTCAAAGCGACAACTGGCTTTTCTTACCGCCGCCACAGACCTCTCCTGACGCTCAGTCACATCAGCCTCCCTACCCTGATCGTTCCCACGCTCTGCGTGGGAATGCTTCCCGGGACGCTCCGCGTTCCTGCCTCACCACCGATGCAACGCCAGGCACCGTCATGACGCGGAGCGTCAAGGGCTGCATTCCCACGCAGAGCGTGGGAACGATCTGAGGCCCGTTACCTTCCCTGCTTGGTCTACATTGTCTGTCGAGCCATCGCTCACATAACAATAAGCAGGAGCATCCGCATGTCGCTAAAAGGCAAAACCCTGTTCATCACCGGCGCCAGCCGTGGCATCGGGCGCGAGATTGCGCTACGGGCCGCGCGGGACGGGGCCAACATCGTGATCGCCGCCAAGAGCGCCGAACCGCATGCCAAGCTGCCCGGTACCATCCACAGCGTCGCAGCGGAAGTCGAAGCGGCCGGGGGCAAGGCTTTGGCGTTGCAACTGGATGTGCGTGATGAAGAGGCAGTGCGTCAGGCGCTGGCCCAGGCCAATGAACATTTCGGCGGGATCGATGCGCTGGTGAACAACGCCGGGGCGATCAAGTTGACCGGTGTTCAACACATCGAACTCAAGCGCTTCGACCTGATGCACCAGATCAACACCCGCGCGGTGTTGCTGTGCGGTCAGGCGGCCCTGCCCTATCTGAAGAAATCCTCCGGGCACATTCTCAACCTGTCACCACCGCTGAATCTGGCCAGCAAGTGGTTCGCGCAATACAGCCCCTACACCGTGACCAAGTACGGCATGAGCATGCTGACTGTCGGGATGAGCGAGGAATTTGCCAACTACGGCATCAGCGTCAATTCGCTGTGGCCGCAGACCATGATCGCCACGGCCGCGATCGAGTTTCAGTTGGGCAACCGCGAGTCGTTCAAGCATGCGCGCACGCCGGCGATCATGGCGGATGCGGCGCATGTGATTCTGAGTAGCAGCGGACGGCGGATTACCGGGCGGTTGTTGATTGATGAGGATATCTTGCGGGAGAGCGGCGTGACGGAGTTTGATCATTACCGCTTTGAGCCGGGGACTGATGCGAAGTTGATGACGGATTTGTTCGTCGATTGAACGACAAACCTGTGGGACCGAGCTTGTTCGCTCCCACAGGTTTCATGCCGGCATCAGTACTCGATCCGCACATCCCCCTTCGGCACACTGCAGCAAGAAAGAATGTACCCCTCCGCCTCGTCGTCCTCGGTGATCCCGCCGTTGTGATCCATCTCCACCTCGCCGCCCAGCTTGAGCACCTTGCACGTCCCGCAGATCCCCATCCCGCAGGCTTTCGGGATCATCAGCCCAACCTTGGCAGCCGCCGCATGCACAGTCTCACCCGGTGCCACGCGAATGCTCTTGTCCGAAGAGGTGAACTCCACCAGATGCAGATCCGCCGCCGGCACTTCCGGCGCTTCCGCTGCCTGTTCGGCCTGTTCCACTGCATCGGCGCGGGCTTCCGGTGGCGTGGCGCCGAAGGATTCCTCGTGATAGCGCTTCATGTCGTAGCCGGCGTTTTCCAGCAGGCGCTTGACCGCCGTCATGTACGGCGTCGGGCCGCAGCAGAAGACTTCGCGCTCGAGGAAGTCCGGCACCATCAGTTCCAGCATCTTGTGGTTGAGGTAGCCGCGATAGCCGGCCCACGGCTCGCCCAGGCCATGCTTCTCGCAGATCAGGTGCAGGCTGAAGTTGTCGATCCGCGACGCCATGTGTTCCAGCTCGCGGTGGTAAATGATGTCTTTCGGTGAGCGGGCGCTGTGGATGAACGTCATGTCGACGTTGCCGTTGGTGTCGTAGAACCAGCGCGCCATGGACATGCATGGCGTGATGCCGACACCGCCGCTGAGGTACAGCACTTTCGGGCTCGGAAAGTCGATGGCGTTGAACAACCCGACCGGCCCGTGTACCGCCAGCTCCTGGCCTTCATGCAGCGTGTCGTGCAGCCAGTTGGACACCTTGCCCCCCGGTACGCGCTTGATGGTCACCGAAAAGCTGTACGGCACCGACGGCGAGCTGGAGATGGTGTAGGAACGCATGATCGGCTGGCCGTCGATTTCCAGCTCCAGGGTCACGAATTGCCCGGGCTTGAAGAAGAACAGGATCGGCTGGTCGGCCATGAAGCAGAAGGTGCGCACATCCCAGGTTTCCTGGATGACTTTGACGCAACGGACAATGTGTCGGCCATTGGCCCAGGTCTGAGTGGTGACCGGATTCAGGAAGCTGTTGGACATGCTTGTTCTCCACGGCCGACTGTCGGCCTTCATGTGGCGATTCTGCGTATAGCGCGAACGCCCCGTTTACCTATCCGCGACATTGACATACTTATCGCGACCAGCCCCCAACCACCGGGGGTTGCGCGTCGGGAACAGATTGCACCATGTCGCCCATGGATAAGGTTCTCGCCTGCGGCGGCCCCACACTCGCCCCAACACAAACAGTTTCTTTACACCTTGCGCTGCAACCCTGATCAGCCACTTTCGCGGCCACGCAGATGGCCTTGAGGATTACATCGATGGACACCGCAAAAATCAGCCTGGGCGACCCGCTGGAACCCGCACGCAAGGCCACCGCACAAATGCTGCAAGAGCGCGAGCGCACCTTCTCGCTGCCGCAACCGTTCTACAGTGACGAGCGCCTGTTCGATATCGACATGCAGGAGATCTTCCAGAAAGAGTGGTTGATCGCCGGCATGACCTGCGAGATCCCGGCCAAGGGCAACTACCTGACGCTGCAGATCGGCAAGAACCCGATCATCGTGATCCGTGGCGCCGAAGGCGTGGTGCACGCGTTCCACAACGTCTGCCGCCACCGTGGCTCACGCCTGTGCACCAGCGACAAGGGCAAGGTCGCCAAACTGGTCTGCCACTACCACCAGTGGACGTATGAGCTGGACGGCCGCCTGCTGTTCGCCGGCACCGAGATGGGCGCCGACTTCGACATGAACCAGTACGGCCTCAAACCGGTGAACGTGAAGACCGCCGGCGGCTACATCTTCATCAGCCTGGCGGAGAACCCGCCGGCCATCGATGACTTCCTGTCGACGCTGAACCACTACATGGAACCGTACGACATGGAGAACACCAAGGTGGCGATTACCACCACCTTGATGGAAAAGGCCAACTGGAAACTGGTGCTGGAAAACAACCGCGAGTGCTACCACTGCAACGCGTCGCACCCGGAACTGCTGAAAACCCTGCTGGAGTGGGACGACGTCACCGACCCGCGCGCCGACCAGGCGTTCAAGGATCACGTCGCCGACTCCGCTGCGGCCTGGGAAGCCGAGAAGATCCCTTACGCCCACGCCAGCTTCGGCCTGCGCAACCGCATCGTGCGCATGCCGCTGCTTAAAGGCACCGTGTCGATGACCCTGGACGGTAAACAGGGCTGCGCCAAGCTGATGGGCCGGATCAAGAACCCGGACCTGGGCTCGATGCGCATCCTGCACCTGCCGCACTCGTGGAACCACTGCATGGGCGACCACATCATCGTCTTCACCGTGTGGCCGATCAGCGCCCAGGAAACCATGGTCACCACCAAATGGCTGGTGCACAAGGATGCCGTCGAAGGCGTGGATTACGACGTCGAACGCATGCGCCAGGTGTGGGACGCGACCAACGATCAGGACCGTCGTCTGGCCGAAGAGAACCAGCGCGGGATCAACTCCACCGCCTACCAGCCTGGGCCGTACTCCAAGACTTATGAATTTGGCGTGGTCAACTTCGTCGACTGGTACAGCGAGCGGTTGTTGAGCAACCTCGGGGCCGAGCCTGCGCCGTATCTCAAAGGTGTTCCGGTTCAGGGTTGATTCGCGTCATTGATCGTTCCCGCGTCCTGCGCGGGAACGATCAAACGGATCACTTCGATGACCACCTCACCGATCCATCCTCGCCAATAAACTCCTCGAAAATCTCCTCCCCCACCAGCCTGATCTTCGCGTAGCCATTCAACACCCGTAGCGGATAGTCCGGATCCTTCGCATCCTGCGTCTCCGAAAACAGCACCCCCGAATGCCCGTTCAGTTCACTTGTGGTGCCGTAGGGAATCGCCCCGTGCCCGGCGCAGCGCGCATGCAACCCGCCCTGGGTCGCGTAGACGATACCGTTGTGCAGGTGCCCCCAATACCAGTAATCCGGCTCGCGCCCCAGTGCATCGCACACCGGTTGATACAGCGCGGTCTTGTTGTGCCCGGTGATGTCGAAGCCTTGATGGTGACTGAGCACCATGAGCTTTTTGCGTTTCGGCAGACTTTTCATCCACTCGATCTGCGGCTTGTTCAGGGTGCCGTCCATGTACAGGTTCATGACATCCGAGGCGTACGCCGTGTCCAGCCCGACAATCAGCCAGTCGTCGTTGATCAGGGCAAAGTAGCTGGTGCCCTGCTGCCCCGGAAAACGCGTGGCCAGTTCCTTGAAGTAACCGTGGGCGCCGCTGTACATCTCGTGGTTGGAATTGAGGGTGAACGAACCGTGGGTGCCCATCGGCCAGCCGGCCATGTCGGTGTCTTCCTGGGAATGGGTACCGGCGTAATAGACATCCCCCAGATGAATGGTGAAGTCGGCGTTGGCCAGTTGCATCTGGTTGGCCACCGACACCGCTGGCGCATGACTGTTGAACGGCCCGGTGCCCCAGTCGCCGGCAATCGCCAGCGTCACTTCGCGCTCCATTGTCACCAGCGCAGGATCGGTGCCGAAGGTCGCGTGATGGCGCAGGTTTTCGATCCATTTGAGCAGCGCCTCGCTCCACAGCAGATCCAGCAGCTCCCACTTGCGACACCCCAGCAGCGTGCCGTCCTTGAGCACCGTGGTCTGTAGTTGATCGGGTGATTGCGGCAACGGCGTCGCGTTGCCGATGCGCAGGATCGACAGACCGTGGGACAACTCCCACGGCACGGCCGGCACGTCGTCCGGCAACTCGCCGTGCTTGAGCACGTACTGCGCCTGATCGTGACCGCGCTGGAGCAATTTGATGATGGCCTGGAACTCCTCGGGTTCCAGTTCGCTGATGAGCTTCATCCAGGCCATTTCCACCCGGGTAAACAGGCCGTGCAGACGCAGTTTGACCTTGTCGTATTCATGCTTCAGATGACCGACTGCCGACATGACGTAATCCTCTATCCGTAGGGGTTCACAGGGTTTTCATGAATTCGATCAGCGCGCGCTTGTCGTCGTCCGACAGCGTCGTGCCATACAGGTGACCGGTGTTGTGATTGCCCTCCAGGCGCGTGTCGTACTTGAAGTCCGCCGAGGCTTTGGCCTGCGCGCCGCCGGTCACGAAGCCGACGTTGACCGGGTCGTAGACATCGGAGCCGGTGACGAACACCTGCGGACGTTTTTCCGGCGGTTGCAGCAAATCCCACAGGGTCGGCACCGAACCGTTGTGCAGGTACGGCGCGCGCAGCCAGATGCCGTCGGTGGGCGTGTTGCTGTAGCTCTGGGTCTTGCGGTACGCGCCGAAATCGAACGGCGGTTTCTTGAAGGTGTGGAACGCCGCCACCAGCCCGACAGTGAACGAGTCCAGTCGATGTGGATCGGTGCCGAGCTGGTCGATGTTGGTGGTGACCTGCCCGGTGTCGACGCGACCGAAGTCGTGGCAACCGGCGCAATTGGTTTCCCAGATCGGTTTGCCCTGGGTGACCTTGGCCTGATCCAGTGCCCACGGCCACGCCGGCGCCTTGTGCCCGAGCAGCCAGTTGGTCACGCGATTGAAACTCGGTGGCAGCACCGACTCTGGCGTCGCTCCCACCGCCATCGCAGCGGCGTAGTTGCGCTCGTGGATCTTGTTGTTATTGCCGTCCCAGTGCAGGTACATCGATTCCCGGGGTTTCTGGTTCCACACTTGCGGCAGGTCCACGGTGCCGATGGTCGAGTCATCCGGGAAGCCGAACACCACCATTTTCGTCGGGTTGAAGGTGTCGGTACGCCCCGGCCCCTGTGGCGGACGCAGCTTCTGCCAGGCATAGGCCTGCTTCTGTTTGAGCAGCGCGGTCTTGGCCATCGGGATGATCAGGTAACGGTTGTAGATGCGCTCGAAAAAGCCGAGCTGGAACTTGCTGTTGATCGCCGCCATCACCGCGTCGGTGGTGAATTTCGGGTCGCTGGCGCAATCGTAGGCGAACCACTGGAAGGCTTGCAGTTGCAGGGTGTTGGCCGGTGCGCTCGGCACATTGACCGCGACGTCACTGGCATTCGCCCGGTAGGAGCCGGTGTGGCACAGCGCGCAGTTCGGCTCGACGGTCGGGTAGCCGATCTGCCGCTTGGCCATGCCGATCGGCAGGTCCTTGCCGTTTTCGAACAAGAAACCGAAAACTTCCCAGCCGCCGGGTTTCGGCATTTTTTCCGGGCACATCTGCGGCAGTACGGAGAACAGGTAATACGGGATCCGCGCTTCGATGCCCAGGCCAATGGCCGCGTATTTGTAGTGATCTTCGTCGGAGGCATATTCCTGCTCCGGCACCACGCGCAGCATCTGATACCAGGTCTCGTAGCCGATGAACCCCAGCAACGCGACCACGACCAGCGTGCCGACCTTGAACGCGTGGCTCTGCCAATGCCGCGCCCACGCCGCCCGCCATTCGCGCCAGCCGTCACAGAGCAGGGCAAGGGGGCGGTTTTCCGGGGTGGTGCCGAGGTACAGCAGGATGCCGAGGATCAGGAAAAAGCTCAGGTCACCCATCAGCATCGGCACGAACACCGAGCCCTGGCTGCTGGTGTTGATCAGGTAGATCCAGAACGCCACGGCGATCAGCCGCGTCAGCACACACAACCAGGAATGCACCACATAGCGCGGCGCGTTGAAGCCCGACGGCATGTAGAACACGCTGATGCCCACCAGCAGCATCCCGGCGTTTTCCAGCCACGGGTCGGAGAGTTGCGGCGGCAGGCCGACCACCGATGTCAGCAACCCCGGCGCGAACAGCGCCGGGATCGCGAACACCATGTTCATCGCAATGCCGAGCCAGATGAAACGTTGAAACCAGCGGATGTAGCTGTCCATATCAGTTCCCCAGATCGTTCCCACGCTCCGCGTGGGAATGCCGCCATGGACGCTCTGCGTCCGCTCTTGGGACGCAGAGCGTCCCGGGATGCATTCCCACGCAGACGGTTCGACGCCTCGACGTGGGAACGATCGGGTGCTATCCGAGGGCCGTTTTCTCCAGGTGTTCAAGGATGATCGGGTACACATCGACCACCGCGTTCTTGCCGAACATGCAATCGATATGGCCATAGCCCGGCACCACATGCCGGCTATAACGCTCCGGCCCATGCTTCTCGCAAACCCGCTGGTAAGTCTTGAGCGTGCTTTCCGGCAGATAACACTGGTTTTCCGCGCCGCTGATGAAACAGATCGGCATGGTCAGCCGGTCGAAGTGCGGCATGTACACATCGTTGCCCTTGAAATCCACCAGATGTCCTTTGCGCACGATCAGTGCCAGGTGCTCGAAGGTCTCGATGTTCGACTCGCCGAACAGTTCGTGCAGGTTGTCATGCAGCGTCTCGTTGAGGGTGTCGTGGCGGTACAGCGAGGCGTACATGAAGGTGATGCGGTGGCACACCGGGTTGGTGCAATAACCCTGTGCTTCAATCCGCGCGTAGCCGTTGAGGGCCTTGTCGTAGAGCTTGTTGAACCAGTTCTCCTTGCTGTCGGCGTAGGCCGTCATCGACTTCACGCCAATCGCATCGAGCATGCCCGGCAAGTGCAGACCGGCCTTCAGCCCCGTTGCCGTCGCCACCACCGTGTCGGCGGCAATCTGTGAGCAGACCACCGAACGCACGCCCTGCAAACCGGCGAGCAACGACATGAAGAACGTCGTCGCGCCGTAGCAATGCACCACGCATTGCACGTCCTTCGCGCCGGTCTGCTGCTGGATCTGCCCGATGGCGGCCTTGAAGTCGTACTGGGCGATCTGATCGCCGTTCCATTCCTTCTTGCTGGCCGGCAGCAGGATGCTCACCCGGAAATCCAGCAGCCACACGTCGTAGTCGTGCTTGCACAGAAATTCGAGCAGGTTGGTCTGGATCGTATCGGTGGAAAAGATATTCGAGCCCACACCCAAGCCATGCACCAGCATCACCGGGCCTTTGCTGCCGGCCTGATAGCGGCTCAGGCGCAGTTCCACGCCATCCTCGGTGGGGAAGAAATGCACAGCCGGCGTCGGCGCATCCAGCGGCCGTTTCAAGCGTGGCGGTGCATCGGGATTGAAGTATTTGTCACCGGCGAACACCCCGCCGTAACTCTCCCAGAGAATCCCGGCGAAGAACTTGCCGAACCGCGCCAGCCCTTCGATGCGCTCGCGCTCGTTGCGCGCATTGAGGACTTTCATGGTGGTCATCTGCTTGGCGAAATCGGCCGGATGGATGTGCATCACACCCGAACCGATCACCTCGCCCGACTTGTCCGGTCCACGGTAGAGCGTCACGTAAAGGGTGCTGGTGTCGTGCCAGATGTTCAGCACGCCGTTGTCTTCCGGCACGGTCTTGAACGCGCTGAAGAAATAGTCGTTACCGTCCTCGGCGGTCAGCTTCATGTCGTATTTCATGTGGCGCGTGTCGACCTGCTGCTCGAATTGCTCGAACAGGTTGAACACACCGTTGCTGGCGGTCAGCGGTTCCGGCGACAGCGCCGGGGCGATCACCGTACCGACGATGGTCGCGGCGTGTTCCGGTTCCTTGATCATCCGGTTGAGATCGTTGGCGGTGATGGTCAGGGTGAAGTCGATCGGCGAGTTGTCCGCCTCGCCACGTTTGGCCGCCGCCTCATAAACCTTGAGGTCGGTGCTTTGCGCAGCAGTGAAGGCCCGGGAGAAATAGCCTTTCATTGTTTCGGTGAACTGCACGCCAAGGGTCGGTGGCGCAGTCTGTTTACGCGGCGCCGATGGCAGCGTGTAGTCGATCTTCCAGCCACGATCGGCGGCCAGCAGGCCCATGTTGCGCTCGCTGACGGCGGAGATCGTCAGCAGCGGGTTGACCGCCAGTGACGTCGGAATCACCGCACCGTCGGTCACGTACAGGTTGGCGTAGACATCGGTGCCACTGGCGCCGCTGAACACCTGCCCCTTGTGGTTGACCACGCCTTGCCCGGCGTCCTTGCCCATCACGCAACCGCCCAGCGGATGCACCGAGACGATGCTGTGTTTGAGCAACTTGGTCCAGATAGGATTCTCCACCCAGATCCCGCCCAACGCCTGGGTGCTCTGGTGCAGGCGTTCGTTGCCGATCTTGAAGTTTTCCTGTTCGCCAACGCCCGGCCAGTCAATGCGCAACTGATCCTTGTTATCGAGGACCATGCGGCCCTGGCCACTGTCGTGGCTCATGATCAGGTACGTCTGCATGTTGTGCAGCGCGCCGTAGTACGGGCCGCGCAGGAAGCTTTCGGCCTCGCGCTCCTTGTACTTCACTTTGCCGCTGAAACTGTCGTCGGTGGGCTTGCCGATCAGCTCGGCAAACCCGGCCATCGCCGGCACCATCGGCCGGCCAAGCGCGCCGGGGATCGAACCTTCCTCGATGACCATGCGGCTGCGCCAGTCGCCTTCGGTGCGCATGTCGATGATCGAGGTGATGCACGGGCCGACCGGTTTCATTTCCTTGGCCGGGTGCGTGCCGAAACCGATGCCGTTGATGGTCTGTTCGCAGTTGTGGCCGAAGCCGAGGATGTCACCGTTGCCGCTCATGTTCTCGCCGAGCTGCCCGGACATCGCCAGGCCCTTGTCCCGCGAGCGCAGCAGAATCTCGGTGGAACCGAGGGTGCCGGCGGACACCACGACGATGTCGGCCTTCACGAACAGCGTCGGCGCGTCGAACTTCTCGCGACCACTGTCCAGATACTGGAAGTGCACGATCCAGCCATCGCCATCGCGCTCCAGATGCCGCACCTGGGCCTGGCAGATGATCTCCGCGCCGTGATTGCAGGCGTCCGGCAGGTAGTTCATCAGCGTGGTGTTCTTGGCCTTGTTGTTACAGCCCGAAACGCAGTCGCCGCAGTGGTTGCACGGCAGTTGCTCGACGCCGACGTGGTTGAGGTTGTTCGGCAGTTTGTCGAAGGTCACGTTGATCGGCGGTTTGTAGAAGTGCGCGCCTTGCTTGAGGAAATCCGCGGACTTTTTGTTGGCGTCGAGCTTGGGCAAATTCGGCGCGGTATTCGGGTAAGGATTGGGTTTGAGCATTTCCCGGGCGCGGGCATAACCGTCCTTGAGCAGGGTGTCGCGGTGTTCGCGCACCTCCTGCGGCCAGCGCGGGTCATCAAAGACGCCGGGCTCAGGTTCCAGCGAGACGTTGGCATTGATCAGCGACGTGCCACCCAGGCCACAGCCGACCACTACGTTCTGCTGCGCGTTGACATGCAGATCGAACAACCCGGTGCGCGAGCCGATGTGGCCGTCCGGGTCGTTCACCTGCAACTCTTCGGTCGCAGCGATCATGGTGTTGGGGTATTCGCCGGGCTGGATTTCCCGACCGCGTTCCAGCAGACACACCTTTTTGCCGGCCCGGGACAACCGCGAAGCGGCAATGCCGCCGCCATACCCGGAGCCGATGACGATCACGTCGTAGTGTTCCTTGATGTCGCTGATGGGCGTTGCGATCCGTGTCATGAGGTGGTTCCTCTCTCAGGCAGATGGGGCAACTCTGCGGTTGCCTGCAATCAATGGGCGAACGGGCACCTGGCCTCCGGTTTCGGCGGCAGTACAGCGATGTGGTCAATATCGACTCGCTACAGGCGGGCGTGCTGATTGGCGGCACGACGCAAGGTGCGCTTGCGCGGCAGCGGGGCCGGTAAGGCGCGGAGCATGCGGGGATTGAGGGGTGAGCGATGTGGCTGGGTATCCATCACGCGTTCTCCCTGAACCAGATGTGGATAAGTGACGGCGGTCCTTGTGCCATTGGAGTGAAGACAGCGGCCGGAATGAAGTCAAGGCAGCGCTTTAGAACTGTATGAAATCTGATCAATTACCGTTTGGACTATAGCCGGCGGGGCTTGCAGGGTTTGGCGAACAAGTTATCCACATAGCCACCCACAGCAAATGGGGACAACTGTGGATGACCCGGAAAAATATCGACGGTTTTGTGAAGAAAAAAAGTGACTTATCCAGAAGCAGGGTTTTCAGCAACGATTGAGTGTTTTTTGATCACAAGCCTGAAAGGCACGGATTGCGTGGCTTGCAAAGGATGGCGAACACCTTATCCACAGAAGCGCCAACAGACTTCGGGGGTAACTTGGCGGGCTCTGTGGAAAAGCGTCATAGGCGTTGATAAATCGGGGTTTGCGTGGGGATTGACGGATTAAAAGGCTGAATTGAGCGTTTTTTGATCAGATCTTTGTAGGCCATGGTTTATAAGGCTCTTAGCGGATAGCGAACATCTTATCCACAGAAGCGCCAACAGAGATTGGGGGCAAGTTGGGGAGTTGTCGTGGGGAAAAACTTAGAAAAAACCGCGAGTTAGGCTGGTTATTTTTTGATCTTGGGGCTGGAGGGCTTGATTGGCGTGGGGCTCAGGGATGGGTGTACACGTTATCCACAGATCCGCCAACAGGGATTGTGGGTAAAAACCCTCTTCCAAAGGAAGAGGGTCAAATGCAGGGCTCTAGCGGACAACACCTTCTTCGATCAGCAGTTTGAGAATAGCTTCGGCACCTGCCTCGGCCGTCACGCCCTTAAGCACTTGCCCCCCGCCAGCACTGGCCTTGGCCGTCGCCGCCTTCATCCGGTCCGCCCCGCTCTTGGCCTTGATCACCTTCAACCGTTTCGGCCGTGGCTTGGCCGGTTGCAGGGTCGACACCGCAAGCAATTCGTCGTCCACCACTTCCACGTCTTTTGCCTGGAGAACCCCACGCCGCGCCGGGCCGTAAGCACTCTGCCGAGGCTTGGGCGCGGCGTTATCCACAGTCGCGAGAAACGGCAGACGTACCTTCAACCGGCGCCGCTGCCCACGGGGCAACGCTTGCAGCACCAGCGCCGAGCCGTCGTTGATCGATTCGACCTGTGCCAGCCCCACCACCAGCGGCCAGCCCAGGCCTTCGGCCAGCAGGAACGGCAGCATCCCCGAACCTTCGCCGGTTTCCGCCTGGCTGCCGGTCAGCACGACCTGGGCACCGGCGTCACGCAGATAGTCGGTCAACGCCGGCAGCGCGTCGGCGCCGGCCGATTGTTCCAGCACATGCATCTGTGTAAGGCCCATGCCCAGATAGGCGCGCAGCGCAGGTTCGCCAATGTCTCCGGCATGCAGCACTTGCAGGTTATCCCCAGCCAGTTGCAGACCAAGCTCCACCGCGCGGGCGTCCTGTTCGGCGCGGCGCGGGCGGCCCGAGGTCGGGTGGGCGCCGATTGAAACCAGACTGATGATCTTTGTGCTCATAACCGTTCCTTAAGCCGCATCGCGCTTGGCTTCGTTGCGGTAAGCCTCTACCGCCGCGATCAAGGCCTGAAGAATTTCCGCGCTTTCGCCGATCACCGACAGGTCGGCACGCTTGATCATGTCGCAGCCCGGATCGAGGTTGATCGCCACCACCTTGTCGCAGGCACCGATGCCTTGCAGGTGCTGGATCGCCCCGGAAATCCCCACGGCCACGTAAACCCGCGCCGTGACCCAGGTGCCGGACGCGCCGACCTGACGGTCACGGGTCATGAACCCATCGTCCACCGCCACCCGCGAGGCGCCTTCGGTGGCACCGAGAGCGGCGGCGGTCCTGTGGAAAAGCTCCCAGTCCTTGACGCCGTTGCCGCCAGAGAAGATGAACTCGGCTTCGGCCATCGGAATCGCCGACGGATCCACCGCCACCGCGCCCAGATCCTCGATCCGCGACAGGCTGCGCGCGACAGGTGTGGATAACTCCACCGGCAGTGCTTCGTGACGGGTTTCGCTGACCGGCTCGGCACATTCGGCGGACGCCAGAATCAACCGCGCCACCGGACGAGCGAGATCCTGCAACCCGGCACCGGCGCGGCCGATGCATTCCTGATCCTTGACCTGCCACACCCGTGTGGCCGGGCGTTCGCCCAGTGCAGCGGCAAAGCGCCGACCCAGTTCGCCGCCACCGCTGCGGCTGTCCGGCAGCAGCCAGTGGCGCGGGTTGAACTGGTTATCCACAGCGCGCAGGCCCTGGATCCGTTGTTCCGGTGCATAACCGCTGAATTCTTCGCCTTCCAGCACCAGCAAGCGATCGACGCCTGCCGTGGCAAAAGCGTTTTCCTTGTGCTCGCCGAAGACCAAGGCCAACACGGCGCCGTCGCTGCCGGCCAGTTGATGAGCCAGGCCGAGCAAATCACGGTCGTGGCTGCTCAGGCGGCCACCGACCATGTCGGGCACCACGCTGATGTAGAACGCCGGGGCCGGCACCTGATGCAGCGGCAATTGCACTTCGACCGCTGCCGAGCGTTTGACCGCCCCGCCCTGCTGGGCGCCGCTGCGGTCGATGCGCTTGATGCCGTTCGGCCCGATAAAGCCGATGCCGTGCAGGTTCTTGCGGATGATCCCGTTGGGCCCCATCCAGCTGTGTTGCGCCGGTTGCATGGCCGCGTGCAGCGGATGCAGACGGTTGCGTGCGATCCATTCGGCGCGGGGGTCGCGGCGGATAATGTCGCTCATCAGTGGGCCTCCGCAGGTTCACGTTTGGCCGGGGTGGCAGGCTTGTTCGGCGCGGCGTCTTCGAGCAGCGCGTCGGCCACCAGTTCGGCGATGTCCTTGATCAGCGGACGCGGTTCGACCACGCCTTCGAGCATCGCCGTGCACTGTGGACAACCCACCGCCACCAGCTCCGCGCCGGTCTCGCGGATGTCTTCCATGCGCATGTCGGGGATCCGCTGCTTGCCCGGAATGTCAGTGATCGGCGCCCCGCCACCACCGCCGCAGCAGCGCGAACGGAAGCCGGAACGTTGCATCTCCTTGATCTCGATGCCGAGCGCACGCAGCACTTCGCGCGGCGCCTCGTACTCGCCGTTGTAACGGCCGAGATAGCACGGATCGTGGTAAGTCACGCTGTTGCCTTTGTGCTGACCGAGGTTCAGCGCGCCGGCCTGGATGATTTCCGCCAGATAAGTGCTGTGGTGCTGCACGAGGTAATTGCCATCGAACGCGCCGTACTCGTTTTTCAGAACGTGGAAGCTGTGCGGATCGCAGGTGACGATGCGGTTGAAGCTGTATTTGGCCAGGGTCTGGATATTGCGCTTGGCGAGCAACTGGAAGGTCGCTTCATCACCAAGACGTCGGGCAACGTCGCCGCTGTCGCGCTCTTCAAGACCCAGCACCGCGAAGTCGACCTTGGCCGCTTTCAGCACTTTGACGAAGGCGCGCAAGGTGCGCTGGTTGCGCATGTCGAAGGCGCCGTCGCCGACCCAGAACAGCACGTCGGTGGACTGCTTTTCGCTGAGCAGGTTGAGGTTCAGGTCCGCCGCCCAGTTCATCCGTCCGCCCGGGGCGAAACCGCCGGGGTTGTCGGTGGCGATCAGGTTTTCCAGGACTTCGGCGCCCTTGTTCGGGGTCGCGCCTTTTTCCAAAGTCAGGTGACGACGCATGTCGACGATGGCATCGACGTGCTCGATCATCATCGGGCATTCCTCGACGCAGGCGCGGCACGTGGTGCACGACCACAGGGTTTCGGCATCGACCAGGCCGTTGACGATCGGTTGATGCGGATTGCCGCTGTGTTCGCCCACTGGTTTGCCCGGATAAGGGCTGCCGGCGAACTTGGCATCGGTGCCGCCGGCGAGGCCGACGACCATGTCCTGAATCAGCTTTTTCGGATTCAGCGGCTGGCCGGCGGCAAATGCCGGGCACGCCGCTTCGCACTTGCCGCACTGCACGCAGGCGTCGAAACCGAGCAACTGGTTCCAGGTGAAATCCTTAGGTTTTTCCACACCCAGCGGTGCGGTCGGATCATTCAGGTCCAGCGGTTTCAAACCAGTGGAACGGCCGCCGCCAAAACGTTCGGCGCGACGGTGCCAGGCCAGGTGCAGCGCACCGGCGAAGGCGTGTTTCATCGGGCCGCCCCAGGTCATGCCGAAGAACAGTTCCGACACACCCCACAACACGCCGAGCCCGAGAATCGCTGCCAGCACCCAGCCGCCGAAGTTCTCCGGCAGGATCCCGGCCACCGGCAAGGTCACCAGGAAGAACGACGCCGAGAACGCCAGCAGGCTTTTCGGCAGGCGCATCCACGGGCCTTTCGACAGTCGCGACGGCGGGTTGAGCCGACGCCGATAAACGAAGATCGCCCCGACGAACATCACCGCCGTCATCAGCAGCAACGCGTAGCCAAGAATGCGGTTATGCAGGCCGAAACCGTGCACCAGAATCGCCAGCACGATCGACGCCACCGCACCGCCCGCCGTGGCGACGTGGGTGTTGGCGATGTATTTGTCCCGCGCCACCACGTGGTGCAGATCGACCATGTAACGCTTGGGCATGGCAAACAGGCCGCCGATCAGGTCGACCTTCGAGGCCCGGCCCCGGCGCCACATGGCCACCCGCCGCAACGCACCCAGCACCGCAAGGGCCAGGGCTGCGAACAACAGGATTGGAAGAAGGGTGTTCAACATGGTGAAGCTCCCACCAGTACAGCCTGGAGAAACACGTTCAGCGTGTTCCCGTGGGAGCGAGCTTGCTCGCGAAGCGCTGGGTCAGTCGGTACAGCGATGACTGACAGCATGCATTCGCGGGCAAGCCCGCTCCCACAGGGTCATGTGCAAGCCTTTAGAAGTCTTTGCACAACCGCAGGGCGTCATAGATCGCAGCGTGGGTATTACGCTGCGCCACGCAGTCACCGATGCGGAACAGCAGGTAACCGTCGCCATTGCTGCTCAACGAAGGTTGCGGCTGGATCGCGAACAGCGCCTCGACATCGATCTGGCCCTTGTTGCGCGAGCCATCCTTGAGGGCGTAGTAGATTTCCTCATCCGGGCGCACGCCGTTCTCGACGACCACCTGATCCACCACCCGCTCCTCTTTGGCGCCGGTGTATTCGTTCTCCAGCACCGCGACCAGCTTGTCGCCTTCGCGGTAGACCTTCTCCAGCATCATGTCGCCGGTCATGATCACTTCTTTCGGGTACATGCTGCGGTAGTAGGTCGGGAACGACGTACCGCCGATGGCCACGCCCGGCTTGATGTCGTCGGTGACGATCTCGACCTGGCTGCCCTTGTCAGCGAGGAAGTCGGCGACCGACATCCCGGTGAACTCGCAAATGGTGTCGTAGACCAGCACGTTCTTGCCCGGCGCGACCTTGCCGTCGAGCACGTCCCAACTGCTGACCACCAGCCCTTCGGCGGCGCCCCAGTGTTCGTTCTGCTCCAGGTACGGATGCCCGCCGACGGCCAGCACCACGATGTCCGGACGCAGGTCCATGATGGTGTCGGCATCCGCGGCAGTGCCCAGACGCAGGTCGACTTTCAGTCGCGCCAGTTCCAGCTGGAACCAGCGAGTGATACCGGCGATCTGGTCACGCTGCGGCGCTTTCGAGGCCGTGGTGATCTGCCCGCCGATGAATTCTTTCTTCTCGAACAGGGTCACGTCGTGGCCACGTTCGGCTGCCACGCGAGCAGCTTCCATCCCCGCCGGGCCGGCACCGACGATTACCACCTTGCGTTTCGGCCCGGTGGATTTCTCGATGATGTGCGGCACGCCCATGTATTCACGGGAGGTCGCGGCGTTCTGGATGCACAGCACGTCCAGACCTTGGTACTGGCGGTCGATGCAGTAGTTGGCGCCAACACACTGTTTGATCTGGTCGATCTGGCCCATCTTGATCTTGGCGATCAGGTGCGGGTCGGCGATGTGGGCGCGAGTCATGCCGACCATGTCGACGTAACCGCCCTCCAGAATCCGCGTGGCCTGGTTCGGGTCCTTGATGTTCTGCGCGTGCAGCACCGGAACCTTGACCACTTCCTTGATCCCGGCCGCCAGGTGCAGGAACGGCTCCGGCGGGTAACTCATGTTCGGAATCACGTTGGCCAGGGTGTTGTGGGTGTCGCACCCCGAGCCGACGACGCCGATGAAATCGAGCATGCCGGTGTCGTCGTAATACTTGGCGATCTGCTTCATGTCTTCGTGGGACAGGCCGTCCGGGTGGAACTCGTCACCGCAGATACGCATGCCGACGCAGAAATCGTCACCGACTTCGGCACGTACGGCTTTCAGGACTTCCAGACCGAACTTCATCCGGCCCTCGAAAGTGCCGCCCCATTCGTCGGTACGCTTGTTGACGCGAGGGCTCCAGAACTGGTCGATCATGTGCTGGTGCACGGCCGACAGTTCGACGCCGTCCAGACCACCGGCCTTGGCACGGCGCGCGGCTTGCGCGTAGTTGCCGATCACCCGCCAGATTTCTTCCGGCTCAATCGTTTTGCAAGTGGCACGGTGTACCGGTTCACGGATGCCCGACGGCGACATCAGGGTCGGCCAGTGGAAACCGTCCCAACGGGAGCGACGGCCCATGTGGGTAATCTGGATCATGATCTTGGCGCCATGCTTGTGCATGGCGTCGGCGAGGTTCTGGAAGTGCGGGATGATCCGGTCGGTGGACAGGTTCACCGAGCTCCACCATTGCTGCGGGCTGTCGATCGCCACCACGGACGAACCGCCACAGATCGCCAGGCCGATGCCGCCCTTGGCTTTCTCTTCGTAATACTTGACGTACCGTTCGGTGGTCATGCCGCCGTCGGTCGCGTAGACCTCGGCGTGCGCGGTGCTGAGCACGCGGTTGCGGATGGTCAGTTTGCCGATCTGGATCGGCTGGAACATTGCTTCGAAAGCCATGGCGGGTTCCTCGACTTACAACGGCTTGACGGTGAACAGGCCGTCGTCGTGGCCTTCTTCGGAGCCACCGTAGACTTGTTCGGCCACGGTGCGGATCTTGCTGCCACGAGCGGCAAGGATCTGATCCATCGCGCCGGCAAACCAGCCGGTGAACATGTAGTCGACCTTGCGTCCGACCTTGCCGTAGACGTAGACGAACGCCGAGTGTTCGAGCTTGACGCTGCAGGTGCCTTTATCGAGGTCGATGTCCTGGATCTTGAACAGGCCCCAGCCGCGCTGCGACAGACGCTTCATGTAGTGCTCGAACACCGCGACGCCTTCCAGACCGTGGCATTCGGCTTCTTTTTCACACCAGTGCCAGGCGGATTTGTAGCCGGCCTTGTAGAGGATTTCGGCGTAGGCGTCGGCGCCCAGCACTTCCTCGATGCCCATGTGGTTGTTGACGAAGAAGTGGCGCGGCACGTACAGCATCGGCAGGGCGTCGGAGGTCCAGACACCGGTCTCGCTGTCGACTTCGATTGGCAATTGCGGGGCGATCTTGGCCATGGAAACTTAACTCCAGAAAAATTTGGGTGTTGCCCCCGGCGCGGACGGCCGGGGGAAAGTATTCAGAGAAGCGGCTTACTCGCCCCAGACGTCTTTCAAGACGTTGACCCAGTTTTCGCCCATGATCTTGCGCACCACACGTTCGGAGTGGCCGCGCTTGAGCAGGGTTTCGGTCAGGTTCGGGAACTCGCCGACGGTGCGGATGCCCAGCGGGTTGATGATCTTGCCGAAGTTGGTCAGACGGCGGGCGTAGCCCTTGTCGTGGGTCAGGTATTCGAAGAAGTCCTGACCGTGACCCTGGGTGAAGTCGGTGCCGATACCGATGGCGTCTTCGCCCACGATGTTCATCGTGTATTCGATGGCTTCGGCGTAGTCGTCGATGGTCGAGTCGATGCCCTTGGCCAGGAACGGCGCGAACATGGTCACGCCGACGAAACCGCCGTGGTCGGCAATGAACTTCAGTTCTTCATCGGACTTGTTGCGCGGGTGCTCCTTGAGCCCCGACGGCAGGCAGTGGGAATAGCAGACCGGTTTTTTCGATTCGAGGATGACTTCCTCGGAAGTCTTGGAGCCGACGTGGGACAGGTCGCACATGACGCCGACACGGTTCATCTCGGCGACGATTTCGCGACCGAAGCCCGACAGACCGCCGTCACGCTCGTAGCAACCGGTGCCCACCAGGTTCTGGGTGTTGTAGCACATCTGCACGATGCCGACGCCGAGCTGCTTGAACACCTCGACATAGCCGATCTGGTCTTCGAACGCATGGGCGTTCTGGAAGCCGAAGAGGATGCCGGTCTTGCCCTGCTCCTTGGCCTTGCGGATGTCGGCGGTGGTGCGGACGGGGATCACCAGGTCGCTGTTTTCACGGATCAGCTTCTGGCTGGCGGCGATGTTGTTGACCGTGGCCTGAAAGCCCTCCCACACCGACACGGTGCAGTTGGCCGCCGTCAGACCGCCCTTGCGCATGTCTTCGAACAGCTCGCGGTTCCATTTGGCAATGATCAGACCGTCGATAACGATGCTGTCGGCGTGTAATTCGGCTGGGCTCATCAGGCGTCCCCTTATTGGCGATTCATGCGCCGAATCGTCTGCCGGCGCTTTGGGGCCAGCATATGCCTCGGTGCACGACCAGCCGGGTGCAAAAACGACAGGGGAATTGCCGAAAGCGTCAATCCGCGACAAAGGGTCGCCAACCGGTCCGACCAGCCACCTGTTCAAGCCCGCGAGCTTGAGCCAGAATCTGCCGCATCTCGGAAACACCACTGGATTAGAGCGGCGACATCAATGAAATCGATCTTCCTGGCTTTGGCACTGATTGCGACCGGCGTACACGCCGCCGAAGAGTCCGACAACAACCCGTGCGATGCGGTGGAAAACGACGTCCAGACCCTGGAATGCTCGACCTACAGCCGCACCACCGCCGAAGACCTGCTCCAGGACAACTTCAAAAGCCTGAACGAGCGCATGCAATCGACCTACGGCAAGAACCCTGCGCAACTGGCCGACATCACCGCCAAACTCAAGACCGCCCAGCAACAATGGCTGAAAACCCGCGATGCCGACTGCGCTGTCGAAGCCTTCCCGGCGACGGACGGCAGCAAGGCGTTCAAGATTGCGCAGAATGATTGCGTGGCGCGGATGAGCGATGAGCGGTCGGAGTTTTTGGAGTCGATCGGGCAGGAGTGAGGACTTGAGCTGTAAGCTGCATCTCTCCAGCCAATCAAGGGATTCACATGAACATCTGCGGTATCGAAATCAAAGGCAGTGAAGCGATCATCGCCGTGGCGTCCCTCGACGGTTCGGTGCTGAGCCATGTCGCTCTGAGCACCAAGAAAATCGCCCTGGACGATGACGACGAGGCGGCCAACGTCAAAGTATTTGCTGCGCAGGTGGCGTCGTTCGTGCGGGAGAACGCCATCGATCGCATCGCGATCAAGAAGCGCAGCAAGAAGGGCGAGTTTGCCGGTGGGCCGACCACGTTCAAGATCGAGGGCGTGTTTCAGTTGCTCGATGGTTGCGAGGTGACGCTGCTGTCGCCGCAGACGATCAATGCCCAGGCCAAGAAGCACAACTTCGAGCTGCCGGGGACGCTGAACAAGTATCAGCACGAGGCTTACAAGGCGGCCTGCTCCGCTTTGCTGAAAAAGTAACTCAAGCCTGAGCGGTACGCCGATCCTCGCGCGGACACCGGGCAAACTTCGCCCGGTAGCTGCGGGTGAAATACGACGGTGATTCAAACCCGCAGGCGATGCTGACTTCCAGCACACTCATGTCGGTCTGGCGCAACAGCTGCCGGGCTTTCTCCAGCCGCAAGCGCAGGTAGAAGTTGCTCGGCGTGTCGTTCAGGTGCAGGCGGAACAACCGCTCCAGTTGCCGCCGCGTCACCTTGATCGATTCCGCCAGCTCCAGGGTGGTCAGCGGCGGTTCGCTGTGTTGTTCCATCTCGCCAATCACATGAACCAGTTTCTTGTTGCTGATGCCGTAACGCTTGGCGACTTCCATGCGCTGGTGGTCCTTGCGCGGACGAATCCGCCCCAATACAAACTGCTCGCTGACCTGGATCGCCAGTTGCGGGCCGTGGGCCTGGGCGATCAGGTCGAGCATCAGGTCGATGGAAGCGGTGCCGCCAGCGGACGTGATGCGCCGACGGTCGATCTCGAACAGCTCCTGGGTGACGCTGAGCTGTGGATAAGATTCCTTGAAGGCGTCGATGGCCTCCCAATGCAGGGTCAGGCGATGGCCGTCGAGCAGGCCGGCCTCGGCGAGGACGAAACTGCCAGTGTCGATGGCGCCGAGGGTCACGCCTTCGTTGTCCAGGCGTCGCAGCCAGTGTTCCAGCGCCGGGGTGGCGAACTTCAGTGGCTCGAACCCGGCGACCACCAGCAGCGTCGCACCTTTCTTCAACGGCTCCAGCGCCGCGTCGGCGTTGACCGACATCCCGTTGCTCGCCAGCACCGCCCCGCCATCGGCGCTCAAGACGTGCCAGCGGTACAGCTCACCGCGAAAGCGGTTGGCCACCCGCAGCGGTTCGATCGCAGAGATGAAACCGATGGCGGAAAAACCCGGCATCAACAGAAAGTAGAAATCCTGGGACATGGCGCGCACTCGGTCAGCGGGTAGCGTGCAACGTTGATACGCCAGTTGTCGGCGGCATTCAAGAGCACAGGTCGCTGCAGTGCAAGAGCTGGTCGCCGCAGTGCGTTTTTGTGGGGGCGTTGCTGCGTAATTTGGCATCACCGGCACGACAGATGCCGGGACCCACAATAACGACCTGCCGAGGAACCCGACATGAAACGACTGATCAGCAGCTGTGTTCTCGCACTCAGCGGTACCGCGTTTTTAAGCGCCAGTGTCATGGCGGCCGAACCTGCCTCGTGCCAGAACGTGCGCATGGGCGTCGTGAACTGGACCGACGTGATCGCCACCAGCGCCATGACCCAGGTTCTGCTCGACGGCCTCGGCTACAGCACCAAACAAACCAGCGCCTCCCAGCAAATCATCTTCGCCGGGATCCGCGACCAGCGTCTGGACCTGTTCCTCGGCTACTGGAACCCGTTGATGACCCAGACCATCACCCCGTTCGTCGACGCCAATCAGGTCAAAGTCCTCCAGGCCCCGAGCCTCAAGGATGCCCGCGCCACCCTCGCCGTACCGACCTATCTGGCGGACAAGGGTCTGAAAACCTTCGCCGATATCGCCAAGTTCGAGAAAGAACTGGGCGGCAAGATCTACGGCATCGAGCCAGGCTCGGGCGCCAACACCCAGATCAAGGCGATGATCGCCAAGAACCAGTTCGGCCTCGGCAAATTCCAGCTCGTGGAATCGAGCGAGGCCGGCATGCTTGCCGCCGTCGATCGCGCCGTGCGCCGCAAGGAAGCCGTGGTGTTCTTCGGCTGGGCGCCGCACCCGATGAACGTCAACGTGAAGATGACTTATCTGACCGGCAGCGACGACGCCCTCGGCCCGAACGAAGGCATGGCCACCGTGTGGACCGTCACCGCGCCGAAATACGCCGAACAATGCCCGAACGTCGGCCGCCTGCTGAGCAACCTGACGTTCACCGCCGAAGACGAGAGCCGGATGATGCAGCCGCTGCTCGATCACAAGGACGCTTTCGAATCGGCCAAGCAATGGCTCAAGGATCACCCGCAGGACAAACAGCGCTGGCTCGAAGGCGTGACCACCTTCGATGGCAAACCGGCGGCTGAAAACCTCCAGCTCACCAGTAAATAAACCGCAACGAACGAACCACTTCGCAGCCCGCCACGGGCTGCGAACAGACCCATCACGCCTGAAGGAAAACGCACCATGAACCACGACGTCATCATCACCTGCGCACTCACCGGTGCTGGCGACACGACCGCCAAGAGCCCTCACGTGCCGGTCACTCCAAAACAGATCGCCGCAGCCGCTGTGGAAGCGGCCAAGGCCGGCGCCACCGTCGTGCATTGCCATGTCCGCGACCCGCAGACCGGCAAGTTCAGCCGTGACGTGGCGCTGTACCGCGAAGTCATGGAGCGCATCCGCGAAGCCGACGTCGACATCATCGTCAACCTCACCGCCGGCATGGGCGGCGACCTGGAAATCGGCCCGGGCGAGAACCCGATGGAGTTCGGCCCGAACACCGATCTGGTCGGCCCGCTGACCCGTCTGGCCCACGTCGAGGAGCTGCTGCCGGAAATCTGCACCCTGGATTGCGGCACCCTGAACTTCGGCGACGGCGACACCATTTACGTCTCCACCCCGGCGCAACTGCGCGCCGGAGCCAAGCGCATCACCGAGCTGGGCGTGAAGGCGGAGCTTGAGATTTTCGACACCGGTCACCTGTGGTTCGCCAAACAGATGATCAAGGAAGGCCTGCTCGACAACCCGCTGTTCCAGCTGTGCCTGGGCATCCCGTGGGGGGCGCCGGCCGATACCACCACCATGAAAGCCATGGTCGACAACCTGCCCGCTGACGCGGTGTGGGCCGGCTTCGGCATCGGCCGGATGCAAATGCCGATGGCGGCGCAAGCGGTGCTGCTCGGCGGCAACGTGCGGGTCGGTCTGGAAGACAACCTGTGGCTGGACAAAGGCGTGCTGGCGACCAACGGCCAACTGGTCGAACGCGCCACCGAAATCCTCAGCCGCCTCGGTGCTCGCGTGCTGACCCCGGCTGAAGGTCGCAAGAAAATGGGCCTGACCCAGCGCGGCTGAAGCCACCCTTTCCCCCGGTGGGCGGGCCATTGGCGCCCACCGTTTTTTTGCCTCATTCCAGGAAGTGACCATGAGCTTTATCACCGAAATCAAAACCTTCGCAGCACTGGGCAGCGGCGTCATCGGCAGCGGCTGGGTCGCCCGCGCCCTCGCCCATGGCCTCGACGTGGTGGCCTGGGACCCGGCGCCGGGTGCCGAAGCAGCGCTGCGCAAACGCGTGGCCAATGCCTGGGGCGCGCTGGAGAAAAACGGTCTGGCACCGGGTGCTTCGCAGGATCGTTTGCGGTTTGTCGCGACCATTGAAGAGTGCGTACGCGATGCGGATTTCATCCAGGAAAGCGCCCCGGAACGCCTCGAACTGAAACTGGAACTGCACAGCAAGATCAGCGCGGCGGCCAAGCCCAATGCCCTGATCGGCTCCAGCACCTCGGGCCTGTTGCCGAGCGAGTTCTACGAGAGCTCGACCCACCCGGAACGTTGCGTGGTCGGTCACCCGTTTAACCCGGTTTACCTGCTGCCGCTGGTTGAAGTGGTCGGCGGCAAGAACACCGCGCCGGAAGCGGTTCAAGCGGCGATGAAAGTCTACGAATCCCTCGGCATGCGCCCGCTGCATGTGCGCAAGGAAGTGCCGGGGTTCATCGCCGACCGCCTGCTCGAAGCGCTGTGGCGCGAGGCGCTGCACCTGGTCAACGACGGTGTGGCGACCACCGGTGAAATCGATGATGCGATCCGCTTTGGTGCCGGTCTGCGCTGGTCGTTCATGGGTACGTTTTTGACCTACACCCTGGCCGGTGGCGATGCGGGCATGCGTCACTTCATGTCGCAGTTCGGCCCGGCGTTGCAGTTGCCGTGGACCTATCTGCCGGCACCGGAACTGACCGACAAGTTGATCGACGACGTGGTGGATGGCACCAGCGATCAACTGGGGCGACACAGTATTTCGGCGCTGGAGCGCTATCGTGATGATTGCCTGCTGGCGGTGCTTGAGGCGGTGAAGACCACCAAAGAGAAGCACGGGATGAGTTTCAGCGAGTGATGTGTTGATTGATCGTACCCACGCAAAGCGTGGGTACGAACGTGCCTGGAGATAAGTATGCCCACCCTCACCACCTACCAAACCAGAATCATCCCCGACTGGGTCGATTACAACGGCCACCTGCGCGACGCCTTCTATCTGCTGATCTTCAGCTACGCCACCGACGCCCTGATGGACCGCCTCGGTATGGACAGCAACAACCGCGAGGCCAGCGGTAACTCGCTGTTCACCCTCGAACTGCACCTCAACTATCTGCACGAAGTGAAGCTCGATGCCGAGGTCGAAGTGCGCACACAGATCATCGGTCACGACCAGAAACGCCTGCACCTCTATCACAGCCTGCACCTGGCCGGCGGTGACAAGGAACTGGCCGGCAACGAACAGATGCTGCTGCACGTCGACCTCGCCGGGCCGCGTTCGGCTCCGTTTACCCCGGACACCCTGAGCCGCCTGCAAGCCATCGTCGCCGAACAGGCCGACCTGCCCGCTCCGGCTTACATCGGCCGGGTCATCGCATTGCCGCCAGCCCGGTAAATCCATCCAACGCAAGGAGCCGCCATGCAAACCGCCGCCGCAGTTGCCGATTTCCGTACTTATCCGTTGATCAGCGCGCTGAACGGCGTGCAGAACCTGGCGGATCGCGTCCTGATCGAATGGGCCGACGGGCGCGTCAGCCCGTTCCACCATGTGTGGCTGCGGGACAACTGCCCGTGTCCGCAGTGCGTCTACAGCGTTACCCGCGAGCAGGTGTTCGAGATCGTCGATGCGGCGCAGGATCTATCGCCCTCCGCCGCCCATATCGACACCAATGGCTGCCTGCGCATCGACTGGCAGGACGGCCATTTCAGCCGCTTCGATGCGGGTTGGTTGCGGGCCCACGCCTATGACGACGAGACCCGCGCCGAACGCCTGGCCGCCAAACCGAAAGCCTTTCTCTGGCGCAGCGACTTGCAGTTGCCGGTGTTCGACTATTCAGCCCTGATGAACGACAACGCCGCGCTGCTGCAATGGTTGCTGGCCGTGCGCGACATCGGCCTGACCCAGGTGCGCGGCGTGCCCACCGAACCCGGTTCGCTGAAGCTGATCGCCCAGCGCATTTCGTTCATCCGCGAGAGCAATTTCGGCGTACTGTTCAACGTGCAATCCAAGGCCGATGCCGACAGCAATGCCTACACCGCTTTCAACCTGCCGTTGCACACCGACCTGCCGACTCGCGAGCTGCAACCGGGGCTGCAATTTCTGCATTGTCTGGTGAACGACGCCGAGGGTGGCGAGAGTATTTTCGTCGACGGTTTTGCGATTGCCGAAGCCTTGCGTCAGGAAGATCCCGCGTCGTTCAAGGCGCTGTGCGAAATCCCGGTGGAGTTTCGCAACAAGGATCGCCACAGCGACTATCGCTGCCTCGCCCCGATCATCGCCCTGGATGCCTTGGGCCGGGTTGCGGAAATCCGCATGGCCAACTTTCTGCGCGGCGCGTTCGACACCTCAGTCGAGCAAATGCCCCTGCTGTATCGCGCGTATCGACGCTTCATCGCCATGACTCGCGAGCCGCGCTTCCGGCTGATGCAGCGGCTCAATCCGGGCGAGTTGTGGTGCTTCGACAACCGCCGCACCCTGCATGCGCGCAACGCCTTCGACCCGACCACCGGAGCCCGGCATTTCCAGGGCTGCTACATCGATCGGGATGAGTTGTTGTCACGGATTCTGGTGTTACAACGCTAGACCGCGTCATCGTTATTCGCAGGCAAAAAAAGCCCCGATGCAAGCCGTGACAGGATCGGGGCGAGGGTACTGTTGAGGAGCTGCCGTGCCGAGGGTGACCAAACCTTCGTGAAGCGAGCTGGGTTCAGTGTGCCCACTCCCCGATACGGCAAGTTAGCCGAAAACGACATGCTCATAGCCAATGTGGACACTGCGACAAATCGCCCTTGCCGTGCCTGGGCAGGCCTACCAGAATCGAGCCACGACCTCCGTTGCCGAAGAAGGATTCGCGTCATGATGTATGCCGATTTGATCGATCAGGAAGACCTGTTGGGCCAACTCAAGTCGTTGGGATTCGAAGTACCGTCGGGCTCGTCTGCCCAGCAGGCCTGTGAGTGCGCCGTGCGGGGCCTGGACGATGTGCGGGCCAATACGTTGCGCACCATGGTCAAGCAGATGTACACCAGCAGCGCGAGTATTCAGCCGACCGTGCGTGAGGCCATCGACAAGCAGTTGCTGCCGGCCCTGGCGCAGTACCAGCAGACCCGCGCCTGACATCCCGGGCGTTTGCTAGAGTGGTGGCCTTGATGACCACCACGAGCGAACGCCGATGTCCCTTATCCAGACCTGCCAGTCCAGCGAGCAATCGGGCTGGCTGCCCCTGCGCCAGGCCCTCTGGCCCGATGCTTCGGAACACGAACATCGCGATGAAATCGAGCAGCAACTGAAAGCGCCGCAGCGCTATATCAACTTCATCGCCTACGACACGCAGAACCATCCCGTCGGCCTCGCCGAAGCCTCATTGCGCACCGATTACGTCAACGGCACCGACAGCTCGCCGGTGGTGTATCTGGAAGGCATCTACGTGGTGCCAGAACAGCGCCGCCATGGCGTGGCCGCCCGGTTGATCGAGCACGTTGCGCAGTGGGGACGAGAAAACGGCTGCGTGGAAATGGCTTCCGACACCGGTGTCGACAACCTGACTAGTCAAGCGACGCACAAGGCGCTCGGCTTCGAGGAAACCGAGCGCGTCGTGTACTTCAAACGCGCGCTCTGATCAGAGGCGCACGCTGGCAAAGGTCGACTCGTTGCGCGCCTGGCTCAGCGCCGACATCGGCCCGGACAGCGGCGACATCACGATGGCCTGCGGCAGCGGTAGCATCGCCACCTGCTGGGTGGTGTTGGAACCGACGCGCTCGTCACGCGGCGGAATGCCGAAGTATTCGCGGTAGCACTTGGAGAAGTGCGGCGTCGACACAAACCCGCAGACCGACGCCACTTCGATGATCGACATCGGCGTCTGCTTGAGCAATTGCCGGGCACGGATCAGGCGCAGCTTGAGGTAGTAGCGCGACGGCGAGCAGTGCAGGTATTTCTGGAACAGGCGCTCGAGCTGGCGACGGGACACGGCGACGTACACCGCCAGTTCGTCGAGGTCGATCGGCTCTTCCAGGTTGGCTTCCATCAGCGCAACGATTTCCTGCAGTTTCGGCTGGTTGGTGCCGAGCATGTGCTTGAGCGGCACACGCTGGTGATCCTGCTCGTTACGGATACGCTCGTAGACGAACATTTCCGAGATCGCGGCGGACAGTTCACGGCCGTGATCGCGGCTGATCAGGTGCAGCATCATGTCCAGCGGCGCAGTGCCGCCGGAGCTGGTGAAACGGTTGCGGTCGAGGGTGAACAGACGGGTGCTCATCGCAACGCGAGGAAACGCTTCCTGCATCGCCGCCAGACATTCCCAGTGCACGCTGCAATCGAAGCCGTCGAGCAGGCCGGCGCAGGCCAGGGCCCAACTGCCGGTGCACACGGCACCGAGGCGGCGGGACTGGCGCGCCTGGCTTTGCAGCCACGAGACGTGTTCACGGGTAACAGTGCGTTGAATGCCGATCCCGCCGCACACGATGATGGTGTCGAGGGCCGGGGCTTTGTGCATGGAGGCGTCGGGAGTGATCTGCAGACCGTCACTGGCCCAGACCTGGCCACCGTCGACGGTGAGGGTGGTCCAGCGATACAGCTCGCGACCGGACAGCTGGTTGGCCATGCGCAGCGGTTCGACTGCGGAAGCCAGGGAAATCAGCGTGAAATTGTCCAGCAGCAGAAAGCCGATGGATTGAGGCGCACGGTTCTGGGGTTGAGCCCCGGAGTTGAACGACGTCATCGCGGTATCTCCTCACACAAAGCGGGTGATGGCCTCAGGCGGAGGCTCTTGTTATTGCCATCGTTCTCTTGCGTGAGACGGGGCTTTGTTATGACAGAGCAATTGCCATGCCTGAAATTGAATGTGCGTTCAATAACTCCTGAAAACGACGTCGCGACGCGTCTATACAAGCCGTCCGACGAAAGGTAGTTCGAAGTGCCATCAGCGGCGGTGAAAGCCCTGCCCCGAAGCGCGTGAGCAAATCGGTAGCACTTGTGGGAACAGGGCCGGGCGCGATTGTCGGACAGTGTCACCGCAGGCACGGGTGACGGACGGTCGCCAGCATCAATCACGCGCTGGAGGTGGGAAAGACTCTTATCTGATTGCGACGCGCCAAAAGGTGGCGCGTTTTATTGCCGATGCTCGCTTGGTGCGCAGTTTTGACTGGTCTGGTGTTCTCAGAGGAATCAGCATTCAACCGCGCTGACCGCCAACCCGCCCCGCGATGTCTCTTTATATTTGTCATGCATGTCGGCGCCGGTATCGCGCATGGTTCGGATCACCCGGTCCAGCGAAATAAAGTGCTGACCATCGCCGCGCAGGGCCATCTGTGCCGCGTTGATTGCTTTCACCGCCGCAATCGCGTTGCGCTCGATGCACGGCACCTGGACAAGACCGCCCACCGGGTCGCAGGTCAGACCGAGGTTGTGCTCCAGGCCGATTTCCGCCGCGTTGCACAATTGCTCCGGGCTTGCGCCAAGGATTTCCGCCAGCCCTGCCGCCGCCATTGCGCAGGCCGAACCGACCTCACCCTGACAGCCAACTTCCGCGCCGGAGATCGAGGCGTTCTTCTTGCACAGAATCCCCACCGCCGCTGCCCCGAGGAAATAGTCGACCACGTTGGCGTCGGTCACCGCCTCGCTGAATTTCATGAAGTAGTGCAGCACCGCCGGAATGATCCCGGCCGCGCCGTTGGTCGGTGCCGTGACCATGCGCCCGCCGGCCGCGTTTTCTTCGTTCACCGCCAGGGCGAACAGGTTGACCCACTCCATGGCGCTGAGGGTCGAGCCAATCACATTGGGCTTGTTCAATTCCTGAAGGCTGCGGTGCAACTTGGCCGCACGCCGGCGCACGTTCAGGCCGCCAGGCAGGATGCCTTCGTGCTTGAGGCCCTGCTCGACGCAATCCTGCATCGCCCGCCAGAGCTTCATCAGCCCGGCGCGGATTTCCTCTTCGCTGCGCCAGACTTTCTCGTTGGCCATCATCAACTCAGCCACGCGCAGGTTGTTCTGCTTGCACAACTCCAGCAGCTCGGCGGCGCTGGAGAAGTCATACGGCAATTCGGTGCGATCCAGATCCACCACACCGCTGGACGCCTGCGCCTCATCGACGACAAAACCGCCGCCGACCGAATAGTAGGTGTCGCGATGAATCTCGCCGTGATCGCCTTCGGCAACCAGGGTCATGGCGTTGGGATGGAACGGCAGGTTTTCGTCGATCAGGCGCATGTCGCGGGCCCATATAAAGGGCACCGACAAACGACCATCCAGTAATAGGGTGTGAGTTTCGCGCAGGGCCTGGATCCGCGGGCCGATCTGCGACGGATCGATCGCGTCCGGCCACTCGCCCATCAGGCCCATGATCACGGCGTTGTCGCTGCCGTGACCGACACCCGTGGCCGACAGCGAACCGAACAACTGCACTTCGATCCGCCGCACTTGCTCCAGCAGGAATTTGTCGCGCAGAGACTCGACGAACAGCGCCGCGGCGCGCATTGGCCCGACAGTGTGGGAACTGGACGGGCCGATGCCGATTTTGAACAGGTCGAAAACGCTGATAGCCATTGATGCAGAGCTCCTGAGAGTGCCGTCCGGGCCGTGAAGCGCCCGCTGGCGGAGCTGCTACGCTCAAGCTGCGATCCGCCGGAATGCCCGCATCATCAGGCTTTTCCCGGGTCGCTCGGCGTCTGACACCGACGCACTCATGCCCACTAACGCCGTGCCGGTTTTCGCCCGTGTTTTCGCCGTTTTTATGCGGTTCAGATGGCCAAACGGGGCTGAAAAAAGCTGTAAACGACGTCACCGACACTGGATGCGACCATCCCTGTACTGGATACGACGCACCCTGTAGGCGTCAGATTTTCACTGGTACATGATCGTATCGACTCGATTGCAAGGCGCCGTGGTAGAGCTGTCTCCAGAACGCCATCCAACCGCAACCTATAAGTGCGGTGGTCCAGTCGGAACACTGCCAAAAAAAACACCAAGGAGTCCATCCATGAAAGGTTCCCCGTCGTTGTTGTTGGCCGCCATGCTGAGTCTGCCGTTACTGGCTCAAGCCGCAGAACCGGCGCAGTGCAGTACCGTTAACTTCTCCGATGTCGGCTGGACCGACATCACCGCAACAACCGCGACCACCAGCGTGGTGCTCGACGCCCTCGGCTACAAGACCAAGACCACCATGATCTCCGTGCCCGTGACCTACAAGTCACTGGCCGACGGCAAGAACATGGACGTGTTCCTCGGCAACTGGATGCCGACCATGGAAAACGACATCAAGGCCTACCGTGATGCAGGCACCGTGGAAGTCGTGCGCACCAACCTCAAGGGCGCCAAATACACCCTCGCCGTACCGCAGGCGCTGTACGACAAGGGCCTGCATGACTTCGCCGACATCGCCAAATTCAAGAAAGAACTCGACGGCAAGATCTATGGCATCGAACCTGGCAACGACGGCAACCGTCTGATCCAGAGCATGATCGACAAGGATGCCTTCGGCCTGAAAGCCGCGGGTTTCAAAGTCGTCGAATCGTCCGAAGCGGGCATGCTCTCGCAGGTCGACCGCGCGCAGAAACGCGACACCGCCGTGGTTTTCCTCGGCTGGGCGCCGCACCCGATGAACAAGCGCTTCAAGATTCAATACCTGACCGGCGGCGACGACTTCTTCGGCCCGGATTTCGGTGCAGCCACCGTCGCGACCAACACCCGCAAGGGCTACGTCGAAGAATGCAGCAACGTCGGTCAGTTGCTGAAGAATCTGGAGTTCACCGTCGACATGGAAAGCACCCTGATGGGCAACATCCTGGACGACAAGATGAAGCCTGACGCGGCCGCCAAGGCCTGGCTGAAAAAGAATCCACAGGTGCTCGATACCTGGCTCGCTGGCGTGACCACCATTGACGGTAAACCTGGCCTGGAGGCCGTGAAAGCCAAGTTGAATCAGTAATCGCTTATGCCGGACGGCTCCGGCCGTCCGGGCTGTTTATTTCCTTGCATGCGGACGTTCACTACCATGCTGATTGATCAGAAAATCCCTTTAGGCCAGTACATCGCGGGCTTCGTTGAATGGTTGACGCAACACGGCGCCAGCACCTTCGACGCAATCGCCGTGACCCTGGAAACGATGATCCACGGCGTGACGTTTGCGCTGACCTGGTTCAACCCGCTGGTGTTGATCGGCCTCATCGCTCTGCTCGCGCACTTCATTCAACGCAAATGGGGCCTCACCGCCTTCGTGATCGCCTCCTTTCTGCTGATCCTCAATCTGGGGTACTGGCAGGAAACCATGGAAACCCTCGCCCAGGTCATGTTCGCGACCCTGGTCTGCGTGGTCATCGGCGTGCCGCTGGGCATCGTCGCTGCGCATAAACCGATGTTCTACACTTTGATGAGGCCGGTGCTCGATCTGATGCAGACCGTACCGACCTTCGTTTACCTCATTCCTACCCTGACCCTCTTCGGGCTGGGCGTGGTTCCGGGCCTGATCTCCACGGTGGTGTTCGCCATCGCTGCGCCGATCCGCCTGACCTACCTGGGCATCCGCGATGTCCCGGAAGAACTGATGGACGCCGGCAAGGCCTTCGGCTGCTCGCGTCGCCAACTGCTTTCACGGATCGAACTGCCCCACGCCATGCCAAGCATCGCGGCCGGCATCACCCAGTGCATCATGCTGTCGCTGTCGATGGTGGTGATCGCGGCACTGGTGGGCGCCGACGGACTCGGCAAACCGGTGGTCAACGCACTGAACACTGCTGATATCGCCCTGGGCTTCGAAGCGGGCCTGGCGATCGTACTGCTGGCGATCATGCTCGACCGTATCTGCAAACAACCCGACGCAAAAGTAGGGGGTGACGCATGAGCATTATTCGCTTCGATAACGTTGACGTTATCTTCGCCAAGGATCCACGCGAGGCGCTCAAGCTGCTGGATCAGGGCATGACCCGTAACGAGATCCTGAAAAAGACCGGGCAGATTGTCGGCGTTGAAAAAGCCAGCCTGGATATCGAGAAAGGTGAAATCTGCGTACTGATGGGCCTGTCCGGCTCCGGCAAATCCAGCCTGTTGCGCTGCATCAACGGCCTCAACACCGTGAGCCGCGGCAAGCTGTTCGTCGAGCACGAAGGCAAGCAGATCGACATCGCCTCCTGCACCCCGGCCGAACTGAAAATGATGCGCACCAAGCGCATTGCGATGGTGTTCCAGAAGTTCGCCCTGATGCCCTGGCTGACGGTGCGCGAGAACATCAGCTTCGGTCTGGAAATGCAGGGCCGTCCCGAGAAAGAACGGCGCAAACTGGTGGACGACAAGCTTGAGCTGGTCGGCCTGACCCAGTGGCGCAACAAGAAACCCAACGAGCTGTCCGGCGGCATGCAGCAGCGTGTAGGCCTGGCCCGCGCGCTGGCGATGGACGCCGACATTCTGCTGATGGACGAACCGTTCTCGGCCCTCGACCCGCTGATCCGTCAGGGTCTGCAGGATGAATTGCTGGAACTGCAACGCAAGCTGAGCAAGACCATCGTGTTCGTGAGCCACGACCTCGACGAGGCACTGAAACTGGGTAGCCGCATCGCGATCATGAAAGACGGCCGGATCATCCAGTACAGCGTGCCGGAAGAGATCGTGCTCAATCCTGCGGACGATTACGTGCGCACCTTCGTTGCCCACACCAATCCGCTAAACGTGCTCTGCGGTCGCAGCCTGATGCGCACGCTGGACAACTGCAAACGCATCAACGGTTCGGTGTGCCTCGATCCGGGCGGCGATTCGTGGCTGGACCTGGCTGAAGGCAACACCATCAAGGGTGCACGCAAGAACGGTTCGGTACTCGACCTGCAGAACTGGGTACCGGGGCAAGCCGTGGAAGGCCTGGATCGTCGTCCGACACTGGTGGACTCGAACATCGGCATGCGTGACGCGTTGCAGATTCGTTACCAGACCGGCAACAAGCTGGTGCTGCACGACAACAACCATGTGGTGGGGATTCTTGGGGACAGCGAGCTGTATCACGCGCTACTCGGCAAGAACCTGGGGTAAAGCGCACAGATGCAAAAACGCCGCGAGAGGATCGCGGCGTTTTTGTTTTCATCATTCCCACGCAGGACGTGGGAATGAACAATCGCTATTAGCTGTACACCCGGCCAAGGAGCTGCCGATGGCTTTCAAACTGATCGAGCACATCGCGAGTGATCTGATCCTGCGTGAAGCCCATCAGGTCGTAATCCTGGCTGCCGTTGTGCAGGTACACCTCGGCGCGGTAGTAACGCTGGCGCGCTTCATCGGACTGGGCCGATTCGGTCGGGGTCGCCAGATAGCCGTCCAGGCTCACTTCGTAGACAAAAGGGTTGCCCTCTTCCATCTCGACACGCACGCCCATGCAACGCTTGGATTTACCCAGCAGCGTTTGCACTTCCAGGCCTTGGGTACGCAGCTGGGCAGCCGCATCGTCCAGCGCCGGAGTAACGTGTTTGTCCATGAAGCGTTGCACCACCGACTGGCTCGGTTGCAGGTCCAGTTGAGTCAGGCGCTCGCTGAAACCACGACGACCGCGCTCAGCCAGTTGCGCTTGCTCCTGTTCGATCTGCACGTCCTGGCGCATGGCCTTGTGCAAGCCGAACATGAAGAACACCAGCACCACCGAGAACGGCAGGCCGGCCAGCACCACCATGGTCTGCATGGCTTCGAAGTTACCGGCGAACAGCAGGCCGATGGTCACCAGGGTGATCACGACCGACCAGAAGATCCGCAGCCAGTGCGGTGCGTCTTCGTCGACGGTGCCGCCCTTGCAGGAAAGGTTGGCCATCATTACCGCGCCAGAGTCGGCCGGGGTCAGGAACAGTACGAAACCTACAAAGATCGACACACCGATGACGACTTTCGACGCCGGGTAGTGTTCAAGCAACTGATAGATCGCCATCGACGGCTGTTCCAGCGCCGTCTTGCCAAGCTCCACCGCACCGTGGTTCATCACCAGGTCCAGTGCCGAGTTACCGAAGATCGACAGCCACGCCAGGGTGAAGCCCAGCGGAATCAGCAGCACACCGGCCACCAGTTCACGCACGGTACGACCACGGGAAATCCGCGCGATGAACATGCCGACGAATGGGGCCCAGGAAATCCACCATGCCCAGTAGAACAGAGTCCACAGGCCCAGCCAGCGGTCGGACTTGGCACTGTCGCCTTCATAGACGTACAGGTCGAAAGTCTTCAGCACCACGCCGTTGAGGTAGTCACCGATGTTCTGCACGAAGCCGTTGAGCAGGTGCAGGGTCGGGCCGAACAGCAGCACGAAAATCAGCAGGCCGCTGAACAGAATGATGTTGAGGTTGGACAGACGACGGATGCCGTTTTCCACGCCGGACACGGCAGCGATGGTCGCCACGGTGCTCATCACGATGATCACGATCAGCAGGTTGGTGTTGCTGTGCTCCATGCCGAACAGGTTTTCCAGGCCCGAAGACACTTGCAGCGAGCCGATCCCCAGGTTGGTCACCAGACCCAGCAGGGTCACGAACATGCCGAAGCCGTCTACCGCATGACCGGCAGCGCCCTTGACCCAACGCTCGCCCACCAGCGGGTACAGCGCCGAACGCAGTGCCAGCGGCTGGTTATGACGGTAAGCGAAATAGGCAACCGCCAGACCGACCAGTGCGTAGATCGCCCAGCCGTGCAGGCCCCAGTGCAGGAAAGTCAGCTGAACAGCCTGACGCGCCGCCAGGTTGGTAGCGGACGCACCTTCCGGTGGGTTGAAGTAGTGATCCAGCGGCTCGGAGGCGCCGAAGTACAGCAGCGAAATACCGATACCCGACGAGAACAGCATCCCCGCCCAGGCGCCATAGCTGAAATCCGGGGTGTCGTCCTTGCTACCCAGTTTGAGTTTGCCGTAGGAAGAGAACGCCAGGCCCACCACAAACACCAGGTAAGCGGCGATCACCACCATGTAGTACCAGCCGAAGCTGCGGGACAACCAGGCCTGAGCCACTCCCAGCATTCTGCCGGCCTCTTGCGGGGCGATGATCAGAATGGCGGTCAACAACAGAATCAACGCGGTCGAGGTGTAGAACACCCAACCGTTGACCGTCACCTTCTCGGGCGGGGTCTTTATAAGCGAGGCAGAACTCATGGCACAAATGCTCCAGGCAGTGCGAGAGAAGAACACAAGGCAACACGGAACCCGACCAATCGGTTAGTTGGCAGCCGACCGGCGGGTGATATAAAGACACCCCGAAAAAAGCCCGAACCTGCAGAGATGGCACCGCGAATCGCCGTCGTGGCCGAGGTCTGGACGTTCATCCGAAACCTGGCCGCGAGCGTCTTGCCCATTCAACACGTCCATCGAACGTCGAACCGCGCCTTGCCCCGCGCAGGTTTCGAGCATTTTCGGATGTCGGTTTATCGCCACTTACACGTAGGAAAAATCTGTAGGCAGCGACGATTTGTCGCAGATCTTATTCTTTGTTGATTGAACGTTCAATCAAAACAAAATAGACTGGCCCTCAATCCGATCGGCGTTTATCGCCCGTTGGAAGGCCTAAGGAGATGTGCAAGATGCCCAAGGTCGGTATGCAACCCATCCGCCGCCAACAACTGATCGAAGCCACTTTGCAGGCCGTCGATCAGGTCGGAATGGGGGACGCCAGCATTGCGCTGATCGCCCGTTTGGCCGGTGTCTCGAATGGCATCATCAGTCACTATTTTCAGGACAAGAACGGCCTGATTGCCGCCACGATGCGGTATCTGATGAGCGTCCTCAGCGAGAACGTCACCACGCGCCGTCAGGCGCTGGCAGACAGCAGCCCCCGGGCGCATCTGCAGGTGATCATCGAAGGCAACTTCGACGCCAGCCAGGTCAATGGCCCGGCAATGAAAACCTGGCTGGCCTTCTGGGCCACCAGCATGCACCAGCCGTCTTTGCACAGGTTGCAGCGGATCAACGATCACCGTCTGTATTCCAACCTGTGCTGCGAGTTCCGCCGTGTGTTGCCGCTCGAAGATGCGCGCAGCGCCGCCCGTGGACTGGCAGCTCTGATTGACGGCTTGTGGTTGCGCGGCGCGCTGTCGGGAGACGCTTTCGACACCGCGCAGGCGCAACAGATCGCTTACGAATACATGGATTTCCAATTGGCCAAGAAGGTGAGCTAGAGCACAGAGAAAACGCTCGGCCCCTGAATGCCACCGCAGCCTGATCGCGGTGGTCAACGCCAACCACTTATGCACTTGCGAGGACACTATGGCCCGTTTCGAACTGCAAAAACTCTACATCGATGGCGCGTACTCCGACGCCGGCAGCGATGCCACCTTCGAAGCCATCAACCCGGCTAACGGTGAAGTCCTCGCACAAGTGCAACGTGCGACCAAGGAAGACGTCGAGCGCGCAGTCGTCAGCGCCGAAAAGGGCCAGAAAATCTGGGCCGCGATGACCGCCATGGAGCGTTCGCGCATCCTGCGTCGCGCCGTCGACATCCTGCGCGAGCGCAACGATGAACTGGCTGCTCTGGAAACCCTGGACACCGGTAAAGCGTTCTCCGAAACCAAATACGTCGACATCGTTACCGGCGCCGACGTGCTGGAATACTACGCAGGCCTGGTACCCGCCATCGAAGGCGAGCAGATCCCGCTGCGTGACACCGCATTCGTCTACACCCGTCGCGAGCCGCTGGGCGTTGTCGCCGGTATCGGCGCGTGGAACTACCCGATCCAGATCGCCCTGTGGAAATCCGCTCCAGCCCTGGCGGCCGGTAACGCGATGATCTTCAAGCCAAGCGAAGTCACCTCGCTGACCACCCTGAAACTGGCCGAGATCTACACCGAAGCCGGCGTTCCGAACGGCGTGTTCAACGTACTGACCGGCAGCGGCCGTGAAGTCGGCACCTGGCTGACCGAGCACCCGCGCATCGAGAAAATCTCCTTCACCGGCGGCACCGACACTGGCAAGAAAGTCATGGCCAGCGCTTCGGCTTCGTCGCTCAAAGACGTGACCATGGAGCTGGGCGGCAAGTCCCCGCTGATCATCTGCGACGACGCTGACCTGGATCGCGCCGCCGACACCGCCATGATGGCCAACTTCTACAGCTCCGGTCAGGTCTGCACCAACGGCACTCGCGTGTTCGTGCCGAGCCACCTGAAAGCCGCTTTCGAAGCCAAGATCGTCGAGCGCGTTGCCCGCATCCGCGTTGGCAACCCGGAAGACGAAAACACCAACTTCGGCCCGCTGGTCAGCTTCGCTCACATGGAAAACGTGCTGGGCTACATCGCCAAGGGTAAAGAAGAAGGCGCTCGCGTTCTGTGCGGCGGCGACCGTCTGACCGACGGCGAATTCGCCAAAGGCGCGTTCGTGGCACCGACCGTGTTCACCGACTGCACCGACGACATGACCATCGTCCGTGAAGAAATCTTCGGCCCGGTAATGGCGATCCTGACCTACGAAACCGAAGAAGAAGTGATCCGCCGCGCCAACGACACCGATTTCGGCCTGGCCGCCGGTATCGTCACCCGCGACCTGAACCGCGCCCACCGCGTGATTCATCAACTGGAAGCCGGTATCTGCTGGATCAACGCCTGGGGCGAGTCCGACGCGAAAATGCCGGTCGGCGGTTACAAGCAGTCGGGCGTTGGCCGTGAGAACGGCATCAGCTCGCTGAACAACTTCACTCGCATCAAATCGGTACAGGTCGAGCTGGGCGATTACGTCTCGGTGTTCTAAGACCCGCCATCGTGCGCTGCCCGCGAAGCCGCCTTCGCGGGCATGTCTGCTCGCCGCTCCCACACGGGAAGCGCTGGCTGTCTGACCTGACCAACTTTCAAAGAGGGTGCATTCAATGTCCCAAGAATTCGATTACATCATCGTGGGTGCCGGTTCTGCCGGTAACACCCTGGCGACCCGTCTGACTGAAGACGAAGGCGTCACCGTCCTGCTGCTCGAAGCAGGCGGCCCGGACTACCGCATGGACTTCCGCACGCAGATGCCGGCCGCACTGGCCTTCCCGCTGCAAGGCCGTCGCTACAACTGGGCGTACGAAACCGACCCAGAGCCGTACATGGACGGTCGCCGGATGGAATGCGGTCGCGGCAAAGGCCTCGGCGGTTCCTCGCTGATCAACGGCATGTGCTACATCCGCGGCAACGCGATGGACTACGACGGCTGGTCGAAACTGCCAGGTCTGGAAGACTGGACCTACCTCGACTGCCTGCCGTACTTCCGCAAAGCGGAAACCCGCGACATCGGCCCGAACGACTACCACGGTGGCGAAGGTCCGGTCAGCGTGACCACGCCGAAGGCGGGCAACAACCCGCTGTTCCACGCCATGGTTGAAGCTGGCGTACAAGCCGGTTACCCGCGCACCGAAGACTTGAACGGCTACCAGCAGGAAGGCTTTGGCCCGATGGACCGCACCGTGACGCCGAAAGGCCGTCGTGCTTCCACCGCCCGAGGTTACCTGGACGTGGCCAAGAAGCGTTCGACCCTGACCATCGTCACCCACGCCCTGACCGACAAAGTCTTGTTCGACGGCAAACGTGCCGTTGGCGTGCGTTACCTGGTCGGCGCTGCCGAAGAGCGCGTTGAAGCCCGCGCCCGTAAAGAAGTCATCGTCTGCTCCGGCGCGATCGCTTCGCCGCAACTGCTGCAACGCTCCGGCGTAGGCCCGGCGAAACTGCTGGAAAGCCTCGACATCCCGGTCGTTCACGATCTGCCGGGCGTCGGCGAAAACCTGCAGGATCACCTCGAGCTGTACCTGCAATTCGCCTGCACCCAACCGGTCTCGCTGTACCCGTCGCTGCTCTGGTACAACCAGCCGGCCATTGGTGCCGAGTGGCTGTTCAACGGCACCGGCATCGGCGCCAGCAACCAGTTCGAAGCCGGCGGTTTCATCCGTACTCGCGAAGAGTTCGAATGGCCGAACATCCAGTACCACTTCCTGCCGGTGGCGATTAACTACAACGGCAGCAACGGTGTGCAAGAGCACGGTTTCCAGGCGCACATGGGTTCCATGCGTTCGCCGAGCCGTGGTCGCATCCAGGTCAAATCCAAGGATCCGCGCCAGCACCCGAGCATCCTGTTCAACTACATGGCCACCGAACAAGACTGGCAGGAATTCCGCGACGGCATCCGCCTGACCCGTGAAATCATGCAACAGCCTGCACTGGACGCTTTCCGCGGCCGCGAAATCAGCCCGGGCATCGAAGTGCAAACCGATGAGCAGCTGGACAAGTTCATCCGCGAGCACGCCGAAACCGCGTTCCACCCGTCCTGCTCGTGCAAGATGGGCACCGACGAGATGGCGGTCGTGGACGGCCAGGGCCGCGTGCATGGCATGCAGGGTCTGCGTGTGGTCGATGCCTCGATCATGCCGATCATCACCACCGGCAACCTGAACGCGCCGACGATCATGATGGCCGAGAAAATCGCCGACAAGATCCGTGGCCGTCAGCCACTGCCACGCAGCAAGGCGCCGTACTACGTCGCCGGCGATGCGCCGGTGAAAGGCAAGGCGCTGCGTGATGTGAGTGCTGTTGCTCAGTAAGTCGTAATACCGGGCGGTGATCGTTCCCATGCAATGTGGGAACGATCAGCCGACTCAAAGCAGTAAATCCTCCTACACCCCCTCTTCACTTGATCCTACCCCCACGCAGGCCTACTCTAGTCCTCGCGCAATCGTTTCACCCCTCCCCGCCGAATCCGCTTCGCCGCTACTCCCATAACAAGGAGGTTCCCTGATGTTCGATTTCCACCCCCAGCTCAAGCAGCGCTTCGCTGCCTTGCGCACGGGCGCCGAGTTTTTTTCCTTGCGGTATGTACGCGAGTCCGGCCAGTACCTGTCGGTGCGCAAGAACGTTGCCGAACCGCCGAGCCTGAGCCGCGACGAAGGTGCGATGCTCACCGTTCGCGTCAACGGCGTCGAAGCCTACGCCGCGACCAATGACCTGTCGCAACAAGGCCTGCAAGCCGCCCTCGAGCGCGCCGAACAGCAGGCACGGCGGATCAAGCCCCACGCCCTGCTCGACCTGAGCCAGCAGCCGGTGTCCAGCGACCGCGCCGATTACTTTTCACCCAATCTCGAACAACCCTTCCCGTCCCTGAGCGAATGCTTCGAGCTGCTCGGCGCGGAATCCGCCTCGGTGCCAAAGGATGAGCGCCTGGTGAATTGGGAAGTGAGCATCGGCATCACCCACGTCGAACAGATCTACCTGAGCAGTGCCGGGGCCGAATTGCGCCAGGCCCAGCGCTTCGTTTATCCGGGCCTGGACGTCACCGCCTACGACGGCAACGACAGCCAGACCCGCAGCCTCGGCCGCGAGAACTTCGGCCAGCAGGGTGGCGCCGACGTGATCAGCCGTTGCGGCCTGATCGGCGCCGGCCCGCAAGTCGCCGATCAGGCGCTGCAATTGCTGCTCGCGCCGAACACCCCGCAAGGCCCGCGCGACCTGCTGCTGATGCCTGACCAGATGATGCTGCAGATCCACGAATCCATCGGCCACCCGCTGGAGCTCGACCGGATCCTCGGCGACGAGCGCAATTACGCCGGCACCAGCTTCGTCAAAACCTCGGATTTCGGCAGCCTGCAATACGGCTCGAAACTGCTCAACGTGACGTTCGATCCGGGCATTCCCGAAGAACTGGCGAGTTACGGTCACGATGACGACGGCTCCAAAGCCAGCAAGCAATTCCTGATTCGCGAAGGCCTGTTGGTACGGCCGCTGGGCGGTGCCTTGTCGCAGTTCCGCGCGGGTCTGGACGGTGTCGCCAACAGCCGCGCCTGTGGCTGGAATCGCCCACCGATCGACCGTATGGCCAACCTCAACATCGAGCCGGGCGATCAGCCCCTGGAACAACTGATCGGCGGCATCGAAAACGGCATCCTGATGAGCACCAACCGCTCATGGTCGATCGACGATGCACGCAACAAATTCCAGTTCGGCTGCGAATGGGGCCAGTTGATTGAAAACGGCGAACTCAAAGGCGTGGTGAAGAACCCGAACTACCGGGGTATTTCCGCGCACTTCTGGAAGAGCCTGCGCGCCGTCGGCAACGCCGGCACCACCAAAGTGCTGGGCACGCCGAACTGCGGCAAGGGCGAACCGAACCAGGTGATCCGCGTCGGCCACGCTTCGCCGGCCTGCGTGTTCAGCAATGTTGATGTGTTTGGGGGAGACGCCTGATGAGTATTTCCAAGAGCCAGGTCGAAGCCTTCAAGGTTCTGGTCAACTGGTTGCGCGACGCAGTGCGCGAGCCGGAACAATTCACCCTGAGTTACGACGCCGAATCGTCGGCCTTCGTCCGCTTCAACCACGCCAAGGTGCGTCAGGCCGGGCAAGTGCAGCAAGCCGGTATCGGCCTGAAACTGATCGACGACGGTCGCCATGCCGACCTGCACATCACCCTGTCCGGCGAGCCGACCACCGACCTGCAACGTCTGGCCGAAGGCCTGCAGCAACTGCGCGAAACCTTACCGTTGCTGCCTCAGGATCCCTATCTGCTGCTCAACCACAATGGCTGGCAGAGCAAGAATGTGCAGGAACATCCGCTGCCGGACACCGAACAAGTCGTGGCGGAAATCGCTCAAGCGGCCGAAGGCCTGGATCTGGTCGGCTTCTATGCTGCCGGCCCGATCAGCCGTGGTTTCGCCAGTTCTTCCGGCGCGTTCGGCTGGCATCAGGCCAACAGCTTCAACTTCGACTTCAGCCTGTTCCACGAGAACGGCGAAGCGGTGAAAGCCAGCTACGCCGGGCACGAGTGGAGCAGCGAAGGTTTCGCCAAACGCTTCCAGCAGGCCCGCGAGCAACTCGAGTTTCTGGGGCGACCGCTGCGCACCCTGCCACCCGGCCAATACCGCGCCTATCTGGCGCCCGCAGCCCTGGAAGAAATCATGGGCATGCTGTGCTGGGGCGGTTTCTCGGCGCAGTCGATTGCCAGCAAGAGCAGCCCGTTGCAGAAGCTGTATGCCGGCGACCAGGCGTTCAGCCCGCTGGTGTCCCTCGACGAGAAAGTCAGCGACTCGCTGAGCCCGGCGTTTTCCGGCGAAGGTTACCCGCGCAGCGATCTGCGGTTGATCATCGAAGGCAAGGCGGGTGACCAGTTGGTCGGTTCGCGCAGTGCCGCCGAATACGGTCTGACGGCCAACGGTGCCGGCGGTGGTGAGTCGCCGAGTGCGCTGAACATGGACGCAGGCAATCTGCCGCAGGCCGAGATCCTCAAGCAGTTGGGCACCGGCCTGTACATCAGCAACCTGTGGTACCTGAACTTCTCCGATCAACCGGCGGCTCGACTGACCGGCATGACCCGGTTTGCCACGTTCTGGGTTGAAAACGGCGAAATTCAGGCACCGGTCAGCACCATGCGTTTCGACGACAGCGCCTACAGCCTGCTGGGTTCGCAGCTGGAAGCGTTGACTGCCGAGCGTGAGTTGCTGCTGTCAGCGAGCACCTACAGCCAGCGCAATACGTCGTCGGCGCTGTTGCCGGGGGCGTTGGTGAGCCGATTGACCCTGACGCTCTGATACAAATCGTTCCCGCGCCTTGCGCGGGAACGATCATTCACGGCCCTACACCACAAGAGGTTCCATGCCCAACCGCCCGCCTCTCGACGCCATCACCGCCCGCTGGTTGCCGTGGGTCGTCGCCATCGCTTTCTTCATGCAGTCCCTCGACGGGACCATCCTCAACACCGCCCTGCCGGCCATGGCCCGGGATCTGGCCGAAGACCCGTTGCGCATGCAGGGTGTGATCATCGCCTACAT
The DNA here is from genome assembly GCF_014863605.1 of Pseudomonas allokribbensis. Lineage (NCBI taxonomy): Bacteria > Pseudomonadati > Pseudomonadota > Gammaproteobacteria > Pseudomonadales > Pseudomonadaceae > Pseudomonas > Pseudomonas allokribbensis. The sequence continues at coordinate 6,059,755 of NZ_CP062252.1, forward strand.
GCTCACCGTAGCCCTGCTGATTCCGGCCTCGGGCTGGATCGCCGACCGCTTCGGCACCAAGAAAATCTTCTTCGGCGCGATCCTGCTGTTCAGCATCGGCTCGTTGCTCTGCGCCCTGTCGAGCAGCCTGAGCATGCTGATCGGCGCCCGGGTGATTCAGGGCCTCGGCGGCGCGCTGATGCTGCCGGTCGGACGACTGGTGGTGCTGCGCGCCTACCCCCGTTCGGAACTGGTGCGGATCATGGGCTTCATCACCATTCCCGGCCTGCTCGGCCCGCTCATCGGCCCGACCATGGGCGGCTGGATGGTGCAATACCTGACGTGGCACTGGATCTTTTTGATCAATCTGCCGGTCGGCGTCATCGGTTGCTACGCGGTGTGGAAGTTCATTCCCGACCTGCGCGGCACCGAACGTACGCGTTTCGATAGCCTGGGTTTCCTGCTGTTCGGCGCGGCGATGGTGCTGATCACCATCGCCATGGAAGGCCTCGGCGAACTGCACCTGCCGCACTTGCGGGTGATGCTGTTGCTGTTCGGCGGCATGGCGTGTCTGGCGGCGTACTGGCTGCGCGCCGGGCACATCGACAATCCGCTGTTCGCGCCGTCGCTGTTCAAGACCCGCACCTTCGCGGTCGGCATCCTCGGCAACCTGTTCGCTCGCCTGGGCAGCGGCGCCCTGCCGTTTCTGGTGCCGTTGCTGCTGCAAGTGGCGCTGGGTTATTCGCCGTCCCAGGCCGGGATGAGCATGTTGCCGTTGGCGGCTGCCGCGATGGTCGCCAAGTGGGGCGCGCGGCCGCTGATCGAGCGCCTCGGCTATCGCATCGTGCTGACCGGCAACACGCTGTTTCTGGGGATCATGCTGGCGAGCATGGGCCTGGTCAGCGAGCAGACGCCGTACTGGCTGCTGCTGTGCCTGCTGGCGATTCTCGGGGCAATCAACTCGCTGCAATTCACCGCGATGAACACCGTGACCCTGATCGACCTCGACGACGCCAGCGCCAGCAGCGGCAACAGCCTGCTGTCAGTGGTGGCGCAGTTGTCGCTGAGCCTCGGCGTGGCGTGCGCCGGTGCGCTGCTCGGCGGCTTCACGGCGGAGATCGGAAACGACGGTGTTGAGACCGTGTTGGGCGCCTTTCAGCTCACGTTCGTGACTGTTGGGATCATGGCGATGCTGGCCGCAACCATCTTCTCGCAGCTTTCCAAGAATGACGGACGGCGTGTCAGACGTCCGGAAGAACACATCGAGTCTTAGGGCTAATGGCCACCGGGCTGGTACACTGCGCGACATTTTGTTTTGCAGGCCAGTCCCGTGACCACCATCGCCACCGCTTTTAATACTTTGCCGCTGTCCGCCGCCATGCTGGCTAACCTCGAATCGCTCGGTTATGCCCAGATGACGCCGATCCAGGCGCAGAGCTTGCCGGTGATCCTCAAGGGGATGGACCTGATCGCCCAGGCCAAGACCGGCAGCGGCAAGACCGCCGCGTTCGGCATCGGCCTGCTGAACCCGATCAATCCGCGCTACTTCGGCTGCCAGGCGCTGGTGATCTGCCCGACTCGCGAACTGGCCGACCAGGTCGCCAAGGAAATCCGTCGTCTGGCCCGCGCCGAAGACAACATCAAGGTCCTGACCCTGTGCGGCGGCGTGTCGTTCGGCCCGCAGATCGGCTCGCTGGAGCACGGCGCGCACATCATCGTCGGCACCCCGGGCCGCATCCAGCAACACCTGCGCAAGGGTTCGCTGGTCCTCGACGGCCTCAACACACTGATCCTCGACGAAGCCGACCGCATGCTCGACATGGGTTTCTACGACGCCATCGAAGACATCATCGAGCAGACCCCGGCCCGTCGTCAGACCCTGCTGTTCTCGGCGACCTACCCGGTGGGCATCAAGCAACTGGCGTCGAAGTTCATGCGTGATCCGCAAACGGTGAAAGCCGAAGCGTTCCACGACGACACCCAGATCGAACAGCGCTTCTACGAGATTTCTCCGGAAGAGCGCATGAGCGCGGTGACCAAGGTCCTGCACCACTTCCGTCCAGCTTCCACCGTGGCGTTCTGCTTCACCAAGCAGCAAGTGCAGGAAACCGTCGATCACCTGACCTCCAAGGGCATTTCCGCCGTCGGCCTGCACGGCGATCTGGAACAGCGTGATCGCGATCAGGTACTGGCAATGTTCGCCAACCGCAGCACTTCGGTACTGGTCGCCACTGACGTTGCCGCCCGTGGTCTGGACATCGATGCACTGGACATGGTGATCAACGTCGAACTGGCCCGCGACTCGGAAATCCACATTCACCGCGTCGGCCGTACCGGTCGTGCCGGCGAGAAAGGCATCGCGGTCAGCCTGGTGGCGCCGTCCGAAGCGCACCGCGCGCAAGCCATCGAACAACTGCAGAAAACCCCGCTGAACTGGGACCAGGTGGACAACCTGAAATCCCAGGGCGGTGCCCCGCTGCAACCGCCGATGAGCACGCTGTGCATCGGTGGCGGCCGTAAAGACAAGGTGCGCCCGGGCGACATTCTTGGCGCACTGACCGGCGATGCCGGCATCCCTGGCGCTCAGGTTGGCAAGATCGCGATCTTCGACTTCCAGTCCTATGTGGCGGTTGAGCGCACCGTGGTCATGCAGGCGCTGCAGCGTTTGAACAACGGCAAGATCAAGGGTCGTTCGCTGCGCGTACGCGTCCTCTGACCTGATCGTTCCCGCGTCGAGGCGTCGAACCGTCCGCGCGGGAATGCATCCTGTGACGCTCCGCGTCACGATTTAAAAGCGGACGCAGAGCGTCCATGGCGGCATTCCCACGCAGAGCGTGGGAACGATCATTGTGTGAGGACACCGTTTTGCGCTCTACCGAAGTCGTGATCATTGGCGCTGGCGCCGCAGGGTTGATGTGTGCACTGACCGCCGCCGGGCGCGGGCGTCAGGTGCTGCTGCTCGACCACGCGAACAAGGCCGGCAAGAAAATCCTGATGTCCGGCGGTGGGCGCTGCAACTTCACCAACATGTACACCGAGCCGAGCAATTTCCTCTCGCAGAATTCGCACTTCTGCAAATCCGCGCTGGCCCGCTACACCCAGTGGGATTTCATCGGCATGGTCGCCAAACACGGCGTGCCGTATCACGAGAAAAAGCTCGGCCAGTTGTTCTGCGATAACAAATCCAGCGACATCCTCGGCATGCTGCTGGACGAGTGCGATCAGGTCGGCGTCAACCTGCACCTGGACACCTCGATCCAGACCATCGAGAAAGTCGAGGGCGGTTACCTGCTCGACACCACCCTCGGCCAGATCCAGTGCCAGTCGCTGGTGATCGCCACCGGCGGCCTGTCGATCCCGACGTTGGGTGCCACCGGTTTCGGTTATCAGGTCGCCAAGCAATTCGGCCACGACCTGCTGCCGACCCGTGCCGGGCTGGTGCCGTTCACCATCACCGATCAGCTCAAGGATTTGTGCACCGAGCTGTCCGGCACCTCGGTGGATTGCCTGGTCAGCTGCAATGACCAAAGCTTTCGCGAGAACATCCTGTTCACTCACCGCGGCCTCAGCGGCCCGGCGATTCTGCAGATTTCCTCGTTCTGGGAATCCGGTGACACCGTCGAGATCAACCTGCTGCCCGATCACGACGCGGCGAGCTGGCTGCAACAGCAAACCGCCGAACGCCCGAACAGCGAACTGAAAACCCTGCTCGGTGAAATTTTCACCAAGAAGATGGCCCACCTGCTGGCGGACAACTGGTTCGTCTCCAAACCGATGAAGCAGTACACCCACGCCGAACTCGCGGACATCGCCGAGAAGCTCGGCAGCTGGAAAGTCGTCCCGGCCGGCACCGAAGGCTACCGCACCGCCGAAGTCACCCTCGGTGGCGTCGACACCCGAGAAGTCTCGTCCAAGACCATGGAATCGCTGAAAAGCCCGGGCCTGTACTTTGTCGGCGAAGTGCTGGACGTCACCGGGCATTTGGGCGGTTTCAACTTCCAGTGGGCCTGGGCATCGGGTTACGCGGCGGCGCAATACGTCTGATTCGAAGGCCGTGTGAAGGCCGTGCGGAACACTTTTTGCTGTCAGATGTGATCGGCGCCATTGCGTCGGCGTCATTACTGGCTCAATTTAGCGGCATCGCCTCGGAAGGCCTTCGCACTTCATGTCCTCGACCTCGTTTCGTCAGTCTTTGCGGCGCCTGTGGGCGCTGGATAAATTCAGCTACAGCGTGCGGGTGTTCATCGCCCTGACCGGCAGCATGGCGCTGTGCTGGTATCAGGATGAAATGGGGCTGCTGATCCCGCTGTTCCTCGGGATCATCGCCAGCGCCCTGGCCGAGACCGACGACAGTTGGCAGGGCCGCCTCAACGCACTGGCGGTGACGCTGGTGTGTTTCAGCGTCGCGGCGCTGTCGGTGGAATTACTCTTCCCCTACCCCATCGTGTTCGTCATCGCTCTGGCGCTGGCCAGTTTCGGCCTGACCATGCTCGGGGCGCTCGGTGAGCGATATGGCGCGATCGCTTCGGCGACCCTGATTCTTTCCGTCTACACCATGATCGGCGTCGACCAGCGCGGCGGCGCGGTCACGGATTTCTGGCACGAGCCGATGCTGCTGGTGGCCGGCGCCGCGTGGTACGGCTTGCTGTCGGTGCTGTGGCAGGCGATGTTTTCCAACCAGCCGGTGCAGCAGAGTCTGGCGCGGCTGTTCCGTGAACTGGGTTATTACCTGAAGCTGAAATCCTCGCTGTTCGAGCCGATCCGTCAGATGGACGTCGAAGCGCGGCGGCTGGAACTGGCTCAACAAAACGGCCGCGTCGTTGCGGCACTGAACAGCGCCAAGGAAATCATCCTGCATCGGGTCGGCAACGGTCGTCCCGGCTCGAAGGTCAGCCGTTACCTGAAGCTGTATTTTCTTGCCCAGGACATTCACGAACGCGCCAGTTCTTCGCACTATCCCTACAACGCGCTGGCCGAAGCGTTTTTCCACAGCGACGTGCTGTTCCGCTGCCAACGCCTGCTGCGCCAGCAAGGCAAGGCCTGCCGGGCGCTGGCCGAATCGATCCAGATGCGCCAGCCGTTCATCTACGACGCGACATTCGCCGAAGCCCTGAGTGACCTCCACGCCTCCCTCGAACACCTGCGCATCCAGAGCAACCCGGCCTGGCGTGGACTGTTGCGCTCGCTGCGGGCACTGGCGGCCAACCTCGGCACCCTCGACCGTCTGCTCAGCGACGCGAGCAATCCGGATGCGCTGGCCGATGCCACCGACAGCAGCCTGCTCGACCGCTCGCCGCGTAACTTCAAGGACGTACTGGTTCGCCTGCGCACCCAACTGACGCCGACGTCATTGCTGTTCCGCCACGCCCTGCGCCTGCCGCTGGCGTTGAGTATCGGTTACGGCATGGTGCATCTGATTCACCCGTCGCAAGGCTACTGGATCATCCTCACCACGCTGTTCGTCTGCCAGCCGAACTACGGCGCCACCCGGCGCAAACTCGGCCAGCGGATTCTCGGCACCGCCATCGGCCTGACCATCGCCTGGGCGCTGTTCGATCTGTTCCCGAGCCCGCTGGTGCAGTCGTGCTTCGCCATCGCCGCCGGTGTGGTGTTCTTTACCAACCGCACCACCCGCTACACCGTGGCGACCGCCGCGATCACGATCATGGTGCTGTTCTGCTTCAATCAGGTCGGCGACGGTTACGGGCTGTTTGTCCCACGCCTGTTCGATACCTTGCTCGGCAGCCTGATCGCAGGCCTGACGGTGATCCTGTTCCTGCCGGACTGGCAGGGTCGGCGCCTGAACAAAGTGCTGGCCAACACCCTGACCTGCAACAGCATCTACCTGCGCCAGATCATGCAGCAATACGCAGCAGGCAAGAGCGACGACCTCGCCTACCGCCTCGCCCGCCGCAACGCGCACAACGCCGACGCGGCGCTGTCGACCACACTGGCAAACATGCTGATGGAGCCGGGGCATTTCCGGAAAGAGGCCGACGTCGGTTTCCGCTTCCTGGTGCTGTCGCACACGTTGCTCAGTTATCTGTCAGGCCTTGGCGCACACCGGGAAACCCAGCTGCCGGCCGAGGTGCGTGAGCATTTGATCGATGGCGCCGGGGTGAAACTGGCCACCAGCATCGACGAGATTGCCCAGGGTCTGGCGAGCAAACAGCCGATTGCGATTCAGAGCGATGAGGAAGAGGCGCTGGCCAATGAGCTTGAGCAGATGGCGGACGAGATCGACGAAGGCCAGCGACTGGTGCAGACGCAACTGGCGCTGATCTGCCGCCAGCTCGGCCCTTTGCGGACGCTGGCGGCGCATCTGATCAAGGACACCGGCGAGGCTTGAGCCGCCTCACATGCCATGCTGCCTGAGCAACTTGTCATAGCTGCCGTCGGCCTTCATCGCCGCAATCGCCTTGTCGAACCCGGCCACGATCTGTTCGTGCTCCGGGTTTTTCAGGCTGACCAGAATGTGCAGACTGTTCTCGCTCAGCGGCTTGGGCAGGAACTCCACAGCGTTGCGCACTTTCGGTGATTCACGGGCCAGGTAATAGCGGGCGACGAATTCGTCTTCCAGGGTCAGCTTGACCCGATCCGCTGCCAGCATGCGCACAGCCATCGCGAAGTTATGTACAGGGACTTTCTGCAACGCGGTATCGGCATCGAACGGCGCGGAATAGGCGTAGCCGCGCACCACCGCAATCGGATAGGTGTGCAGTTCCTGCAAGTTGTTGTATTCGATGGGCGTGTCTTTGCGCTTGAGAAAACGCACACGGTTGAGCAGGTATTCGTCGGAAAACTGCCCCAGCTTCGTGCGCTCGTCGTTGTACCAGGCGTTGACCAGCACGTCGTAACGCCCCTCGCCAACCCCGAGCAGCGCACGCGCCCACGGCACCTGTTCGTAATCGCTGGCATAACCTGCCCGGGCCAGAGCCGTGCTGACAATGTCCGTGGCCAGTCCACCGTTGACCAGCGTGTCATCGGTAAACGGCGGCCAGACGTCGAAGACCAGACGCAATTTCTCCGCTGCAGCGCTTTGACCCAGCAACAGCAATCCGATCAAAGCAAACGCTCGATGCAATCGCGGCATGCTTGAAAATCCTTAGCGGGCGGGCCGCCCGGCGTGTTTTCAGTCAAAACCCCAAGGCCCCGTACCGGCGAATCCCAGGCCCTAACATTAGCTCATTGAAGCCGTTGCACAGCGCTTCTCTGCAGATTACACAAAGAAGTCGGCGGCGCGAGAAAGGAATGATGGCATTTTGGCCTTCGTCACAGATTATTGCGCCATACAGACATATTTCGACGGTGCGCTTAGTATCGGGCGACGTTGTTCAAGGAATCGGAAGATGACAATCGAGTGGGTCTGCAAACATCACAGCGATCTGGGACTGGAGCAGCTGTACGCCATTTTGAAATTGCGCTCGGAAGTGTTCGTGGTCGAACAGCGCTGCGCCTACCTGGACCCGGACGGTCAGGATCTGGATGGCGATACCTGCCACCTGATGGGCTGGGACGGCGATCAACTGGTGGCGTACCTGCGTCTGCTGGACCCGGAATCCCAGGGTGGCGACGTGGTGATCGGCCGCGTACTGACGGCACCGGCCGGACGTGGCAAAGGGCTAGGGCATGAAATGATGGAGCAGGCGCTGAAACAGGCCGAGAAGCGCTGGCCCGAGGTGCCGATCTATCTGTCGGCCCAGGCGCATTTGCAGGGGTATTACGGGCGGTACGGGTTTGTGGTGGCGGGTGAGGAATATCTGGAGGATGACATTCCGCATATTGGTATGCGCCGATCTTGAGATTCCCCCTTCGCGGGCTTGCCCGCGAAGGAACTGCATTGGTCAGGGATACTCGAGAACAGCCTTGATCTGCCGCAAATTCCGCTCGATCCACCCCCGATCAATCGCCCCCCACTCGCGAATCCGATAGCGCCCCGCATGGTTGCGCGCGCCCTCTTCCTGTTCGAACTCGCAGACGATATCCAGATCCGCCAACGCCGCAATGGTGTCCTGCGCCGTGCGCCGGGGCATGCCGGTGACCTCGGTCAGCGCCGGCACGCTGCTGGCCAGGCCGCTGTCGATCAGGTACGCCACGTACAAGCGCCGGTAGAAACTGCTCTTGGTCTTGCTCACGTCCATGCATGCACTCCGTTGTTTGATTTCTTATTGCATGTCTCGCCAGGTCAGATAAACCCGCAGGTCGAACTCGATCTGGTGATAGCCCGGCAGCATGTGATCACACAATTTGTAGAACGCCTTGTTGTGATCCGATTCCTTGAAGTGCGCCAGCTCGTGCACCACGATCATCTTCAGAAACTCCGGCGCGACCTCCTTGAACAGCGAGGCGATGCGAATCTCTTTCTTGGCCTTGAGCTTGCCGCCCTGCACCCGAGAAACCGTGGTGTGCAGACCGAGGGCGCGATGGGTCAGATCGAGGCGGTTGTCGAACAAGACCTTGTCGATGGCCGGGGCGTTGCGCAGGTATTCCTGTTTCAAATCGAGCGCGTAACCATACAACGCCTTGTCGCTCTGCACATCGTGGCGGCCCGGATAGCGTTGGCTCAGGTAATCACCGAGGCGATCTTCGGCAATCAATTGGCGCACCTGATCCTGCAATTGCGCGGGATAGGCCTGGAGGTATTTCAACGCAGTCATGGGGCGGCACGGGTCATGAAAAGGCCGCCAGTGTAACGAATTCAACTGGCCAACGCGCTCCAGTCGAACGGCTCGGCAAAGCGCGTCGCGTCCTCGGCGACCAACGGCCGCGCCACCAGGAACCCTTGCACGTACTCGCAACCATGGGCTTGCAGCCATTGGTATTGCTCGACGGTTTCCACACCTTCGGCAATCACCAGCAAGCCGTATTCCTTGCACAGCTCGATGACGCTGCGCACCAGCGAAGCGTCGCGGGACGAGTCCGGCAATCGGGCGATCAGGTGGCGATCGAGTTTGAGGGTATCCAGTTCCAGGTCGCGCAGATGCGACAACGAACAGGACCCGGAACCGAAATCATCCAGCGCCACCCGTACCCCGAGATTGCGCAGCAACCGCAGCTGTTTACGCGTTTCATCGGGATTGACCGTCAGCGCCTCCTCGGTGACTTCCACTTCCATCTGATGCGGCTGCAAACCATGGCGCTCCAGCACCTGGCGCAATTCGGTGACCAGATTCGGAAGGCCGAACTGGGTATTGCTCAGGCTCACGCCGAGCACCAGATCCTTGGAAAACTCGGACTCCCAGGCCTTACGCTGCCCGGCGCCGCGATGATAGATCCAGCTGCCGAGCCGGCTGATCAGCGTCGCCTCCTCCAGCAACGGCAGGAACAACCCCGGCGGCACGTCGCCGACGCTCGGATGCTGCCAGCGCAGCAACGCCTCGAAACCGCGAATCCTGCCGTCACCAATCGCCACCTGCGGCTGATACACCAGATTGAAATCACGGTTCTCGATGGCGTTGCGCACGCTCTCTTCCAGCATCAGCCGTGAGCGCGCGCGGCCGTTCATTTCATGATCGTAGAAGCGATATTGCTGACGCCCGGCGCGCTTGGCTTCGTACATGGCAATGTCCGAGGCGCGCATCAAACCGTCGAGGTTGTTGCCGCAATCCGGGTACGTCGCGATGCCGATGCTGGCGCCGAGGGCGATGTCCATGCCTTCGATCTGCTGACAGATCGACACTCGTTCGATGAGCTTCTCGGCGATCTTTGCTGCCTGTTCGGGGAATTCCAGATCCAGCAGCGCGGTGAACTCGTCACCGCCCATCCGCGCCAGAATGTCGAACGGTCGCAGGCAGGCTTTCAGTTGCTCGGAGACCCAGCGCAGCACCCGATCCCCGGCATCATGGCCGAGGGAGTCATTGACCCGTTTGAAGCCATCGAGATCGAGGTACATCAGCACCCAACTGCTGTCCGTGCGCTCGCCGCGCAGCAGCAGGTTCTCAACCGTCTGGTAGAAACCGCGACGATTAAGCAGTCCGGTCAACGGATCGGTGACTGCCTGAAATTCCAACTGCTGATGCAGATGACGCACCACCGACATGTCCAGCACCGTCACCACCATCGCGTGTTGCTCGCTCGGCAACGGCGCGCAGGAGAGTGCCACCGGCACCTGCTGACCCGGTGCGGTACGCAGCAACGCATCGTGTAATCGCAGCGTCTCGCCACGTTTGTAACTGGCATAAAACTCGGAATCGGCCCACAGCGGAATGTGCGGTTTCTGCAAGTAATCGAGAAACTCCTGCCCCTCCAACTCCTTCACCGGGGCATTCAGCAACCGCGAAATCGCCGGGTTGGCGAAGCGGATCAAACCATCCTCGGCCAGCACCAGAATCCCTTCGGCCGCGTTATCCAGCACCGACGCATTGAAGGCCCGCGCCGATTCCAGATCCTGACTCAAGCGCTGCAACGCCCGGCGATTGCGCTGGTGCTCCAGCAACGCCTGGACTTTCGGTTTGAGAATCTGTGGATCGAAGGGTTTGAACAGGTAATCCACCGCGCCACTGGCATAGCCCTTGATCACGGCGTCCTGGGATTGCTCGTTGGCGGTGAGGAAAATGATTGGCGTCAGCCGCGTTCGCTGGCTGCCACGCATCAAACGCGCGACCTCGAAACCGTCCATGCCCGGCATCTGCACATCCAGCAGAACCAGGTCGATGTCGTGTTCAAGCAACAGGCTGAGGGCTTCGAAACCGGAAGCCGCGGTCATCACCTGCCAGTCCTGGCGCTGCAACAACGCGCGCATGCTGATCAGATTTTCAGGGTAGTCATCAACGATCAAAAGGACTGAGCTGCCTTCACCTGGCGTGGGTTGCGCGCATTCCATGCTGCTTCTCTTGTCGGGACATCCAATCGGGACGCGGCCGGTTTCTCGTGAAAACCGTACAGTTACTGAGCCTTCACTCTAGTCCTGGATCCGAAAAAGCAGTAGCTGTCATCAGGCCATCATTTAACCAAACCGGTAAGAAGCCGACTAACGGTCATGGCTGCAGCCCCCGAAAACCGGGAAAGATGGCATTTCGACAGGATGTTGACGCCAATCATCCGCCAGACGGCCGTTAACAAAAAATCCCTCTACGCTTATAAAGGCCGCCCCCAAGAACCGCGAGCTAGAGCTTCTGGCACGCGCGTGCAGGAAAAATAGAGTGGAAGAACCGACATGATCGACCTCGCAACCTGGAACCTCAGCGTTCCCGTTGGCAGCCCGCCCTACACCGTCGAAACCTCCAAACTGGTGAACGGCTTCAAGGATCAGTACTTCCATTCCGACACCGGCACCCTGTTCTTCTGGTCCCCGGTGACCGGCTCGAAAACCGAAAACGCCATCTACCCGCGCACCGAACTGCGCGAAACCTACAGCAACGGAACATTGCGCAACTGGTACTACCCGGACGCCGACAACCTGCTGCGCGCGACCCTTTCGGTCAACAAAGTGCCCAGCTCCGGCAAGATCGTCATCGGGCAGATTCATGCGTATGAAAGCCAGAAGCCGCTGGTGAAGCTTGAGTATCAGTACAAGACCAAGCTTGAGTCCGGCAACCTGGTGATCAAGGTGCGGATGCACCCGGATGATGACGAAGGCCGGGTGATTACCCTGGCGACCGGGATCAAACTGGATCGCGAGTTCAATTACCTGATTCACCTGAGCCCCGGAGGTGCGCTGGGTATCAGTGCGGCGGGATATCAGTGGGACTCGCAGATCAGCGCCACGTGGCGCAACAAGCCGTTGTACTTCAAGGCAGGCGTGTATGTGCAGGACAACACCGGTTACACCAGCGAGGGTGGGCAGGTCACGTTCAGCAAGCTGGATATCGATCACGATAAATAGCAGCCGCGTGACCGTTTAAGGCTTCTGTTTAAAGGCAGTCCGCGTAACGTCCCGAAGCCTACAACGGCTTGCGTCGCTGCCTACCGGTACGCCAGAATCCGCCGGCTTGTGCGCCTGGAGGGTCATCGGTAGCTTGATTCGGGTCACTGATTCGCAGTGATCGGGTTTAGTAGCCTGTGGTGTTTTCAGCTACGTGCAAGCGCTGTCCATCAGACATTCCAGTCTGACTGTGATGGTGGCTGTGCGCAGGGCGCTTCGGCGCGCCGGTCAATGCTGAATACTCCCCGGTCTACTAACCTGCGCACAGCTGCCACCCTTCTTTTAGTAGGGAAGGACCGGCAGCTCCTTACAGGAGTTTTCAGCATATGTTCAAACCTACGCCTAACCCGCCAGAAACAGATCCGGCCTCCCCCTACGATTCCCTCGACCCCAAAAAACTCAACGAAGCCGCCGAACGCGCCCTCGACCACTACCTCTGCCCCGGCGCCCGCATCATGGCCACAGTCAACGAACCCGACCGCATGTACTTCGCCAACCCCGCCTGCAACACCGAATCCCTGCTGGCCAACGCCAGCGAAACCCTCGGCTCCGCCAGCGAAATGCTCAACAACTTCGCCGCGCTACTGCCGCCATCTCACCGCAAAACTGCACTGGGCATCGCTCAGGTAGTCATGGTTGCGGAACTGGCGGTTAACCAGGCGCTTGATCACGTCGAGCCGAAATAGGCTCCGCTAATCGGCCTGAATAATTCAGCTCAAAAAAAACCCGCCTCACGGCGGGTTTCTTTTAAATCAGCTCAACACCCAGTCTCAATTGACCTTGGCGTTCAACTCACCCTTCAGATAACGCTGATACATGCTTTCCAGCGAGATCGGCTTGATCTTCGAAGCGTTGCCGGCAGTACCGAAAGCTTCGTAACGAGCGATACACACGTCGCGCATCGCCTTCACGGTTTCGCCGAAGAATTTACGTGGGTCGAATTCGCTCGGGTTGGTGGCCATCAGGCGACGCATGGCGCCGGTGGATGCCAGACGCAGGTCGGTGTCGATGTTGACCTTGCGCACGCCGTGCTTGATGCCTTCGACGATTTCTTCAACCGGTACGCCGTAGGTTTCTTTGATGTCGCCGCCGTACTGGTTGATGATCGCCAGCCACTCTTGCGGAACCGACGAGGAACCGTGCATCACCAGGTGGGTGTTCGGGATGCGTTTGTGGATTTCCTTGATGCGGTCGATCGCCAGCACGTCACCGGTAGGTGGCTTGGTGAACTTGTAGGCGCCGTGGCTGGTGCCGATGGCGATGGCCAGGGCATCAACTTGGGTTTTCTTGACGAAGTCAGCGGCTTCTTCCGGGTCGGTCAGCATCTGGCTGTGATCCAGAACGCCTTCAGCGCCGATGCCGTCTTCTTCACCGGCCATGCCGGTTTCCAGCGAACCCAGGCAGCCCAGCTCGCCTTCAACCGAAACGCCGCAGGCGTGAGCCATGGCCACGGTTTGTTGGGTAACACGGACGTTGTATTCGTAGTCGGTCGGCGTCTTGCCGTCTTCGCCGAGGGAGCCGTCCATCATCACCGAGCTGAAGCCCAGCTGGATCGAGCGCTGGCAGACGTCAGGGCTGGTGCCGTGGTCCTGGTGCATGCACACCGGGATGTGCGGGAATTCTTCGATCGCGGCCAGGATCAGGTGACGCAGGAACGGCGCGCCAGCGTATTTGCGAGCGCCGGCCGAAGCCTGAACGATCACCGGGGAGTCAGTCTTGTCAGCGGCTTCCATGATGGCGCGCATCTGCTCAAGGTTGTTGACGTTGAAGGCTGGAACGCCGTAGCCGAATTCGGCTGCGTGGTCCAGCATCTGGCGCATGCTGATAAGTGCCATTGTGTGTGTCTCTCCCGGTTTGGGTCGTTAATCGTGCCAGCCTGCCGGAGCGGCGGCGGCTATTCAAGTGATTGCAGATCGGGGGTTGAGGCCCGGCCTGGTGATTCGATAAAGCAAATTCTGTTTTATTCGGCTTTGCAGCCCCGGCCGATCAGATCATTGGTAGCGACCCAGTAGACCAGGCCTTCATTACCTTTGATGTGAAACGCCAGCATGTCGTCGCTGTACAGCGCGCCCGAGGCGCCCGGCTCTTCTTTCAGGCGATAGACCTGATCGCCACCACCCAGCCGCACATCGACTGCCTTCTGGCCGGCATCGGTGAAGCGCCACAGCACCTTGGCCTGACTGTCGCAGGTCCAGGTGGTCCAGTTATCCACAGGGGTGGACGACTGAAACGGGTTCCACTGCGCGCAACCACCCAACAATCCCAATGCCGCAACGGCGATCAAGCCTTTCATCCGTGTTCCTCGACCGGCAGCACACGCCGCCGGCCTTGAGTTAAAGAGTCAGACCAGTCAAGGACAACCATGTTCCTTGGCCGGGGTTTGCGTCTCGTATTTGTCCAGGCCTTCCGGACCCGAGCGCTTGTTCAGCACCGGGTTGGTTTCGGCCTGCCAGTCGGCCTGATAGCAGCCTTTCTGTGCCTCGCCGGGTGCCGGTTCCGGCGCAGCCTTCGGGTTACTCCCGCAGGCTGCCAATGTACCGGTCAGCAACAACAGCGCTAACGACTTGACCATCTGAACACTCCTTTGCCTGGCCAAACGGGCGGCCTCAGGCCTTGGCCCGGCTTTCCAGGACTTCAACGGCCGGCAGCACCTTGCCTTCGACGAATTCGAGGAACGCGCCACCGCCGGTGGAAATGTAGGAGATCTTTTCCGCCACGCCATATTTATCGATGGCCGCCAGGGTGTCGCCACCGCCGGCAATCGAGAACGCCGCGCTTTCAGCGATGGCCTGGGCCAGCACTTTTGTGCCGTTGCCGAACTGGTCGAATTCGAACACGCCGACCGGGCCGTTCCACAGGATGGTTTTCGACGACTTCAGCAGTTCGGCGAAGTTGGCGGCGGTTTGCGGGCCGATGTCGAGGATCATGTCGTCGGCAGCGACGTCAGCGATCAGTTTTACAGTCGCTTCGGCGCTTTCAGCGAATTCCTTGGCAACCACAACGTCGACCGGCAGCGGCACGCTGACCTTGGCGGCGATGGCGCGAGCGGTGTCCAGCAGGTCCGGCTCGTACAGCGACTTGCCGACCGGGTGACCGGCAGCAGCGAGGAAGGTGTTGGCGATGCCGCCGCCGACGATCAGTTGATCGCAGATCTGGCTCAGGCTGTTCAGCACATCGAGTTTGGTCGAGACCTTGGAACCGGCAACGATGGCAGCCATTGGTTTGGCCGGCGCGCCCAGGGCTTTGCCCAGTGCGTCGAGTTCAGCGGCCAGCAGCGGGCCGGCAGCGGCGACTTTGGCGAACTTGGCAACGCCGTGGGTCGAGCCTTCGGCGCGGTGAGCGGTGCCGAAAGCGTCCATCACGAACACGTCGCACAGGGCGGCGTATTGCTGGGCCAGTTCGTCGGCGTTCTTTTTCTCGCCCTTGTTGAAGCGCACGTTTTCGAACAGCACGATATCGCCGGCCTTGACGTCAACGCCGCCCAGGTAATCGGCCACCAGCGGCACTTCGCGGCCCAGGGCCTTGCTCAGGTAGTCGGCGACAGGCTTGAGGCTGTTCTCGGCGGAGAATTCGCCTTCGGTCGGACGACCCAGGTGCGAGCAGACCATCACGGCCGCGCCTTTTTCCAGGGCCAGCTTGATGGTCGGCAGCGAAGCCAGGATACGCGCATCGCTGGTGACAACACCGTCCTTGACTGGGACGTTGAGGTCTTCGCGGATCAATACGCGCTTACCTTGCAGATCGAGGTCGGACATCTTCAACACGGTCATGGGTCGCACTTCCTACGGTTTTTTTGAAGTCGCTGTTTGCAGATAGTGTTCTGCAACATCCAGCATTCGGTTGGCAAAACCCCATTCGTTGTCGAACCAGGCCAGGATGTTCACCAGCCGTGGGCCGGAAACGCGGGTCTGACTGGCATCGACGATGGCCGAATGTGGGTCATGGTTGAAATCACAACTTGCGTGAGGCAATTCGGTGTAGGCCAGCAGACCTTTGAGCGGGCCGCTGGTGGCGGCGTCGCGCAGGATCCGGTTGACCTCGCCGGCGTCGGTGTCGCTCGCGGTCTGCATCGTGATGTCGAGGCAGGACACGTTGACCGTCGGCACGCGTACGGCTTTGGCCTGAATTCGCCCGGCAAGTTCCGGCAACAGGCGCTCGATACCACGCGCCAGACCGGTGGATACCGGGATCACCGACTGGAACGCCGAACGGGTGCGGCGCAGGTCTTCGTGGTGATAGGCGTCGATCACCGGCTGATCGTTCATCGCCGAGTGAATCGTGGTGATCGACACGTAATCCAGGCCGACTGCCTGATCCAGCAGACGCAACAGCGGCACGCCGCAATTGGTGGTGCAGGAGGCGTTGGACACCAGCAGTTCGTCACCGGTCAGGCAATCCTGATTGACGCCGTAGACGATGGTGGCGTCGACATCCGCCTCGCTGGCCATCGGCTGCGAGAACAGCACCCGTGGCGCGCCGGCGTCGAGGAAACGCTGGCCGTCTTCGCGGGTGTGGTAGGCGCCGGAGCATTCGAGCACCAGATCGACGCCCAGGGACGCCCAATCGATGCCTTCGGGGGTGGCACTGCGCAGGACCTTCACGCAGTTGCCATTGATATGCAGACAATCGCCGTCGACCTTCACTTCACCGGGAAACCGGCCGTGGGTGGAGTCGAAGCGTGTCAGGTATTCGATGCTGGCCATGTCGGCCAGATCGTTGATCGCGACAATTTCAAACCCGGCCTTCTCGCCTCGCTCGAACAACGCACGCAAGACGCAACGACCAATCCGGCCGTAGCCGTTGAGTGCAACTTTGTAGGGACGCGGTTGAGGCATGGGGTTCTCGATAGTATTCGCTAACAACACAACCCTATGCAGGAGCTGCCGAAGGCTGCGTTCTTTTGATCCTGTTTTTAAGATCAAGATCAAAAGAACGCAGCCTTCGGCAGCGCCTACAGGGGAACGCGGTGGCCAGGGCCACCGCATTCGTACTGCTTAGTCTTCCAGCAGCTCTTCAGCCTGACCCAGGATGTTTTCCAGGGTGAAGCCGAACTCTTCGAACAGGGCCGGAGCCGGAGCCGATTCGCCGTAGGTGGTCATGCCGATCACGCGACCTTCCAGACCCACGTACTTGAACCAGAAGTCGGCGTGGGCCGCTTCGATCGCGATACGCGCACCAACCTGCAACGGCAGGACCGATTGCTTGTAGCTGGCGTCCTGAGCATCGAACAGGCTGGTGCAAGGCATCGAAACAACACGCACCTTGCGGCCCTGCTCGGTCAGTTTGTCGTAGGCCTGAACGGCCAGGCCGACTTCCGAACCGGTGGCGATCAGGATCAGCTCAGGCTCGCCTGCGCAGTCCTTCAGCACGTAACCACCACGGCTGATGTCGGCGATCTGGCCGGCATCACGGGTTTGGTGCTGCAGGTTCTGGCGCGAGAAGATCAGCGCCGACGGGCCGTCCTTGCGCTCCAGGGCGTTTTTCCAGGCCACTGCCGATTCAACGGCATCGGCTGGACGCCAGGTGTCGAGGTTCGGCGTGCTGCGCAGGCTGGTCAGTTGCTCGATCGGCTGGTGCGTCGGGCCGTCTTCGCCCAGACCGATGGAGTCGTGGGTGTAGACGTGGATCACACGCTGCTTCATCAGTGCGGACATGCGCACAGCATTGCGGGCGTATTCCATGAACATCAGGAAGGTCGCGCCGTAAGGCACCAGGCCGCCGTGCAGGGCAACGCCGTTCATGATCGCGGTCATGCCGAATTCGCGCACGCCGTAGTACATGTAGTTGCCGCTGGCGTCTTCGGCGCTGACGCCTTTGCAGCCTTTCCACAGCGTCAGGTTGGAACCGGCCAAGTCAGCCGAACCGCCCAGCACTTCCGGCAGCAGAGGGCCGAACGCGTTCAGGGCATTCTGGCTGGCTTTACGGCTGGCGATGGTTTCGCCCTTGGCCGCGACTTCAGCGATGTAGGCCGAAGCCTTCTCGGAGAAATCAGCCGGCAGCTCGCCGCTCAGACGACGGATCAGTTCGTTGGCTTCGGTCGGGAACGCGGCGGAGTAGGCAGCGAAACGCTGGTCCCACTCGGACTCGACGGCGCGGCCCTTTTCCTTGGCATCCCACTCGGCGTAGATATCGGCCGGGATTTCGAACGGACCGTGGTTCCAGTTCAGCGCCTGACGGGTCAGGGCGATTTCCGCGTCACCCAGCGGGGCGCCGTGGCAGTCTTCCTTGCCTTGCTTGTTCGGCGAACCGAAACCGATGGTGGTCTTGCAGCAGATCAGGGTCGGCAGCGGGCTCTTGCGCGCGGTGTCGATGGCAGTCTTGATCTCTTCCGGATCGTGACCGTCGACGTTGCGGATCACCTGCCAGTTGTAGGCTTCGAAACGCTTCGGCGTGTCGTCGGTGAACCAGCCTTCGACTTCGCCGTCGATGGAGATGCCATTGTCATCGTAGAAGGCGATCAGCTTGCCCAGGCCCAGCGTACCGGCCAGGGAAGCGACTTCGTGGGAAATGCCTTCCATCATGCAGCCATCACCCAGGAACACGTAGGTGTGGTGGTCGACGATGTTGTGGCCAGGACGGTTGAATTGCGCGCCCAGTACCTTTTCAGCCAGGGCGAAGCCCACGGCGTTGGCCAGACCCTGACCCAGCGGGCCGGTGGTGGTTTCAACGCCCGGGGTGTAACCGAATTCCGGGTGGCCCGGGGTGCGGCTGTGCAATTGACGGAACTGTTTCAGGTCGTCGATCGACAGGTCGTAACCGGTCAGGTGCAGCAGCGAGTAGATCAACATCGAGCCGTGGCCGTTGGACAGCACGAAGCGGTCACGGTCAGCGAACGATGGATTGCTCGGGTTGTGCTTGAGGTAGTCGCGCCAAAGCACTTCGGCGATATCTGCCATACCCATAGGGGCACCGGGATGGCCGCTGTTGGCTTTTTGCACGGCATCCATGCTGAGGGCACGAATGGCGTTGGCACGCTCACGACGGCTAGGCATCGCTGATCTCCTGGGTTTGAATAGATTGAAACGGAAAAAAGGAGGGCATTTTCCCTCACCCGAGCGCCTCGGGGCAATGACAGATAGTCATCCGGAGACGTTTTTCCCATGGATAACATCGGTTTCGGCTGGTGAAACCTTTCCGCTGTTCGTCTGTAGAGTTAACCGGTCAGTGAGAAGTGCAATAAAAAGCGCCATCCATCGAGCAATATCAAAACTTTTTGATATTGACCTTGCGGTGTTTTCCGGCCGTCTCTAGACTGCTGGCCCTATGAACTTACGCGTGCCTTCCATTCGCCATGACGATTGCGACGAGCTGGCGGCCCTGTGCAAGGCCGGCGGCGATCCGCTGCGGCTGAATGTATTGCGCGCCCTGGCCAACGATTCGTTCGGCGTTCTGGAACTGGCGCAGATCTTCGATATCGGCCAGTCCGGCATGAGCCATCACCTTAAAGTGTTGGCACAGGCGGATCTGGTGGCGACTCGCCGTGAAGGCAATGCGGTTTTCTATCGCCGCGCCCTGCCCCACACCGAGTTGCTGGGCGGCAAGTTGCACGCGGCGCTGTTAGAAGAAGTCGACAATCTGGCGCTGCCGGCCGACGTGGAAGCGCGGATCGCACAAGTACACGGGCAGCGTGCTGCCAACAGCCAGGACTTTTTCGCACGGGTCGCAGAGAAATTCCGCGCCCAGCAGGATTTGATTGCCGGCCTGCCGCAGTACCGTGAAAGCGTGCTGGCCCTGCTCGACAAACTGAATTTCGATGGTGCAGCCTCGGCCATCGAAGTCGGCCCCGGCGATGGTGCTTTCCTGCCGGAACTGGCCCGTCGTTTCGGCACCGTAACCGCACTGGACAACAGCGCGGCGATGCTCGAACTGGCCCGCCAGGTATGTGAACGTGAAAAGCTGGCTAACGTCAGCCTGCAATTGGCCGATGCATTGAATGGCGTGAGCCTTCAGGCCGATTGCGTGGTGTTGAACATGGTGTTGCACCATTTCGCCGCGCCGGCCGAAGCGCTCAAGCACATGGCCAGCCTGCTGCAACCGGGCGGTAGCCTGCTCGTGACAGAGTTATGTAGCCACAACCAGAGTTGGGCCAGGGAGGCCTGCGGTGATCTGTGGTTGGGGTTTGAACAGGACGATCTGGCCCGTTGGGCCACCGCTGCGGGACTCGTTCCCGGGGACAGCCTCTATGTAGGCTTACGTAATGGTTTCCAGATTCAGGTCCGCCATTTTCAGCGACCGGCTGGCGACACTCACCATCGGTAAATTCAGGAAAACATCGAGATGAGCGAATACTCCCTCTTCACCTCCGAGTCCGTGTCCGAAGGGCATCCGGACAAAATCGCCGACCAGATTTCCGATGCGGTGCTGGACGCCATCATCACCCAGGACAAACACGCACGCGTTGCCGTGGAAACCCTGGTCAAGACTGGCGTGGCCATCGTTGCCGGTGAAGTGACCACCAGCGCCTGGGTCGATCTGGAAGAGATCGTGCGTAACGTGATTCTCGACATCGGCTACAACAGCTCCGACGTCGGCTTCGACGGCGCGACCTGCGGCGTGATGAACATCATCGGCAAGCAGTCCCCTGACATCAACCAGGGTGTTGACCGTGCCAAGCCTGAAGATCAGGGCGCCGGCGACCAGGGCCTGATGTTCGGCTACGCCAGCAACGAAACCGACGTGCTGATGCCAGCACCGATCACCTTCTCGCACCAGTTGGTTCAGCGCCAGGCCGAAGCCCGCAAATCGGGTCTGCTGCCTTGGCTGCGTCCAGACGCCAAGTCGCAAGTGACTTGCCGTTACGAAGGCGGCAAGGTTGTGGGTATCGACGCTGTTGTTCTGTCAACCCAGCACAACCCTGAAGTGTCGTACAAAGACCTGCGCGAAGGCGTGATGGAGCTGATCGTCAAGCACGTGCTGCCTGCCGAACTGCTGAGCAAGGACAC
Organism: Pseudomonas allokribbensis; assembly: GCF_014863605.1. NCBI lineage: Bacteria > Pseudomonadati > Pseudomonadota > Gammaproteobacteria > Pseudomonadales > Pseudomonadaceae > Pseudomonas > Pseudomonas allokribbensis. The sequence continues at coordinate 6,080,539 of NZ_CP062252.1, forward strand.
CCAGTTCCACATCAACCCGACCGGCCAGTTCATCATTGGCGGCCCGGTAGGTGACTGCGGTCTGACCGGTCGCAAGATCATCGTCGACAGCTACGGCGGCATGGCCCGTCACGGCGGCGGCGCATTCTCCGGCAAGGATCCATCGAAGGTTGACCGTTCGGCCGCCTACGCTGGCCGTTATGTTGCCAAGAACATCGTGGCCGCCGGCCTGGCCGAGCGTTGCGAGATTCAGGTTTCCTACGCGATCGGTGTGGCCCAGCCTACTTCGATCTCGCTGAACACCTTCGGTACCGGCAAGATCAGCGATGACAAGATCATCAAACTGGTCCGCGAAGTGTTCGACCTGCGTCCATACGCAATCACCACCATGCTCGACCTGCTGCACCCGATGTACCAGGAAACCGCAGCCTACGGCCACTTCGGCCGCGCTCCGCAGACCAAGACCGTTGGCGAAGACACCTTCACCACGTTCACCTGGGAAAAAACCGACCGCGCCGACGCTCTGCGTTCTGCTGCCGGTCTGTAAGACTTCCCTGGCGGTACAAGAAGCCCCGCACGGTTCGCGCCGTGCGGGGCTTTTTCATGGCCGCGAAACAACCGGCAAAACAGCCGACCGACCCGCTTGAAAATCCCGGCTAGCCTTCAGGTATCTCTCTGAGCAAGGACGCTCACGATGCTTGCCACACTGCGCCTGTTTTTCTTTTTCCTGCCGGTTTTCATCCACCTCAGCGCCTTCGCTGACGACTGCCCCACCTGGCCACCCGGCCGGGCACAAACCGAAATCGTCGCCCTGCAGCAGCAGGTCGATCAGTGGGACGACGCCTATCACCGAGAAGGCCGATCACTGATCACCGACGAACTCTACGATCAGTCCCGCACCCGACTCGGCGAATGGCGTCAGTGCTTCAAACTTCCTCCACCGCCCAAGCCGTTAAGGACGGCGTCAGGGCCGGTCGCGCACCCGATCGCCCATACCGGCCTCGACAAACTTCACGACGCAGCGGACATCGAAGCCTGGCTGCGCGACCGCAAGGACGTCTGGGCACAACCCAAGATCGACGGCGTGGCCGTCACGCTGGTCTATCGCGCCGGGCGTTTGCAGCAGGCGATCAGTCGCGGCGACGGGATTCGCGGGCAGGACTGGACTGCATCGGCGCACAAGATCAACGCCATTCCCCGGCAACTGACACAACCGCGAGATCTGTCAGTGCAGGGTGAACTCTATTGGCGACTGAACGACCATATCCAGGCCCGAGCCGGCAGCGCCAACGCCCGTGCGACAGTCGCCGGCCTGATGGGACGCAAGGACTTGAGTGCCGAACAGGCAGCAGGCATCGGGCTTTTTGTCTGGGACTGGCCGCTGGGCCCAAGCAGCCTCACAGAGCGAATCACCGGACTGGCATCACTGGGCTTCGCCACGACGGAACCGTACAGCCATCCCGTTGGTGATCTTGCCGATGCGCAAAAGTGGCGTGATCACTGGTATCGCTCACCACTGCCCTTCGCCAGTGACGGCATCGTCTTGCGCCAAAGTCTGCGTCCGGCAGCCGAACGCTGGCAGGCGCGCTCGCCTTTCTGGGCCGTGGCCTGGAAGTACCCGTTCGCCCAGGCATTGGCCGATGTACGCAAGGTCAATTTCAAGATCGGCCGTACCGGGCGCATCACCCCCGTGCTGGAGTTGGCGCCGGTCATGCTCGATGACCGCCAGATCAGACGCGTCAGCGTCAGCTCACTCAAGCGCTGGCAGGAACTGGACATTCGTCCCGGCGATCAAGTGGCGATCAGCCTGGCCGGGCTGACGATTCCGCGACTCGACAGCGTTGTGCTGCGCAGCACAGAGCGCGTCGAGCTGAACGCTCCACTCGCCAGCGACTTTCACGCACTAAGCTGCTGGCAACCAACGCCCGGATGCGAGAGTCAGTTCCTCGCGCGCCTGACCTGGCTTGGCGGCAAGCAAGGGCTGGCACTGCCCCATGTCGGGCGCGGTACGTGGGAGAAACTTCTGGAAACAGGCCGCCTGAACAGCCTGCTGGATTGGTTGACCCTCGACGGGCCAGAGCTTGCTAAGATTGCCGGCCTCGGCGAACGCAGCAGCGCTCGCCTGTCGCACAGTTTTCACAGCGCTCGCCAACGGCCGTTCACCCAATGGCTCAAAGCCCTCGGGCTGCCGCCGACCGGCCAGGCTTCTTTGGCTGACTCATGGCAAGCGCTGGCACAACGAAATACCGAACAATGGCAGGCAGAGCCCGGAATCGGCCCCGGTCGCGCAGCGCAATTGAGCGCTTTTTTCCGCGACCCGCAGGTGCTGGTCCTGAGTGAAACCTTACGTGCCGCCGGAATCGACGGTTTCTGAACATGCATCCCGGTACGCCGGGAACCCAACGGTCGCCGAGGCGCTCCAAGAGCGCAGTGCTTTCACGACCCGATTGCCTTTGCACATGGAGCTTTTATGAAATTTCTCGCACCGCTCGCCCTGCTGACTCTTTGCGGCGTAATGGCCGCCCCCGCGATGGCTGGCGAAGACGCCCCGGGCCTGACCGGTTGTGCTGCCAAGAAGCAAGGCATCATCAATCAGATCGAACAGGCCAAATCCCGCGGCAACGCCGACCAGCAGGCCGGCCTCGAAACCGCCCTGCGCGAAGTCACCGAACACTGCACCGACGCCGGCCTGAAAAAGGAACGTGAAAACAAGGTGCTCGACGCCAAGCACGAAGTCAGCAAGCGTCAGGCTGACCTCGACAAGGCCATGAAGAAAGGCGATCCGGAGAAGATCGACAAGCGCAAGAACAAGCTCGCCGAGTCGCGCAAGGAATTGCAGGACGCGCTGGACGAGCTCGACAAGTAACAAAGCCAGGGATCACAGCCAGAGGCTGTGATCCCTTGAACATCAATGGTCGCGAAACTCTTTATGGCAGGCACTGCAGGCATCTTCAACCTTCTGCACCGCCGGCCCCAAATTGCTGTCCTTGTACGGTTGAACCTGGCTGGCGATCACCAGTTCACCGGTGGCCGCCTCAAGGGTGCGGGCCATGTCCTGGAAACGTGCCTGTCTCAGCCAGACATCGTCCTTGGCGCTGGTGTGATCTTCTTCGCGCACCTGCGGAAAGTGTTTCCACGGCTCATGGGACAGCGCATCGAGCTTGACCGCGCCTTCCGTGAATTTCGGCCCGTCGAAGGCAATGCGCCCGCGCAGCATGCCGCCCAGGTCTTCGCCGGTCTTGAGCATCTGCTTGAAGATCGCCTTGCGCTGGCCCAGCGGGGAATTCGGATCGACACCGCCGCAGGCGGACAAGGTCAGACAGGCCAGCAATACAACAGAAAGTCTTTTAAGAGTCATGGTGGCTTCAGGTCACGGAATTCGGCGGCCAGTATCCTCGCGTCACCGCCAAACACCAATAGCCCTATTAATAATACGGGTTGCTGGCGCGCATGGAGCACGCCTGCAACCGACACAGGAAATTCTCCATGAACAGCCGTTTCAAGGCCTGGCGTCACCCACTCATCGCAACCCTGCCGCTGCTGGCCATCCTCGCCGGCTGCACCGGGGGCGACAGTGCCAAGCCGAAAACCCACGCACTGGCCACTTACTCCAGCGCCACCTGGGAAGCGCTGCCCGCAGTGTCCGACAACGATCTGGTGGCCGGTTTCGGTTCGTGGCGCAGCGCCTGCACCCGGCTCAAGGCTGACCCGATCTGGGGCGCCACCTGCGCGGCGGCCGCCAATGTGCCGCAAAGCGCCGGCGACATCCGCAGCTTCCTCAAGCAGCACCTCGACGTCTTCGGGCTGCGCGCCGAGCACGACAATCCCAACGGCCTGATCACCGGTTATTACGAACCGGTCTACCCCGGCAGCCTGACGCAAACCGCAACCGCCAACGTGCCGGTGTACGGCGTGCCTGAAGACATGATCATCGTGTCCCTGGACAGCATTTACCCTGAGCTGAAAGGCAAACGCCTGCGCGGACGCCTCGAAGGTCGCGTGCTCAAACCTTATGACGACGCAGCTACCATCGAGACCAAAGGCGTCAAGGCACCGGTGGTGGCGTGGCTGACCGATCCGATGAACCTGCAATTCCTGCAGATCCAGGGTTCGGGGCGGATTCAGACCGATGACGGCCGGCAACTGCGCATCGCCTACGCCGACCAGAACGGTCATCCGTACCGGCCGATCGGCCGCTGGCTGGTGGAACAGGGTGAGCTGAAGAAAGAAGACGTGACCATGGGCGCGATCAGCAACTGGGCCAAGGCCAATCCATCGCGCATTCCGGAGTTGCTCGGCAGCAACCCGAGTTATGTGTTCTTCACCCGTAACCCGGACAGCAACGAAGGCCCGCGCGGCTCGTTGAATGTGCCGCTGACCGCCGGTTACAGCGCGGCAGTGGATCGCAAGGTGATCCCGTTGGGCAGCCTGCTGTGGCTGTCGACCACTCGCCCTGACGGCACGGCACTGGTACGCCCGGTAGCCGCACAGGACACCGGCGGCGCGATTGCCGGCGAAGTTCGTGCAGACCTGTTTTGGGGCACCGGTGAGGCCGCCGGGCAACTGGCCGGTGACATGAAGCAGCAGGGGCAGATCTGGATGCTCTGGCCCAAAGGCGCGGCGCTGCCGCAAGTGCCGCAGGTGGCCGACAAACTGTAAGCGCAACGCAAAAGATCGCAGGCCTCGTCAGCCTGCGATCTGTTCAGCGTCAGACCGAAACGAAGAAGAAACTGGCGATCAGCCCCATCCCGACGAACCACACCAGCGACCGCAGAATCGCCCAGTCCGCCAGATAGCAAATGATGTAGAGCAGACGACTGGTGATGAACAGCACCGCCAGTACATTCACCGTCACCAGTTCCGCCGTGCCCACCAGATGCGCGACGATCACCGCCGCCGCAAACGCCGGCGTCACTTCAAAACTGTTCAGTTGCGCCGCATGGGCCCGTCGGGCCAGACCGTTCAGGCTTTCGAGAAAATCCCGAGGATCGTGATTGTCGCTCAGCCGATAACCACCGACAGCCTTGGCCACGCCCGTGCACACATAGGGCAGAAAGATCGCAATCAAAACGCACCACAGAGCCACCGTCATAACGCCGTCCTTCTTCAGTTTTTAGAGTATTGGCGGGTCAGAACTTCATCACCAGCATGCCGATCAGCACCAGCCCACAGGCTAAGAGCCGTGGCCGACCGAAAGGTTCTTTCAAGTAGCGCATGCCAAACAGCACCACCAGAATCACGCTGATTTCACGCAACGCCGCCGCTTCGGCAATCGACCCCAGTTGCATCGCCCACAGCACCAGAGCGTAGCTGAACAACACGCAGAACCCGACCGCCAGTCCCAGCTTCCATTGTTCGCGCCAGAACAGCATGAACGCCGGCCGCTTGGCCACCCACGCCAGCAGCGGGAACGGCCACGCGCTGAGCAGCGTGACCCAGACCAGGTAATCCAGGGGATGCGACCAGCGCCGCAAGGCCTGGCCATCGATGTAGGTGTAGCAGCCGATGCACAACCCGATCAGCGCCACCACCGGCAACATCGACCATGGCAAGTGTTTCCCGCCGCCGCCCTGCCAGAGCAGGCAGGCCATGCCCAGCGGGATCAACATGATCCCGAAGATCTGCTGGGTGGTCAGCACTTCGCCGGCAAAGATCAGGGTCAGCGCCAGTACCACCAGCGGAGACAAACCGCGCATCAGTGGATAAACCAGGCCCAGGTCGCCGACCCGATAGGCCTGGATCAACAGGTAGCGATAAAGCAGCTCGAACGCCGCCGACGCCAGAATCCACGGCCAGATTTCCTGCGGCGGCAGGCTGATGAAAGGAAATGCCAGCGCGACGAACAACAGCGCCACGGTGTCCATGCAGGCCACCACCAGCAGCCGTTCGGCGCTGAACTTGATCAGGGTATTCCACGCTGCGTGCAACAGCGCCGCCACCAACACCAGAGCTGTCGCCAGCACGTGTCACTCCTTCATTCTTGTTTTTGAACCTGAGCCATTTGATCAGGTCTTTGATTCGCGATGTGTCAGGCGCTGTTTATACGTCAAGCGCCCCCGTCGCAACCGGTTGCGCACAGACAAATCTCAAAAAATCCTGTCTGGGCCACACAATTGTGCCCCCACCCGGCATCTGCCCATCCAACCCTTGCGTCCACGAACGGGCGCGCTGTCTTTTCACCCCCATCCAAAGGACCCCGGATGCTTGAACTCGTCGCCGCTTTCATCTGCCTCACCACCCTCCTCACTTTTGTGAATTTCCGCTTCATCGGTTTGCCTCCGACCATCGGCGTGATGGTTACCGCACTGATGTTTTCCCTGTTGCTGCAAGGCCTGAGCCTGCTCGGTTACCCCGGCCTCGAAGAGCGCGTACAGCAACTGATCGGCCAGATCGACTTCGGTGATCTGCTGATGAACTGGATGCTGTCGTTCCTGCTGTTCGCCGGCGCCTTGCACGTCAACCTGAACGACCTGCGCAGCTACCGCTGGCCCATCGGCCTGCTGGCGACGTTCGGTGTACTGATCGCCACCGCCGTGATCGGCAGCCTCGCCTACTACATTTTTGCCCTGTTCGGCTGGCACGTGAGCTTCCTCTACTGCCTGTTGTTCGGCGCACTGATTTCCCCGACCGACCCGATCGCGGTGCTCGGCGTGTTGCGTACCGCCAATGCCTCGAAACCGTTGAAGACCACCATCGTCGGCGAATCCCTGTTCAACGACGGCACCGCCGTGGTGGTGTTCACCGTGCTGCTGGGCATCGCGCAACTGGGCGAAACTCCGACCGTCGGCGCCACGGCCATGCTGTTCGTCCATGAAGCCGTCGGTGGCGTGCTGTTCGGCGGGCTGATCGGTTATCTGGTGTACCTGATGATCAAAAGCATCGAGCAGCACCAGATCGAAGTCATGCTGACCCTGGCACTGGTGATCGGCGGTTCGGCGATGGCCACCGAGCTGCACGTCTCGGCGCCGATTGCGATGGTGGTCGCCGGTCTGATCATCGGCAACCTCGGTCGCAATCTGGCGATGAACGACATGACGCGCAAATACCTGGACGGTTTCTGGGAGTTGCTCGACGACATGCTCAACGCCCTGCTGTTCGCGCTGATCGGCATGGAGCTGTTGCTGCTGCCGTTCAACTGGCTGCACGTGGCGGCGGCGAGCCTGCTGGCACTGGCAATTCTGCTGTCGCGCCTGCTCACCGTGGCCCCGGCCATTGTCCTGTTGCGCCGCTGGCGCACAGTGCCGCGCGGCACCATCCGGATCCTGACCTGGGGCGGTTTGCGCGGCGGTGTTTCGGTGGCCTTGGCGCTGGCCCTGCCGCTTGGCCCGGAACGCGATCTGCTGCTGAGCATCACCTACATCGTGGTGCTGTCGTCGATTCTGTTGCAGGGCCTGACCATCGGCAAACTGGTCAAGCACGCGACTCGCGACGAGCCGGTAACGGCTGCCGAGCCCGCTCACCACTGATCATTTCTTGATCGGCTGCGGATCGGGCTTTTCGGCCTGGTCCGCAGACTCCTTCGGTTTTCCACTTTCGCTGCGGATCTGCGCATGGCTGATCAGGGCGAAGATGAAACTGCCGCCGATGATATTCCCCGCCAATGTCGGTCCGGCAAATACCGCCCAGAAATCACTCCACGGCAACTCGCCGGCAAACACCAGATACGACACTTCCGCCGAGCCCACCACGATGTGGGTGAAGTCGCCCAGCGCCATCAGGTAGGTGATGAGGATGATGATCCACATCTTCGCGCTTTCCATGGACGGGATCATCCAGACCATGGTGGCGATCATCCAGCCGGAAACAATGCCCTTGGCGAACATCTGGCTGGCGTGGTTTTCCATGACCTTGCGGCCGATTTCGAGGAAGGCGGCGTCGGTCTTGCTGTCGAAGATCGGCAGTTCGAGCATCACGTAAGCCACCAGAATCGTGCCGCACAGGTTGCCGAACAGCACCACTGTCCAGAGTCGGATCAGTCGGCCGAAGTTTCGGATCGTCGGTTTGGTCATGACCGGCAGCACAGCGGTCAGGGTGTTTTCGGTGAACAACTGCTGGCGGGCGAGGATCACCGCGAGAAAACCTGCGCAGTAGCCAAAACTGGCGATCACCTTGAATTCGTCACCCTCGGGCAACCGGGAATTGAGCAGGCCCATGCCCATCAGCGACAGGCCCATGGTCAGCCCCGCCGCCAACGCCGACCACCACAGCGCGGCAATGCTGCGCTCCAGTTCCTGGTCGCCCTGTTTACGGATGATTTCATGCAGGACCGCCGCGCGGGGCGGCTGGTTTTTCTCGACTTCGTGCTGTTCCTTGGCCGAGAGGTCGGGGGTCTTGCCGTCTGTTGGCGTGGTCATGGCGGGAAACCGGTGGCGGGGTCATAAAGCTACGACACGCGCCAATCGGCTTCCGTTCTACAGGCCGCGCCGATTACTCGGTAACGGGCGTTTCATCCTTGAACTGGTCTTTGACGTATTTGATCTCGGTCCGCCCGTGCGGCGCCGGCAGACCGTCTTCACCGAGGTTGACGAAGACCATCTTCTCGACGGTCAGGATGCTCTTGCGGGTGATCTTGTTGCGCACTTCACAGGTCAGGGTGATCGAGGTGCGGCCGAACTCGGTGGCGGTGATGCCCAGTTCGATGATGTCGCCCTGGCGCGAGGCGCTGACGAAGTTGATCTCGGAAATGTACTTGGTCACCACGCGCTGGTTGCCCAGTTGAACGATGGCGTAGATCGCCGCTTCTTCGTCGATCCAGCGCAGCAGGCTGCCGCCGAACAGGGTGCCGTTGGGGTTGAGGTCTTCGGGTTTTACCCATTTGCGGGTGTGGAAATTCATGTTCACTCCTGAGCGTTTGCCGAAAGATGGGCGCCATCTTGGCAGACTGATCGGTCATGCTCCATGAGGCTTCTACTATGGTCGCGATTGGCGATCTTCATTTGGCCGACAGAAACCCTTTGGAAGATCAGTCTAGACGGCTATAATCGCCCCCGTTTCAAAACGGTAACGTTCACTTGATACCGTTTTCCCGCCACCTGTCCGAGGGGCGCTGCAGCAGGTTCAACCTGTCAGGCTCGGATGGGGCGTTGACTGGCTCAGGCCGGACACTAAACGCACAACGGCGCCCATTCGCATACATTACGAATGGAGGCTCTCATGAGCGCTGTTATCACGCCTGCAGATTTTAACGATTACAAAGTTGCCGACATGTCCCTGGCTGCCTGGGGCCGTCGCGAAACCATCATCGCCGAGTCGGAAATGCCGGCCCTGATGGGTCTGCGCCGCAAGTACGCTTCCGAGCAGCCGCTGAAAGGCGCAAAAATCCTCGGCTGCATCCACATGACCATTCAGACCGCCGTGCTGATCGAAACCCTGGTTGCCCTGGGTGCCGAAGTGCGCTGGTCGTCCTGCAACATCTTCTCGACTCAGGATCAGGCCGCTGCTTCCATCGCCGCTGCCGGCATCCCGGTTTTCGCCTGGAAAGGCGAGACTGAAGAAGAGTACGAGTGGTGCCTGGAGCAGACCATCCTGAAAGATGGCCAGCCATGGGACGCCAACATGATCCTCGACGATGGCGGCGACCTGACTCAGCTGCTGCACGACAAGTACCCACAGGTTCTGGACCGCGTTCACGGCGTGACCGAAGAAACCACCACCGGCGTACACCGTCTGCTGGACATGCTGGCCAAGGGCGAACTGCGCATCCCGGCCATCAACGTCAACGACTCGGTGACCAAGTCCAAGAACGACAACAAGTACGGCTGCCGTCACAGCCTGAATGACGCCATCAAGCGCGGCACCGACCACTTGCTGTCCGGCAAGCAAGCGCTGGTCATCGGCTACGGTGACGTGGGCAAGGGCTCGGCCCAGTCCCTGCGTCAGGAAGGCATGATCGTTAAAGTGTCCGAAGTCGACCCGATCTGCGCCATGCAAGCCTGCATGGACGGTTTCGAACTGGTTTCGCCGTTCATCGACGGTATCAACGACGGCACCGAAGCCAGCATCGACAAAGCGCTGCTGGGCAAGATCGACCTGATCGTGACCACCACCGGTAACGTCAACGTTTGCGACGCAAACATGCTCAAAGCCCTGAAGAAGCGCGCTGTTGTCTGCAACATCGGTCACTTCGACAACGAAATCGACACCGCTTTCATGCGCAAGAACTGGGCATGGGAAGAAGTGAAGCCACAGGTACACAAGATTCACCGTACCGGCCCGGGCGCTTTCGACGCTCAGAACGACGACTACCTGATCCTGCTGGCCGAAGGCCGTCTGGTGAACCTGGGCAACGCCACCGGTCACCCGAGCCGCATCATGGACGGTTCGTTCGCCAACCAGGTTCTGGCCCAGATCTTCCTGTTCGGCCAGAAGTACGCCGACCTGTCGCCAGCCCAGAAAGCCGAGCGCCTGACCGTTGAAGTACTGCCGAAGAAACTCGACGAAGAAGTGGCCCTGGAAATGGTTCGCGGCTTCGGCGGCGTGGTCACCCAACTGACCAAGCAACAGGCTGACTACATCGGCGTGACCGTCGAAGGCCCGTTCAAGCCGCACGCTTACCGCTACTAAGTAAGAGCAGCTGCGAGCTTCAAGCTTCAAGCGGCAAGCAAGGCCACAAGCCGAGCTTGCCGCGCGAAGCCCGAAAGCTCTGCCCCTATTTGTCAAAACAGTGTCAGGCCGCAAGCTTCAGGCACAAGAGACCAGCGCACCTCCGCTGCTCTTGCAGCTTGAAGCTTGCAGCTTGTAGCTGGAGGTCCCCTCCATGTCCCAAGACCGTCGCTACAGCTTCGAGTTCTTCCCGACCAAGACCGATGCTGGGCATGAAAAACTGCTCGCCACTGCCCGTCAGCTGGCCACCTACAACCCTGACTTCTTTTCCTGCACCTACGGCGCGGGCGGTTCGACCCGTGACCGCACGCTGAACACCGTGTTGCAGCTGGAAAGCGAAGTCAAAATCCCCGCTGCCCCGCACCTGTCGTGCGTCGGCGACAGCAAGGACGACCTGCGCGGCCTGCTGAACGAGTACAAGGCTGCCGGCATCAAGCGCATCGTCGCCCTGCGTGGTGACCTGCCGTCCGGCATGGGCATGACCAGCGGCGAGCTGCGTCACGCCAATGAACTGGTTGAATTCATTCGTGAAGAAACCGGCAATCATTTCCACATCGAAGTCGCCGCCTACCCGGAGATGCATCCGCAAGCGCGCAACTACGAAGACGATCTCGCCAACTTCGTACGCAAGGCTCGCGCTGGCGCCGACAGCGCGATCACCCAGTACTTCTTCAACGCCGACAGCTACTTCTACTTTGTCGACCGTTTGCAGGCGCTGGGCGTAGACATTCCAGTCGTGCCGGGGATCATGCCGATCACCAACTACAGCAAGCTCGCGCGTTTCTCCGATGCCTGCGGTGCGGAAATCCCGCGCTGGATCCGCAAGCAACTGGAAGCCTATGGCGATGACAGCCAAAGCATTCAGCGCTTCGGCGAACAGGTCGTCACCGAAATGTGCGAACGCCTGCTGCAGGGCGGCGCACCTGGTCTGCACTTCTATTCCATGAACCAGGCCGAACCTAGCCTGGCGATCTGGAACAACCTGAAGTTGCCACGCTGAGACCGCTGTACGCCGCAAGCTGAACGCTTCATGCCACAACAAAAGATCGCAACTTTCGACAGCTTTTATAGCGCTGTCGCAACTGCGATCTTTTGCTTTTAAGGCCCGAAACAGAGCTTCTGCTGCCAGTTTCTGGCTCTTTGGCGTTTCTCGTCGTAATCTCAAGTCATGTCTTTGATCACGCAGTTATTCGCCGTGCTGGTTTTTGCTTGCCTGAGCTTTGCAGCTCGGGGCGAGAAGCTGCGTATCGTCACCGAACCGTGGGCCCCGTACGTTTACGAAGAGAACGGCAAGAACCTCGGGCTGGACTATGAAACCACCGCCATCGTGTTCAAACGCCTGGGCATCGAAGTCGAATGGCAGTTCCTGCCGTGGAAACGCTGCCTGTCGATGCTCGAAACCGGCCAGGCCGACGGCGCACTGGACATTTTTCACAGCGCCGAACGCGACGCCACCCTGCTCTACCCGAGCGAACCGCTGTCGGACGTCGAATTCGTGATGTTCTACGCCAACGAACGACCGCATCCCTTTCGCAGCCTTGAAGACCTCAAGGGCCTGACCATCGGCACCTCGCCGGGTTATCTGTACAGCCCGGACTTCAGCGAGTCGACCCTGTTCACCCGGGAACCGGCCCCGACCCACGAAGCCAACTTCGGCAAACTGGTGCGCGGGCGGATCGACCTGCTGATCACCGACCGACGCGTGGGCCAACACTTACTCGATGAACTGAATATCCGCAACCAGATCACCGAAAACCCCACTGTCATCAGTCGTCAGAGCCAGTTCCTGGCCGTGCGACGCAATGCAGGGATGGATTTGCTGGTGCAGCGCTTCGGCGCCGAACTCAAGCGTTTCAAGCGTGAACCGGCCTATGCCGAGCTCAGCGCACGCTACGGCGCGACCCCGGCCATGACCGCGCCACTGGGCAGCGCCACCGCCAGCGGCAAAACCGTTGAGCAGCAGGAAAGCGGCGCGCAGTGATTGCTCTGTTATACTCCGGCGTTCCCGCCAGGCTCACGCCCGGACGCCCGGAACCGTAACAGGCCTCCCGACCCGCTACAGCGCAGCTTTTCAGCCCGCGCGAGCGCTCCGGACGTGCCTTCGGAACCGCAGCAGGACCGGACGGGATTGCGTCCTCTTAAACGCCATTCGCGCCAGGCAAGACTCCCATTGGGCCAAGCCCTAACTAAAACAGGATTACTCATGTCCTTTGCTTCCCTCGGTCTCTCCGAGGCTTTGGTCCGCGCTATCGAAGACGCGGGCTATACCGAGCCTACTCCGGTGCAACAGCGGGCCATTCCCGCCGTGTTGCAAGGTCGCGACCTGATGGTTGCGGCACAGACAGGTACCGGTAAAACCGGCGGCTTCGCCCTTCCGATCCTGGAGCGGCTGTTCCCTAACGGTCACCCGGACAAATCCCAGCGTCACGGCCCGCGCCAACCGCGCGTCCTGGTGCTGACCCCGACCCGCGAACTCGCGGCCCAGGTTCACGACAGCTTCAAGATCTACGCCCGTGACCTGAAATTCGTCAGCGCCTGCATCTTCGGCGGCGTCGGCATGAACCCGCAGGTTCAGGCCATGTCCCGTGGTGTGGACGTACTGGTTGCCTGCCCGGGTCGTCTGCTCGACCTGTGCGGCCAGGGCAGCGTCGATCTGTCCCACGTTGAAATCCTCGTGCTGGACGAAGCCGACCGCATGCTCGACATGGGCTTCGTCCATGACGTGAAGAAAGTCCTCGCGCGCCTGCCGGCCAAACGCCAGAACCTGCTGTTCTCGGCGACCTTCTCCAAAGACATCACTGATCTCGCCGGCAAGCTGCTGCACAACCCGGAACGCATCGAAGTGACGCCGCCGAACACCACGGTCGAGCGCATCGAACAACGCGTATTCCGTCTGCCGGCCAGCCACAAGCGTGCGCTGCTGGCTCACCTGATCACCGCTGGCGCCTGGGAACAGGTGCTGGTGTTCACCCGTACCAAGCACGGCGCCAACCGTCTGGCCGAGTACCTGGACAAACACGGCCTGCCGGCTGTGGCGATCCACGGTAACAAGAGCCAGAACGCCCGCACCAAAGCTCTGGCCGACTTCAAGGCCGGTGAAGTGCGCATTCTGGTAGCGACCGATATCGCCGCCCGTGGCCTGGACATCGACCAGTTGCCGCACGTGGTCAACTTCGAACTGCCGAACGTCGATGAAGACTACGTGCACCGCATCGGCCGTACCGGCCGTGCCGGTCGTTCGGGCGAGGCGATCTCGCTGGTCGCGCCGGACGAAGAAAAACTGCTGAAAAGCATCGAACGCATGACCAAGCAGAAAATCGCCGACGGCGACCTGATGGGCTTCGATGCCAGCACCATCGAGGCCGAGAAGCCTGAAGTGCGCGAGCGTCCGGACATGCGCAACCCGCGCAATGCCCGTGGCCCACGCGGCGACGGCCCGAATGGCGGCGGTGGTGGTGGCGGTCGTAAAGACAAAGGCAAAGACAAGGGCAAGGAAAAACCGGCCGGCGAACGCGGTGAGCGTGGCGAGCGTCCAGCCCGTCAACAGAAGCCGCGCGAAGGCACCCCGGCCCGCGAACAGCGTCAGCCGAGCCAACCGCCACGCGCAGCCGCTGACCGTGCTCCGGACGAATTCCTCGACGACGATGTGGATAACTTCGGTAACCGCGTTGACTACGTGCCGAAGCAGGCTCCGGCCGGCGGCCGTGGTCGTCGTCCAGGCGCTCCGGCGCAAGGCGCAGGTTCGGGCGCGCCGCGCACCGGTGGCCAGCCACAAGGTCGCCAGAACGGTCCGCGCAACAGCAACGGTTCGAGCACCGGCACCCCACCGGCCAAACGCAGCGGCCCGCGTAACGGTGCGCCGCGTGACGGCCAGGGTCGTCGCGACGAAAACCCGCGCAACCGCCGCCCGGCCCGTGACGATCAGCAACGTGCCGAGCCGGCCGTGCAGAACCCGCGCAGCAGCGGCCCGAAGATCATGCACAAGGAATCGAAAGCCGACCGCTTCCCGACTCCGGAACAGCTCGATCAACTGCCAAGCCGTCCACGTGGTGAAAAACCGGCCTTGCTGACTCGCAATCGCTGAGTTTCAACAAGGCAATAAAAAACGCCCCCGGTCGCAAGACCGGGGGCGTTTTTGTATGTCTGGCGAAAATTACTTCGCTTTGACACCTTCGAACGAGATGTACAGGTCGACGTTGTCGGACTGTGGACCCAGATCCATCATCTTGCCGAAATCAGAGCGCTTGATGCTGGTGGTACCTTCGAAGCCGGCACGGTAGCCGCCCCATGGATCCTTGCCTTCACCCAGGAACGTGGCCTTGACCACGATCGGCTTGGTCACGCCGTGCAGGGTCAGGTCGCCGGTCACGTCAGCAGTGTCTTTGCCTGCGGCGTTCTTGCCGGTGGATTTGACGCTGGTGGAGACGAACTTGGCGTCAGCAAATTTGCCCACGTCCAGGAAGTCTTTGCTGGCGATGTGCTTGTCGCGCTCGGCGTGGTTGGTGAACACGCTGGCGGTCTTCACGTCGAACTCGATCTTGCTGTCTTCAGGCTTGGCAGCATCGAAGCTGAACTTGCCGCTGATGTCCTTGAAGGTACCGGTGATGAAGCTGTAGCCCAGGTGGCTGATCTTGAAGTCGACGAAGGCGTGCTGACCTTCTTTGTCGACGGTGTAGTCAGCGGCCATTACGTTGGCGGACAGCACGGCAGAACCGATTGCCAGAGCGGCCAGAGTCTTTTTCAACATGCTTTCTTTTCCTTTGAGTCGAGGTTGAACGTCAGGCTTTGCGACCGAGCATTCGGGTAAGGGTCGCATCACGATCGATAAAGTGGTGCTTCAATGCTGCCAACGCATGGAGGCCGGAAAAAATTACCAGCGCCCACGCCAGGTACAAATGAATCACACCGGCGGTATCTGCCTGATCCGGTAGTCCGGAAACCAGTGCAGGAACTTCAAACAGGCCAAACACCGGAATCCCGACACCGTCTGCGGTGGAAATCAGGTAACCGGCAAGCATCACGGCGAACAGCGCAAGGTACAGAAACCCGTGGCCGAACTTTGCGCCGATGCGGGTCATGCGGCTGTAGCTCTGCAGCGTTGGCGGCGGAGGGCTGACAAAACGCCACAGCACCCGCAACACCATCACAGCCAGCAGCACCAGACCGATGCTCTTGTGCAGATCCGGCGCGTCTTTGCGCCAGGTGCTGTAGTAATCCAGCCCCACCATCCACAGACCGAGTGCGAACAATCCGAAGACTGCCAGCGCCACGCCCCAGTGCATGAAAATGCTGACCCAACCGTAGCGCGAAGAAGAGTTACGTAGCTGCATTGCCCAAATCCTGTGAGAACTGCGAACCAAGACTAGCGAGTTATCTATCGAATTAAAGCGGAAAATTTCGCTTTGAAATATCGAGAAATACGATCAAGAGTCTTGAACAGGGGAGTTAAGGAAAGATTAAAGGTGAAAAGTGTGGCGGGATGTTAGTTGGCGGCTCGCAGATTTCCACTCACCGGACCGACTGACAGGCAATAAAAAAGCGCGGCATGAAAGCCGCGCTTTTTTATTCACCGCAAAGCCTTACTGCGCTTTGGTATCGGTCGCTGCTGCAGGCTTGGCCGCTGGCTTCTTCGCCGGCTCAGCCTTTTTCGCTGCAGGTTTGGCCGGGGCCTTTTTCGCCTCGGTCTTCGCCGCAGGTTTCTTCGCTGCTGGCTTGGCTGCCGCTTTCTTGGCTGGCTCGGCTTTCGCCGGGGCTGCTGGCTTCGGTGCTTCCACCGGAGCTGGCGCAGGAGCCGGGGTCGGTGCAGGCGCTGGAGCGGCTGGAGCAGGTGCCGGCTCTGGCGCTTTTACTGGCTCCGGTTTCTTGTCGTCGTCCGAACCGCCGAACAGGTTGGTGAAGAAGTTGCCTTTCTTCGCCGCCGTGGCCGCACCCGCTGCGCCTGCCGCCGCTGCTGCGGTGGCCGCTGCCGGGCCGACCTTGATCGGTTCGAAGGATTTGCCCGCCGCCAGGTCTTCAACCTGACTGGCCGCACGCTGACCGGTGCGCAGTGCGCCTTCCAGGGTGCCCGGGTACAAGGTGTCGGTGTGTTCGCCGGCAAACGCTACGCGTTGCAGCGGACGTTCCCACAGGCGCCAGAATTTGCTGATCTGGCCAGGACCGAAGGCCAGGTAGGAGCCGCCAGTCGACGGGTCGGTGCTGTAGCGACGGATTTCATAACCGGTGAACGAGCCACGGGCCTGTGGATAAAACGTGTGCAGACGGATCAGCACCTGATCGACCATCTGCTTGTCGCCGAAGGCCTGCATCACACGGGCGTTGTCGCCGGACAGGTTGATCACCACGTTCGCGCCGCCCTTCAGGGCCGGCTCGATCCACAACATGCCCAGACCGGTGTTGCTGTAGATCTCGCCGGACATCCGCGCCTTGCTTTCCCACACTGGCGTCTTGAATTTCAGCATGATCTGGTCGCGCCAGCCGTAGTTGGTGCCCTTGATCGCCGCCAGGTGCTGGGCGTCCAGCGCCGGGGTCAGCTGGATCTTGTTAAGCGCGCGCAGTGGCACGGCCAATACGACGTAATCCGCCGAATAGCCAACGCTGCCGACCTTGACGGTCACGCCGTCCTTGTCCTGGGTGATGGCGGATACCGGCGAATCGGTCTTGATGGTTTTCAGCTGCTTGACGAAGGCCTGGGCCAGCACCGGGCTGCCACCGACCAGACGCGAAGCGCGCAGGTCACGGTCGGACACGCCGCGATAAACCCGGCTCTGCTGCGCGAAATACAGCAGCGACAGGCGCGAAGGTTCGTCGTAGTGGGTGCGGATATCCTGGTTGATCAGCTGACGCGCGGTGGCTGGCAGGTTCTGCTTGTCGAGCCAGCTCGACACGTTGATCTGGTCCAGGGCGTGCAGGGTGTTGGTCGCGGCCGGGTTCTGCGGATCGTCGATCGAACGCGCCAGATCGTCGCGGGTCTTCTCGTAGGCTTTCAGCGCCTGGGCGGTGGCCGGTTGCTTGGTGGCCAGGTCGGCGGCGGAGAAATACTCGCCGTCGATCAGGTAACCCGGGGTCCGCACGAATTCAGGGGCCGGCGTGGTGCTCAGCTTGAAGGTCGACACGTATTTGTTCAGCACCGGCTGAGCCTTGTCGTTGCCGATCCACTCGCTGGTGGCCATGCCCGAGCGACCGCCCAGGCTCGGCTTGGCTTCCAGCAGCGTCACCTGCCAGCCCTTGTTCTGCAGTTCGTAAGCCGCAGTCAGGCCCGACAGGCCGCCGCCGATCACGATCGCGGTTTTATCCTTGGCCAGCGCCGTAACGCTAAACAGCCCCAACACCACAAGCGCACAGGCGCGCAGCCAACCGACAGACATTCAGCGAACTCCGGAAAAACACGTAGGAAAAAGCAGTTTTGCGGGTCAGACGACCCAAAGAACCGCGAAGAATACGTCAGCCATCAAAACGCCGCCAGCAACGTCTATCGGCCCATACAAAGTAGCTCAATCGACACAATGGGTTGTCCCGACGCGACGCATTGCATAGGCTTGCGCGATTGTTTGCCCGCGCCTGACGCGAGCCGCCTCGAGGAGACTGAACATGGGACTGAACAACCAGTGGATGCAACGCGATCTCGCGGTGTTGTGGCATCCCTGCACCCAGATGAAAGACCACGAACAGCTGCCGCTGATCCCGATCAAGCGCGGTGAAGGCGTCTGGCTGGAAGATTTCGAAGGCAAGCGTTATCTGGATGCCGTCAGTTCCTGGTGGGTCAACGTGTTTGGTCACGCCAACCCGCGCATCAACCAGCGCATCAAGGATCAGGTCGATCAACTGGAACACGTGATTCTGGCCGGTTTCAGCCATCAGCCGGTGATCGAGCTGTCCGAGCGTCTGGTGAAAATGACGCCAGAGGGCCTGAACCGGGTGTTCTACGCCGATAACGGTTCGTCCTGCATCGAAGTCGCGCTGAAAATGAGCTTTCACTACTGGCTCAACCGCGGCCAGTCGAACAAGAAGCGCTTCGTCACCCTGACCAACAGCTACCACGGCGAAACCATGGCGGCGATGGCGGTCGGCGACGTGCCGCTGTTCACCGAAACCTACAAAGCGCTGCTGATGGACACCATCAAGGTGCCGAGCCCCGATTGCTACCTGCGCCCCCAGGGCATGAGCTGGGAAGAGCATTCGCGCAACATGTTCGCGGCCATGGAACAGACCCTGGCGGAAAATCATGACAGCGTCGCTGCGGTGATCGTCGAGCCGCTGATCCAGGGCGCCGGCGGCATGCGCATGTATCACCCGGTCTATCTCAAGCTGCTGCGCGAGGCCTGCGACCGTTACGGTGTGCACCTGATCCACGATGAAATCGCTGTCGGCTTCGGCCGTACCGGAACGATGTTCGCCTGCGAACAGGCCGGCATCCGCCCGGACTTCCTGTGCCTGTCGAAAGCCCTGACCGGCGGTTATCTGCCATTGGCGGCGTGCTTGACCACCGACGAGGTGTACAGCGCGTTCTACGACGATTACCCGACCCTGCGCGCCTTCCTGCATTCGCACAGCTACACCGGCAACCCGCTGGCCTGTGCAGCGGCACTGGCGACTCTGGATATCTTCGAACAGGACAACGTGATCGAGAACAACCGGGCGTTGTCACAGCGCATGGCGTCGGCCACGGCGCATCTGGTGGATCACCCGAACGTTTCCGAAGTACGCCAGACCGGCATGGTGCTGGCCATCGAGATGGTCAAGGACAAGGCCACGAAAGAAGCCTATCCGTGGCAGGAACGTCGCGGCCTGAAGGTGTTCCAGCATGCGCTGGAGCGTGGCGCGTTGCTGCGTCCGCTGGGCAGCGTGGTGTATTTCCTGCCGCCGTACGTGATCACCCCGGAGCAGATCGACTTCCTCGCCGAAGTCGCCAGCGAAGGCATCGACATCGCCACCCGCGACAGCGTCAGCGTGGCGGTGCCGAAGGATTTCCATCCCGGTTTCCGCGATCCGGGCTAAGCGTCACTCGCCACAACAGCGATCCTGATCCAATTTTCTAGAGAACCACCATGAGACTGTCCCGCTTCTTTATCGACGCCCCGCTCAGCATTGGCGAACACGAACTGCCGGAAGCCCAGGCGCATTACATCAGCCGCGTGCTGCGCATGGCCGAGGGCGATGCGGTGCAGATGTTCGACGGTTCCGGCCACGAGTTTCGCGGTGCACTGCTGGAAGTCGGCAAGAAGCGCGTGACGGTCAGGATCGACGAACAACTCGCCGGCCAGGTCGAGTCGCCGTTGCAAATCCACCTCGGCCAGGGCCTGTCCCGGGGCGAGCGGATGGACTGGGCGATCCAGAAAGCCACCGAACTGGGCGTCAACGAAATCACCCCGATTTTCAGCGAACGCTGCGAAGTCCGCCTCAAGGATGAACGCGCCGACAAACGCCTGCTGCACTGGCGTCAGGTAGCGATCAGCGCTTGCGAGCAATGCGGTCGTTCGCGGGTGCCGGTGATTCATCCGCCGGTGTTGCTGGCCGACTGGTTGAAACAGACCGAAGCCGAACTGAAACTGGTTCTGCACCCGGTGGCCGAACCCTTGGTCAGCCACGCCAAGCCATCGACGCTGGCGTTCCTGATCGGCCCTGAAGGCGGCTTGTCCGACGCCGAAGTCGAGCAGGCCAAAGGCAACGGCTTCCACGCCGCCCGACTCGGCCCGCGCGTGCTGCGCACCGAGACCGCGCCGGTTGTGGCGCTGGCGGTGGCGCAGCAACTGTGGGGTGATTTCTAAACCTGTGGGAGCGATTACAGAACGTAAAACAGAATCGCCACAAAATGCAGCAGGCTCCCGGCGATCACAAACAGATGCCAGATCCCGTGGGCATGCCGCAACCGGTGATCAAGGGCAAAGAAGATGATCCCCACGGTGTACAACACGCCGCCCGACGCCAGCCAGGCAAACCCCGCCGTCCCCAGCGCCGCGATCAGCGGCTTGACCGCCACCAGCACGATCCAGCCCATCACCGCGTAGATCACGATCGACAGGATCCGCGCCTCCGAGCGCGGCTTGATCTCTTGCAGGATGCCGATCAGCGCCAGTCCCCAGACAATCCCGAACAGCGTCCAGCCCCACGGCCCGCGCAGGGTCACCAGGCAGAACGGCGTGTAACTGCCGGCGATCAGCAGGTAGATCGAAAAGTGATCGACCTTCTTCATGATCGCTTTCTTGCGCCCGCGCACGCTGTGGTACACGGTGGATGCGCTGTAAAGCACCAGCAAGGTGAAGGCATAAATCGCCACGCTGACGATCTTCCACGGGCTGCCGTCGAGGCTGGCAATCACCAGCATCCAGACGCCCCCGACAAACGCCGCTATCGCCCCGACCAGATGCGTCCAGGCGTTCAGTTTTTCTCCGTGATACATGTGTCGCACACCTCGATTTCATTACCGCAGCGCGCAAGGCTCGGGCCTTGAGCGTAAAAGCGCAATGTTTCCGTTCAACGCGGGCCTGCGCCTGTCCTGATATTTGGGCACAATCGCCCGATACCAAGAAGAGTCCGCGCCATGCTGATCGACGAAGAATTGACCCTGAAGAAACTCGAGGTGTTCCTCGCCTTCATGCGCACCGGCAACCTCGCCCGCGCCGCCGCCGAGTTGCAGACCAGCAATGTCAGCGTGCACCGCGCGATCCATTCGCTGGAAAGCGCCCTGCGCTGCCCGTTGTTCAAGCACGAAGGACGCAACCTGACGCCGCTGGAGAGCGCCTATGTACTCGAAGAGCGGGCGCAGAAGCTGATTCAGGACGTGGTCGAAAGCGTGCGCCTGACCCGCGAAGCCGCCGGGTTCTCGGCAGAACGCTTCAAGCTCGGCTCACTGTATTCGCTGACGGTGAAGACCGTGCCGCAGCTGATCATGGGCCTGAAGATCCGCCGCAGCGAACTCAACATCGACCTGATCCTCGGCTCGAACATCGACCTGCTCTACAAGCTGAAAAACATGGAAGTCGATGCGATCCTGGTGTCGCTGGACGACAGCGTCAACGACCCGGACTGCGAGCAGATTCCACTGTTTTCCGACGACATCTTCCTCGCCACCCCGGCCGATTCCCGCTTCGCCCAACGCAGCGAAGTGGATCTGGCGGAGGTGCGCGACGAAACCTTCATCACCCTCACCCAAGGCTTTGCCACCCATCAGGACGGTATTCGGGTGTTCCGCCAGGCGGGGTTCGAGCCGAAGGTGGCGATGCAGGTCAATGACATCTTCACCCTGCTGAGCATGGTCAGCTCCGGGGTCGGTTATGCATTGCTGCCGGGGAGGATTGCGGCGGTGTACGAGAACCGGGTGAAGCTGATTCCGTTGCAGGAGAAGTACCGGTTGCAGCAGCACATTGGTGTGGTGTTCTTGAAGGCCAAGGAGCGGGATCCGAATCTGCTGGCGTTGCTGGCGGAGTGTCGGATGTATGCCAATCGCCAGACCACCCAATGATCGCTCCCACGCTCTGCGTGGGAGCGATCTTCAGAACCTAGCCAACAATCCCGCGCACGATGAAGAACAGCAGCGAAGGCCCCAGCAAGCACCCAAGCCCGGTGTGAAACGTAGCCGTCAACGCCCCATAAGGCACCAACCGCCGATCCGTCGCCGCCAACCCGGCCGTCACGCCACTCACGGTCCCGGCCAACCCGCCGAACACCATCGCCGAACGCGGGTTATCCAGGCCCATCCAGCGCGCCGCCACCGGCGTGCCGACCATCACCAGAATCGCCTTGATCAACCCGGTGGCAATCGACAACGCCATCACATCCGAAGTCGCGCCAATCGCCGCGCCGGTCACCGGGCCAACGATATAAGTCACCGCCCCTGCGCCGATGGTGGTCATGCTCACCGCATCGCGATAACCGAACGCCCAGGCCATGCACGCGCCGACAATGAACGGCAGGATCGTGCCCAGCAGCAGCGCGATCACGCCAATCAACCCGGCCTTCTTCGCCTCGGTCGCCTGCACCTCGAACGCCGTGGCAACGATGGCGAAATCCCGCAGCATCGCGCCGCCCATCAAGCCGATGCCGGAGAACAGCGAAAGATCCGCCAGGCCTTTCTGCCCACCGGTCATGGTGCCGCCAACCCAGGCCAGCACCAGGCCGATGACGATGGCAATCGCCGAGCCGTGAATCCGCCCGAACGTCAGGCGTTTGGAGAGAATCATCGAGACCCACATGATCACGCCGACGAAGGCGAACGCGGTGACCAGACCGTTGTGCTCCAGACCTTTTTCAATGAGATCCCACATATCAGCGACCTCCTACCGGTGTGCCGACCGGGGAGACTTCCGCCGGCTCGTCGGGCAAGGGTTCGCCCTTGTGGGTACGGCTGATCAGCGCAATCGTGCAGCCACAGACCACCACCGAACCGATTGCCGCCAGCACCGCCACCGGGCCGCCGTGCAGGGCGGTGACGACGTTCTGTT
Organism: Pseudomonas allokribbensis; assembly: GCF_014863605.1. Taxonomy (NCBI): domain Bacteria; kingdom Pseudomonadati; phylum Pseudomonadota; class Gammaproteobacteria; order Pseudomonadales; family Pseudomonadaceae; genus Pseudomonas; species Pseudomonas allokribbensis. Next base: position 6,103,557 of record NZ_CP062252.1, read on the forward strand.
GCGCGGCCATCGCCACCACCACCGGAATGTACATGGCGCCCCAGAAGCCGACGCCCATCTCGCAGTCCTTGGTCATGCCGCCGCGTTTCTGCATCCACAACCGCGCGCAGATCAACAGGATCATGGCGATGCCGACCCCGCCGACGTTGGATTTGACCCCCAGCAGCACGCCAAGCAGGTCACCCATGATCACCCCTGCCAGCGTACAGATCGCCAGCAGCGCCACACCGTAAATAATCATTGTTGTAGTCCTCAAAGTGCATCGTCGAATGTTGTTTTTGTTGTTCGAAGCCTGAGTCGCGGCGGTCTAGAGTCGGCGGCCCTCCTCTTCACGCAACAGCGCCTGCAAGGTGTCGAGCCGGGCACTGTCGAAGGCAGTGACAGTCCCCTGTTCGAACACCCGGCGCGCCAGCCCGGTCAGCACCGCACCGGGCGGCAGTTCGATCTGTAAACGTACGCCGCGCTCGTAGGCGCTTTGCACGGTGCCGCGCCAGTCCACCACGCGGCACATGTTGAAGGCGAGGTCGTCGCGCAGCGCTTCAACCTTGGTCACGGGCCTTGCGCGGCTGCCGCTCAGGTAAGCGATTTTCGGTGTTTTCAGTTCTACCTTTTTGAACGCTTCTGCGAGTGTTTGCGCAGGCTCATCCAGCAATGGGCAGTGCGACGGCACGCTGACCGCCAGACGTTTCGCCAGCCCGGCACCACGACTGCGCGCCAACTCGGCGACCGTTTGCATTGCCTTGTCGCTGCCGGCAATCACCACCTGGTTATCGGCGTTGATGTTGGCCAGGTACACCGGTGTTTCTGCGCTGTGCACCTGCGCGAGCAACATTTCGACTGTGGACAATTGCAGACCGATGATCGCGGTCATGCCGAAGCCCTGTGGATAAGCCTGCTGCATCAACTCACCCCGCAGGCTGACCAGATGCAACGCATCGCTGAAGCTCAACGCTCCGGCAACCACGGCTGCCGGGTAGGCACCGATGGACAGGCCGGCGACGTAATCTGCGGTGAGTCCGTCCTGCAACAACTGCCGCGAGGCCGCGACCCCGGCGATCAGCAGACAGAGCTGAACCGCTCGGGTGCTGCGCAACGCTTCGCTCGAATCCAGCCGCAAGACATCCTCACCGAGGCTATCGCTGGCCTCGATCAGCGTTTCCCGAGGCAAGCGCTGGAGCATGCCGGGCTGCTGCGCGCCTTGGCCGGGAAAAACCAGCAGGCTGCTCACGCTGCCTGCTCCTGCGGGTTCCATGGGTCGCTGACCAGACAGGCTTCATGGGCATTTTTCAGCAGCACCCGCGAAGCATTCCCGGCCCACTCGCGCAGCGCGACGGCACCGAATGGTGTCTGCAATTGCAGGTCGACCCGGCAGGCTGCCTGATCGAAAAGCGCCACCAGTTTGCGCGCCTGATTACGGGTCATCAGTTGCGGCGCTCGCAGGATCAAGTCGAGATCGCTGCGCTCGTGCATCGCCGTAAATCCACTGGCCAGCTCAAACCCGACGCTGCCACTGACGCCCCAGATCCAACCGCAATCATCGAGCACCGGCCGCAGTTGCCGCAGCGCGTGCATGACCGGAAGATCACGCTCGCTCTCGACCTGACAAAGCGCTTCCGGGCTGACCCGACAGGCAATCGAATCGATCGCCATGAACGCCGCCAGCCGCTGCTCGCGCAACACACCGCGCACGCCCACCGCCACGAATCCGTCTTCACTTAACGCCCGCCGCACCACCACCGGTTGCCCGCCAGCCAGCGAATCAATCGCCCACTGCGGCGCATCCGTCGGCAACTGCGCAGGCGTCATGCCCCACAGCAGGTCGTGGGCCAGAGGCGTGTTCACCACTGAGCCCTCAGCAGTTCACGTACGCGGCTGGAGGCTTCGCGATTTTTCGCGCCGAGACGATTGCTCAAATCAGTCGCAGCAACATCGCCGATGGCTTGCTTCAAGCATTCGCCGACCCGCGCCAGGTCCTCCGCCGTCGGCTGTTCGATCTGCTGCACCGACAGGGTTTCCCAGAGCAAGCCGAGGCTGGCGTAGCTGTCGATGTCATAGGCCATCGGCGGCACGCTGGAGGCCAGGGTTTCCAGTTCTTCGACGCTGCGCAAGGTCACCCGCGCCGCCGAAGCCTTGCCCATCGCATGCACCATCACCCCCGGATCACGCAGGGCAATCAAGCGGTTGGCCTGATAACCGTGGGCCAGAAACGCCCCCGACATGGCCTTGCCTACCAGCAGCGCAATCACCGGATGCCCGGCCAGACGAGCGCGGGCATAAGCGTCCGCCGCACCGGCCAGAGCCTGATGAATGCCGAGGGCTTCTTCGCGGCGACCGTAGGCCTGGCTCGGCACATCGACGATGGCGATCAGTGGGCGCTTTTGCGTTTTGTCACGGTCGGCGGTGATCGCGTCATCCACAGCCTTGGCCAGGCCCCAGCCTTCCAGCAACCCGACTTCACCGTTGCGAGCGCGAGGGAAACGGTTTTGCGGATCGGCGACCACGGCGATAAAGCGCCCGAGTGGCCCGTCGGCGACCTTCAACGATGGCGGCAAACCTTCAACAGCATTCGCACCCGCGCTCAAGGCGTTGAACCAGTTCAAACCGCGCACGGAATAACCACTCATGAGCGCTCTCCTTGATACAGATCGCGAACCACCGAAGGCTCGATTTGCTTGTCAGTGTCCAGGCTCGCCAGACGTTGCAGGAACCATTCGGCCTGCTGGCTGCGGGGTTGCGCCGGCAAGCCTTGTTGCAGCAACTCGCCGACCTGTTGGCGAATCTGCGCCACGTCATCGGCGACATAGCGATCCACCAGGCCACTGGCAAACCGTTGCTCGCCACCGGTCAGGCTCCAGATGAAGGGCCGGTCGCGGGAGTCGTATTCCTCGATCCCGGCTTCCTGCTCGATCACCTGCGGACCGTTCAGGCCGAGGCGTGCTTCCTGGGTCACCAGCAAATAGCTGCACAGCGCGGCGGCAATCGACATCCCGCCAAAGCAACCAACGCTGCCGGCCACCACGCCAACCACCGGTTGGTATTGCTGCAAATCGACAATCGCCGCGTGGATATCGGCAATCGCCGCCAGTCCGAGGTTGGCTTCCTGCAAGCGCACGCCGCCGGTCTCCAGCAGCAGAATGGCGCGGGTCGGGATCCCTTTGCGGTTGTCTTCAGCCGCCAGTTCCAGTGCGCCGGCGATTTTGGCGCCGCCGACTTCACCGAGGCTGCCGCCCTGAAACGCGCCTTCAATCGCCGCGATCACCACCGGCAAACCGTCGAGGCTGCCCTTGGCGATCACCACACCGTCATCGGCCTGCGGTACCACGCCCTGACGTTCCAGCCACGGCGACATGACGCGTTGAAACGGGTCGAGCAGTTCGCGGAAAGTACCGGCGTCGAGCAAGGCTTTCGCCCGCTGCCGGGCGCCGAGTTCGACGAATGAATGCTTATGCAGAAGCGCCGAGGTATCAGTCATGGCCGATCTCCTCGAAGCCTTGTTCCAGACGCAGGCGCACCACGCCCGGGGTCGCGCCGAAATCGTGGATATCGATGGCCATCGCCGGCGGTGTGGTGCCGTCGAACATCCGCGCAAACAGATGCTGCCAGCGCAGCTGCGCGCCGTTGACCGAGGTCTGCACGTTGATCGTCAACTTGCCGGCGAGGCCCGGTTCGATCAGCACTTCCAGATCGCCGGAGCCGACACATCCGACCAGCGCCCGACCACGTGGCGGCTGCCCGGCGGGGAATTCAAAAGATAAGGTTTCCATCAAAACGCTCCCTGAAGGATGCCGTCGCACTCGATCCGGTCGAGCAACAACGTGGCGGCGAACAAGTCAGCGGCGCCACCGGGCGAGGCATTCAATGCGATGAGTTGTTGATCCAGTTCGTGCAAGCGGCGGCGACCGGTGAGGCTGGCGCTGCCACCGGCGTCGAGCACTGCCTGGGCTCCGTGCTGCATGGCCTGCAGGCCCGGTTCACCGGCGCGATACAGCACGCAGGTGTCGGCGAGGTCGGTCATGATCGCGAGCAAGGCATCAAGCCGGGCGTTCTGTTCGCCATGGCCGGCGACGCGGCTGCGTTTGAGCTGCGGCAAGCCGCGCTGCACTACGGACGGGAAGCCGAGCTGCGCTTCTTCCCGGGCACCGCGAGCGCCGTAGCGTTGAGCGACTTGGGCGCCGTGGCTCAGCGGGCGCGGCGCATAACGGTCATCGAGCAACGCCAGACGTGCGGCGCGCAGAGTGACGGCGCTGGCGCTGGTGGATTTGGTATCCAGCGCAGCGGCCGTGACCAGCAGGCCCAACGCCCAGATCGCCCCGCGATGGGTGTTCACGCCGTGGGTAGTGGCGAGCATCGCTTGCTCCCCTTCCCGTCCGATACGGCCGATGGCTTCACGCAACGGCAAGCCGATCTCGCCGAACTCAAGCGCGGCCTCGGCCATTTCCTTGAACGCCGGCCACAGCGCCAGCGCCGAAGCGTGCATCAATCCCAGGTGCAGATCGGTATGCGCACCATTGCCGCGACGGTCGACCAGCGCCGGTTTCGGCGACAGATCGGCTTCGTCGATCAGCGCGTCCACTGCCAGGTCCGCCAGCCGTTCCGCGAGGGTGATGGTTTTGGGTTGCAGGTTGAGTGCGTGCATTACCAACTCCTGAACTTGGCGGGCGGGTTGTAGAGGCCGCCGGACCACTCGACCAGATCGGCCACGCTCTTCGCCGCGAGCAATTCGCGGGTGGCGTCGGTGCGACGGATGCCGAGGTCTTCGGGCAAGGCGATCAGGCCTTCGCGGCGCATGCGTTCGGTGTCTTTCGGGTTGTGCCGCAGGCCGATGGCGGTGACGCCGGCCACCGCTGCGATCATCGCCTGACGCTCTTCCAGCGAGCGCGCCTTGTACAGATAGGCGATGCCCTCTTCGGTGAGCAAGTGAGTGACGTCGTCGCCGTAGATCATGATCGGCGCCAGCGGCATGCCGCTTTTCTTCGCCACCTCCACCGCATCGAGGGTTTCGACGAAGGTCGGTTTGCCGCCCTCCTGGAAGGTCTCGACCATTTGCACCACGAGTTTCTTGCCGCGTTCGAGCATCGGTTGCTGCGAATCGTCATGACGCATGTCGAGCCAGGCTGGAGTGCCGTGACGGCGACCGCGTGGGTCGTGCCCCATGTTCGGTGCGCCGCCGAAACCGGCGAGGCGACCACGGGTCACGGTGGAGGAATGGCCATCGCCATCGACTTGCAGGGTTGCGCCGATGAACAGGTCCACCGCGTACTGCCCGGCCAGTTGGCAGAACATCCGGTTGGAACGCAGCGAACCGTCACGCCCGGTGAAGAACACGTCCGGCCGCGCGGCGATGTAGTTTTCCATCCCCAGTTCGGTGCCGAAACAATGCACGCTTTCGACCCAGCCGCTTTCGATGGCCGGGATCAGCGTCGGGTGCGGGTTGAGCGTCCAGTTGCGGCAGATCTTGCCCTTGAGACCGAGGGATTCGCCGTAGGTCGGCAGGATCAGTTCGATGGCGGCGGTGTTGAAACCGATGCCATGGTTCAGCGACTGTACGTTGTGTTTTTCGTAGATCCCGCGAATCGCCATCATCGCCATCAGTACATGCACAGGTTTGATGTGCCGAGGGTCGCGGGTAAACAGCGGCTCGATGTAGAACGGCTTGTCCGCCACCACCACGAAATCCACCCACGATGCCGGAATGTCCACGCGAGGCAATTCGCTGACGTCGTCCACCAGTTGATTGACCTGGACGATGACGATGCCGTCGCTGAACGCTGCCGGCTCAATGAGCGCCGGGGTGTCTTCGGTACTCGGGCCGGTGTAGATGTTGCCGGCACGGTCGGCCATGAACCCGGCCGAGAGCACAACGTTGGGGATCAGGTCCACCACCAGCCGGGCGTAGAGTTCGATGTAGGTGTGGATCGCGCCGATTTCCAGCAAGCCGTCTTCGAGCAACTGGCTGATGCGCAGGCTCTGGGTACCGGCAAAGGAGAAATCGAGTTTGCGGGCGATGCCGCGTTCGAACAGGTCGAGGTGCTCGGAGCGGCCAACGCTGGGCATGATCATGTGCAGGTCGTGCAGCTTCTCGGGATCGGCCTTGGCCAAAGCACGGGAAAGAAAATCCGCCTGCTTCTGGTTGTTGCCCTCCAGCACCACACGGTCGCCGGGCAGGATCAGCGCCTCAAGCGCCGCGACGATCCTGTCGGTGGGCAACACCGCACCGTCGGCCAGCCCGCGCACCTTGTCGAGGCGACGCTGCTTCTCGTCGCGCCGCCGCGTCCAGCGCGAGTCGGGGGAAATTGTTGTTGTCATGCTCACTCCACGGGGTTCGCTGTCGTGGAGCTACCTTAGGAGTGTGTTCGAGGGGCATCAATCAAGCGCGGCGCGTGATCGTTACGCCTGGAGTAACGATTACGCCAAGCCGGCATCTACCAACAGCTTCTCCAGCGCCAACAGATCCGGCACCTTCGCCACCTGCTCCCCAACCTGCACCGCCGCCTGCTCCAGCGCACACAGCGGCACGTCGACATAGCTCAACTGGCTGTCGAGCTTGTAGGAGCGCGGAATCCCCTGCACCAGCAAGGCAATGAAGCGCAGCGTCGGCAATCCGCCCAGGGCGTTGAGGATGACAATCCGTGCCCGTTCGCCGATGACGATCTTGTTGCCGCACGCCGACTCGAAACTCAGCAACGGAATCTGCCGCTCGCGCCAGGTCACCCGGCCCAGATACCACGGCGGTGTATCGAGGTCGAAGGCGCTGGACTGGTAGTCGATCAGTTCGGCGACGGCGACGTTGGGCAGGATCAGGTTGCGATCGGCCAGCGGCAGCAGCAGCCCGGTGAGCTGGCTGCTGCGCTGGTTATGACGCCGCTCATGCATGTTTTTTGCTCCACAGGGCAATGCTTTCGAGCAGCACCGATTCCTGGTACGGCTTGCCGAGGTAGTCGTTGACGCCGATGGCCATGGCGCGGTCGCGGTGTTTCTGCCCGGTGCGCGAGGTGATCATGATGATCGGCAGGTGTTGCAGGCGTTCATCGTGGCGCACCTGGGTCGCCACTTCGAAGCCGTCCATGCGCGGCATTTCGATGTCGAGCAGCATCAGGTCCGGCATGTGTTCTTCCAGCAGCAGCATCGCGTCGACCCCGTCCTTGGCGGTCAGCACGTTCATGCCGTGGCGTTCGAGCAGACGGCTGGTGACCTTGCGCACGGTGACCGAGTCGTCGACCACCATCACCAACAACGGCTTCTGCGGTTCGCTTTCGATTTCGTGGCTGGCCGGACGCTGCGGCAACCGCGCCTGCATCGCGCGGATCGGCGCCAGCAGATCGAGGATCAGCACCACCCGGCCATCGCCGAGGATCGTCGCCCCGGACACGCCCTGCACCGCCGCGAACTGCGGGCCGAGGCTCTTGACCACGATCTCGCGGGTGCCGGCCATGGCGTCGACCTGCACCGCGATGTGCCGCTCGTTGCATTGCACTAGCAGCACCGGCAGCGGCAGGCTCTGGCCGAGCAGTTTCGGTCGTGGCGCGGTTTTCAGCAGCTCGCCCAGATAGCACAGTTCATAACGCTGGCCGCCGTACTCGTAGCGCGGCGGATCGTGCCGGAAATGCCCGTCCAGTTCATTTGGCAACACGCGAACGATGCCGTCGATGGTGTTCAGCGGAATCGCGTACTGATCCTCGCCGCACTGCACCATCAGCGCACGGTTGACCGACACGGTGAACGGCAGGCGAATGCGAAAGTGCACGCCCTGCCCCGGCACCGAGTCGATGCTCATGGTGCCGCCCAGTTGCCGTACTTCTTCGTGCACCACGTCCATGCCCACGCCGCGCCCGGAAATCTGGGTGATTTTTTCGGCGGTGGAGAAGCCCGGCTGAAGGATGAACTGCAACACTTCGCGGTCGCTGATTTCCGCATTCGGCGCCAGCAAGCCACGCTTGATCGCCTTGCGTCGCACCGCGTCCAGCGGCACGCCGGCGCCGTCATCGCGGATGTCGAAAACGATGTCGCCGCCCTCGCGGGACAGGTCGAGGGAAATCTGGCCCTGAGCCGGTTTGCCCGCGGCGAGTCGCACGTCGGCCGGCTCCAGGCCATGGTCGACGGCGTTGCGCAGCATGTGTTCCAGCGGTGCGGCCATGCGTTCGAGGACGTTGCGATCCATCTCGCCTTCGGCGTTGCCGACGGTGAACGCCACGTCCTTGTTCAGCTCTTCGGCGACCTGACGGACGATGCGTTTGAGTCGCGGCAACATGCGCTCGAACGGCACCATGCGCGTGCGCATCAGGCCTTCCTGCAATTCGGTGTTGATCCGGCCTTGCTGTTGCAGCAGGTTCTCGGCGTCGTGGGTGCGCCGGTCGAGGGTTTCCTTGAGGTCGAGCAGGTCGGAGGCGGATTCGAACAGCGCCCGGGACAACTGCTGCAACTGCGAATGGCGATCCATTTCCAGCGGATCGAATTCTTCGTAGCCCAGACGTTCGGCGTCCACTTGCTGACGGCTGAGAATCCGCCCCTGGGTTTCGGTGTCGAGCCGGCGCAACTGATCGCGCATGCGCTCGATGGTGGTTTCCATCTCGTTCAGGGCGGTCTGGGCATCGCTGACTTGCTGCTCGATACGCCCACGGAAAATCGAGGTTTCGCCCGCGAGGTTGACCAGGTCATCGAGCAGTTCGGCGGAGACCTTGACCATGTCCGCGCCGGCCTCGGGGACGGGCGCGGTGGTTTCGGTTTTAACCGGCGCCGGCAACAACAGCGGTGGCGTTGGTGCGGCCACCGGGTGGCTGAAATTCTGGATCGCGCTGATCAGTCGATCCGCTGGCGGGCACGGCTGGCCGGCGCGCACCGCGTCGAGCATCTGCGCCAACCGGTCATGGCCGCGCTGCAACAGGGCAAACAGTTCGGCGCTGCCCTGCAGGGTCCCGGAGGACAGGCTTTCGTACAGGTATTCCAGCTCATGGGCGAGATCGCCGATGGGGCCGATTTCCACCATCCGCGCGCCGCCCTTGAGGGTGTGCAGGTCACGCAGCAGGGTTTCCACTTCCTGACGGTTACCGGGTTCGGCCTGCCAGCGCAGCAGCGCGGCACCGGAGTTTTCGATGATGTCGAAACCTTCTTCGAGGAAGATTTCCAGCAATTCCGGATCGTGCCCCGGGCCGTCATGGCTGGCGACGGCGGGCGGTGTCTCGGGACTGCCGGCCTGACCCTGACGGAACTGGCGAATCGCGTCGATCAGCTCCTGCGCCGGTTTCAACGGCTGATGGTCATGCAGTTGATCGAGGTACAACGCCAGGCGGTCATGGCTTTGCAGCAACAGCCGGCCCAAGGCATCGCTATGGTTGTAGCGGCGATCCACCAGGCCTTCGTAAAGGCTCTCCAGTTCCTGGGCAAGATCACCGACGGCCTCGACCTCGGCCATTCGCGCACCGCCCTTGAGGGTGTGCAGGTCCCGTTGCAGCGACGACAGCGGCGCGCCGTTTTCCAGGTCGTTCAACCAGCGCTGCAAGGCTTGCCCGGCGCTGTCGAGGATGTCCACCGCCTCTTCGAGGAAGATCTCGACGATCTCGTCATCCGCGCCGATTCCGGTGGTGCTTTTTTGCAGTTCGGCAGTGGCGCTGCCCAGCTCGGAAATACTCAGGGTTCGGCTGCCGTCGCTGCGAATCAGGCCCATGGCCGACGGGTCGAGGCTTTCGTCGAGCAGTTCGTGCAGCGCTCGAATACGCTGCGGTTGCGGGGTGATTTCCTGGCCGGCGGCCAGTTCGTCGAGCATGTTGATCAGCGCTTCGTGAGCGTGTTGCGCCTCAAGGAAGAACCGCTCGCTGACCGCCAGGCTGCTTTCTTCCACCGCGCCATACAGGTCGAGCAAGGCTTCGCACAACACGTCCACCGGCAGCAGGTCCGCCAGGTGTGCGCCCTCGCCGAGGGTCGTCAGTTCATCCAGCAACGCGCTGAGTTCCTGGCGTTCGCCGGGATGCTGCTGCCAGCGTTGCAGGAGGTTTTCGGCGTCGAGCAGGATGTCCATGCCCTGGGCCAGGAAGTTGTTGATCAGTTGCGGATCACGCTTGACCCGCAAGCTGCTGCTCGGCGCATTGAGGATCGATTCCAGCCGCTCACTCAGCAGGGTTTCGGTGCGTTTGATCAACGACTGGGCACCGACAATCGGCGCCAGCGGATCGTGCTTGAGCTGACGCAGACCGACGCGGAACAGGCCCTCGGCTTCCAGCAGCAATTCCACTTCGTCGAGGTCCAATGCCAGTTGATGGGCCTTGAATTCCCGGGCCAGTTTGTCCAGCGGCGCCGCCAGTTCGGCAATCGGCAAAACGCCGGCCATTGAGGCGCTGCCCTTGAGGGTGTGCAGCGCTCGCTGCAATTCATCGCTGGCCTGCAACGGCACGTGCTCGGCGGCCTGATCGAGGAAGCGGTTGAGGCTGGCGAGGTGGGTTTCGGCTTCGTTGCGGAAAATCTCCAGCAACAACGGATCGAGCGCCGCGACGTCTTCCACGTCTTCGGCCGGCAACGGCGTGTCGCCCTTGGCCAAGGCGTGGGCGCGAGCCGCCAGCTGATCGACATCCTGGCGCTGACGCTGGTGGTTGATGGCGAATTCGGCAATCAGGTCCGGCAGCAACAGCAACGTATCGGCGAGCAATTGTTGCACCGCCAGACCCGGTTCGACGCTGTGTTCCAGCACCCGGTTGAGCAGGTTTTCCACCGCCCAGGCCAGTTCGCCGAGAACCAGCGCACGCACCATGCGTCCGCTGCCTTTCAAGGTGTGAAAGGCCCGGCGCAGTTCGCTCAGGGCTGTGCGATCCTGCGGATCGGCGGTCCAGCGCGGCAGGTATTCGCGCAGCACATCGAGCACTTCCTCGGTCTCTTCGAGGAACACCTCACGCAACTCGTCGTCCACCGGCTCTTCATCGGCGGGTGGCGGCAGCAGACTACCGGGCGTGGTCAGCGCCGGCGGGTTGACCGCCGACACCGGGCTGGCCAGCACATCGGCCAGCGACTGCACGATGTCCGGGTCATCGAGTTCCTGCAGGTCCTGCATCACCAGCGCTTCGCTGGGGCTGAGCACATCGTCGAGCACCGGCACATGCTGTTCGCTGGGCGGCTCGTCAGGAAAGTAGCCGAGGCTGGCCAGGCTTTTCTGCGCCACGTCCAGCAGTTGCTCGCTCGGCGCCTGCGGGTCATCGGTCAGGCGTTCGAGGTAATACTCAAGGCTGGTGATGACATCGGCGAGGTTATCCAGTTGCTGCCAGCCCGGCTCATGGGGATCGAGCAGCAGATGCTCGCGGATGAACCCGTTACAGGCTTCCAGCAGGCTCGCCGCACGGGTCAACGGAATCATCGCCAGCGCACCGCGGACCTGAGTCAGCAGCGCCGGCAACGGTTGCAGTTGCTGGCGATCCCAGTCGGCGTCGATGTAATCGACGATCATGTCCTTGGCCTGTTGCAGGCAGATACGCGCTTCCTTGATCACGATCTGATGGATCTGCGTCAGGTCGGTGGTTGGCAGGCGCGAGTCTTCCGGGCTCTCCGGTTCCACCGTGCCGACCATTCCGGCCAGCGTCGCTTCGACGTAAAGCAAGGCACCGGCGACGTCCATCAGCGTGGCGTCGTTCGGTTCGCGCTGGCCCTGAGCGAGGCTGAGCACCACCGCCAGTTGATCGATGATGACCTTGCGCGGCTGGCCGAAACCGAGCACCGCGAGGGTGTCGGCGATCTGCCGCAGCGGCGCCAGCAGGCTGTCCAGATCCGAGGTGTGCTGGCGGTCGCTGCGCACGAACAGGTCGAGGCGCTCCTTGACCCGCACCAGCTCTTCGCACAACGCCGCGAGCACCGAGCGCATGGCATCGCGGTCGGGGCCGGCCAGGCGCGCGCGTTCTTCGTCGACCATCGCGCTGTCGGGCAACGCGTCGTCCAGGGAGTAGCGATCTTTCATGGTCAGCATCTGCCCGGTGGGATGTTCGGCTTTGGCAATATAGAACAGCAGGCTTTTGAACAGCTCGGGCGGCGGTGGCTGGTTGAGGCCGGCCATGCCTTGTTCGAGCAGACGCTTGAGTTCCTTGTCGGCGTCCTTGAACAGGCTGCGCAGGGCCGGGCTGTTGGCGATCCGGCCTTCGCGCATGCCTTCGACCAGCGCCGAAGCGACCTGCCACAATGGGCTCAACGGTGCATCACCGCTCAAGGCTTCGAGGCGGGTGAAGACTTTGCTCAGGTAACCGAGATGCGTCTGGTCGTCCTGTTCGCGGAGCAATCCCACCAGCGCCATCTGCAGCATCTGCCGCAGCTTGCGCAACACATTGGGCAGATCCGCCGGTTCCAGCAGGGCCAGCGCTTCCGCGCTTAGCGGCGGCAGCTCGGGCAATTGCGGGCTGAACAGGCTGGTCTCGGACAACAGGCTTTCGCCCCGGGCACTGCGCAAGTCGTTGATCAGTGGCAGCACCACCAGCGGCAAGTCACGGCGGGCACCTTGCACGCGATCGAGGTAAATCGGTAACTGACCGAAGGCCTGCAACAGCAGGTGCAAGGCTTCGTCGCGGTGGCTGACGCGATCGTTCTGCAGGGCTTCGACCAGGTGCTCCATCTCTTCGGCGAGCAAGGCCGCGCCGTAGAACTCGACCATCTGCAGACTGCCGTGCACCTGATGGATGCACGCCAGGCACTCGTCGAGGCCGGGCACCGACTGCGGATCGTCGAGCACGGCTTCGATGGCCTGATGCGCCTGCCTCAGCGTTTCGGCAATTTCGCCCTTGACCCATTCGAGGGCCACGTAGTCGTGCCGGTCACCCATAACCACTCCGCTCGACATGAACTCACGCCTTGTCCGTGGCGGGCGCTGCCGCCGCGGGCAAGGTGAACCCGGACACCGAACGCCGCAACTGGCTGGCCATTTTCGCCAGGTTGCCGATGCTTTCGGCGGTGGCCGTGGAGCCGGACGAGGTCTGCGAGGTGATCTGCTGGATCACGTTCATCGTCAGGGAAATCTGCCCGGCCGAAGACGTCTGCTGCTGCGCCGCGTTGGAAATGCTCTGGATCAGCGCCGCGAGGGTCTTGGACACGCCTTCGATTTCTTCCAGGGCCACACCGGCATCCTGCGCCAGCCGCGCGCCGCGCACCACTTCGGTGGTGGTCTGTTCCATGGAAATCACGGCTTCGTTGGTGTCGGTCTGGATCGCCCGTACCAGTGTCTCGATCTGCCGGGTCGCAGCGGACGAACGTTCGGCCAGCCGTTGCACTTCGTCGGCAACCACGGCGAAGCCACGTCCGGCGTCACCGGCCATCGACGCCTGAATCGCCGCGTTGAGGGCGAGGATGTTGGTCTGGTCGGCAATGTCGTCGATCAGGCTGACGATGTCGCCGATTTCCTGGGACGACTCGCCCAGGCGCTTGATGCGTTTGGCGGTGTCCTGGATCTGTTCGCGAATGTTGTCCATGCCGTGGATGGTGTTGTGCACCACCTCGTTGCCCTTGTTGGCAATCTCCACCGAACGCTCGGCCACCGCCGAGGATTCGGCAGCGTTGGCCGACACTTGATCGATGGACTGGGCCATGTCGTTGATCGCGGTCGAGGCTTCGGAAATCTGCTGGGCCTGATGCTCGGAAGCCTGGGCCAGGTGCATGGCGGTGGCCTGGGTTTCCTGCACCGCAGCGGCGACCTGGCCGGCGGTGAGGTTGATGGTCGCCACCAGGTCGCGCAACTGGTCGACCGAATAGTTGATCGAGTCGGCGATGGTCCCGGTGAAGTCTTCGGTCACCGAGGCCGTCACCGTCAGGTCGCCGTCGGCGAGGTCTTCGATTTCATCCAGCAGACGCATGATCGCGTTCTGGTTGCGTTCGTTCTTCTCGGCGGTTTCCTGCAACTGCCGGTTGGTTTCCCGGACCATGACCATGCCGATCAGGATGATCGACGCCAGCGCCAGCAGGCCCAGCACGTAACCGCCGATGGTGTCGGTGTTGCGCCCGCCGGCGAGGTTCTCGAAACCGGTGGCCAGGTGCGAGGCTTCGTCGAGCAGGGTCTGCGACAGGCTGAAGATGTTGGTGGCGGACTCGCGGACCTTGAACAGCTCCGGCGAGGTTTCGAGGATTTCATCCACCGAGCCCGAGACGAACTGGAACAGCTCGGAAATCTCGCTCAGACGAGCGCGGGCGTCGCGGTCTTCGACCTGGCTGATCTTCAGTGTCGGGTTGCCTTGCAGCATGCCGTTCAACACCTGACCAAAACGCGCGGCGTCACGACCGAAGGCATCGGCAGCCTGTTGCGAGTTTTCATCGCCGGAGAGCACGGTATTCACCGCGCCGAGAATCCGCTCGGCCAGCAGCGACTGACGCTGGGCCATCGCCACCTGCGCCGCCGGGGCGCCGCGTTGCAGGAGGATCTCGACGACTTTTTCGTATTCGATCTGCAACTGCGGCACGGTTTCGGCCAGGGTTGCGGCGACCTGATGCAGGGACAGTACGGTCTGTTCGCTGGACAGAATGGCGTCGGTGTTTTTCAGCAGGCGCTCCCAATCCAGCTGCACGGCGCGCATTTCCGGGCGCACGGTCGACGGTGCCGGCGGCAGGCCGGTGGCCGGGTCGCCCTTCTTCAGGTAACCCCAGCGCTGGGCGAAATCGTTGCGCGCATCGCTCAACAGCTTGAACGCGGCCGACTTGCCGGCCGCCGCTTCGGTGGCGTTCTTGGCGATCCGCTGCGACAGCACCCGCAGCTCACCGGCGTGGCCGATGTACTGTTTGTCGTAGTTGGCCTGGGTGTTGAGGTAAGCGAAGTTGGCGAACAGCAGCATGATGAACACGATCAGCGCGATGAACAGCACGATGATCTGCGAGCGGCTGCGCGAGCCTTCTGCGGGCTTGCTGGTTTTTGCTTTGATCATCGGTCCTCGCCTGTTAAACCGCGACGTGCATGAAACTCGGTGACTGCGCCAGCGCAAACAGGCTGAACACTCGCCAGTTCTGCTCGCGTCGGAAATACCCTTTGACGAACTCGCCCTTGGAGCCTTGCCGTTTACGGATCGAGACGGGTTCGAAGCTGTCTTGCTCGAAGTGCTGCAAGCCGAAGACCTCATCGACCAGCACACCGGCAAAAACGTCCTGATGCTCCACTACCAATACCCGCCGCTGCTTGCGCATGGGTGACAGCTCATGGCCGAAGAATCCGCACAGGTCCATGATCGGCAACAACCGCCCGCGCAGATTGGCCACACCCTTGACCCACGGCTTTACCCCCGGCAGTTGGGTGAAACGCGGTTCGGGCAGCACTTCGCTGACTTCGCCCATCGGCGCGACGTACCAGTGCTCGCCGAGGCGAAAGCCGATGCCGCTCCAGCGATCCTGGCGCGCCGGTTGCGACGGCAGGTCCGCCGCCAGCAGGCGACAGCGCTGGTCGATCTGCCACAACAGTTCGAACGCGGTCAGCGACTCGCTCATGGCGGCGCGATCAACCGGCCAGCACGTTGTTCAGGGTCTTGATCAGCGTGTCTTCATCGACCGGTTTGGTCAGGTAATCCTTGGCGCCCTGGCGAGTGCCCCAGACCTTGTCGGTTTCCTGATCCTTGGTGGTGATGATGATGACCGGGATGTGGCTGGTTTCAGCGTCCTTGGTCAGTTGGCGGGTCGCCTGGAAACCGTTGAGGCCGGGCATGACGATGTCCATCAGCACCGCGTCGGGTTTTTCCTGACGGGCCAGGGCCACGCCGTCGGCGCCGTTTTCGGCTTTCAACACTTCGTGGCCGTGCTTTTCCAGCATGCCGGTCAGTTTGTACATTTCGGTCGGCGAATCATCGACGATCAGAATACGTGCCATGGTCTTCCCCATTTTTCTTGTCGACACCGGGCCCGCTGGCCGAGCGTCACTGTGCGTGTCTTACTGCGGCAAATCAGCGGTAAAGCCCGGAACATGGGCCGCAATCGCGTCGAGCAGTTCTTCCTTGCTGAAAGGCTTGGTCAAAAATTGATCGGAACCGACAATCCGCCCCTTGGCCTTGTCGAACAGCCCGTCGCGGGACGACAGCATGATCACCGGCGTTGCCTTGAAAGCACTGTTGTTCTTGATTAAAGCGCAGGTCTGATAACCATCCAGACGCGGCATCATGATGTCGACAAAAATGATCCCGGGGTGGTTGTCGGCGATCTTCGCCAGGGCGTCGAAACCGTCGATCGCCGTGATGACTTCGCACCCTGCATTTTTCAACAGGGTCTCGGCGGTGCGACGAATCGTTTTCGAGTCGTCGATCACCATGACCTTCAAGGCGCTGGACTGCTGTTCCATAAGGGGGCTCTACCGTCGCCTTTGCGAATCAATTTGTCCGTTTTGCGATGACTGATGGCTGGAAACCCTTGATGTTCAAGGGCCAGCACGGCTGGCAGCCTTTTTAGCACAGTCTCCAGAAGCAATCTATCGACGGGTTTTTCCTTGACCGAAAACCCGCCCGGAGCCACTCTGGCGGCACTTTTTTCATACCGATCCGGTAGCCAATTTTCGAGGAAAACCCAATGAGCGTTCGCGTCGGGATAGTCATGGACCCAATCGCCAGCATTTCCTATAAAAAGGATAGCTCGCTGGCCATGCTGCTGGCGGCGCAGAAGCGCGGCTGGGAACTGTTCTATATGGAACAGCAGGACCTTTATCAGGGCGAAGGTCAGGCACGGGCGCGGATGAAGCCGCTGAAAGTCTTCGCCAACCCGGAAAAATGGTTCGAACTGGACGCCGAGCAGGATCTGCCGCTGAGCGACCTGAACGTGATCCTGATGCGCAAGGATCCGCCGTTCGACATGGAGTTCGTCTACTCCACCTACCTGCTCGAACAGGCCGAAGCCGCCGGCGTACTGGTGGTCAACAAGCCGCAGAGCCTGCGCGACTGCAATGAAAAACTGTTCGCCACGCTGTTCCCGCAGTGCACGCCGCCGACCGTGGTCAGCCGCCGCGCCGACGTGCTGCGCGAATTCGCCGCCAAACACGGCGACGTGATCCTCAAGCCGCTGGACGGCATGGGCGGCACGTCGATCTTCCGTCACCGCGTCGGCGATCCGAACCTGTCGGTGATCCTCGAAACCCTGACCGCACTCGGCACCCAACAGATCATGGGCCAGGCGTACCTGCCGGCGATCAAGGATGGCGACAAACGCATCCTGATGATCGACGGCGAGCCGGTGGATTACTGCCTGGCGCGGATTCCGGCCCAGGGCGAAACCCGTGGCAACCTCGCGGCCGGCGGCCGTGGCGAAGCCCGTCCATTGACCGACAAGGATCGCTGGATCGCCGCTCAGGTCGGCCCGACCTTGCGCGCGAAGGGCCTGCTGTTCGTCGGCCTGGATGTGATTGGTGAACACCTGACCGAAATCAACGTCACCAGCCCGACCTGCATCCGCGAGATCGACAATGCGTTCGGCACCGACATCGGCGGCCTGCTGATGGATGCCATCGAGAAAAAGCTGCAAGCTTGATGTGTGTCACATGCAGCCTGTCGCTTGATGCTTGAAGCCCAAGGCGAGAAACCAACATTGCGTTATCATGCGCGGCCTGTGAAAAACGCGATGTTGGTTTTCTTGTCATGACACTTCCGTCCGATCTGCCCGCTGAACTCGCCCATAAAGGCGTGCGCCCGGTCGATCGCCTCGGATTTACCCTGTTTCTCGCGGCGCTGATCCATTTGGCGCTGCTGCTCGGCGTGGGTTTCACCATGGTCGAGCCCAAGCAGATCAGCAAAACCCTGGAAATCACCCTCGCCACCTTCAAGAGCGAAACCAAGCCCAAGAAGGCTGATTTCCTCGCCCAGGAAAACCAGGAAGGCAGCGGCACCCTCGACAAGAAGGCGATCCCCAAGACCACCGAGGTCGCGCCGTTCCAGGACAATCAGGTCAAGAAAGTCACTCCGCCGCCGGCCGCCAAGCCGGAAGTGCATGAAGCGGCGCCCAAGGCGGCCGTGACCACCGTCGCGCCGAAACCGAAAAAGGCACCGACCAAAAAAGAAGAAGCCAAGACCGAGACCAAACCGACGGTCGACGCCCCGACTTTCGACAGCTCGCAGCTCTCCAGCGACATCGCCAGCCTGGAAGCCGAACTGGCCAACGAACAACAGCTGTATGCCAAGCGCCCGCGCATCCACCGCCTGAGCGCGGCCTCGACCATGCGCGACAAGGGCGCCTGGTACAAGGACGAATGGCGCAAGAAGGTCGAGCGCATCGGCAACCTCAATTACCCCGACGAAGCCCGTCGCCAACAGATCTACGGCAATCTGCGCCTGATGGTGTCGATCAACCGCGACGGCTCGCTGTATGAAGTGCTGGTGCTGGAATCCTCCGGCCAGCCGCTGCTGGATCAGGCGGCGCAACGCATCGTCCGGCTGGCCGCGCCTTTCGCACCGTTTACCGGGGATCTGTCGGACATCGACCGACTGGAAATCATCCGCACCTGGAAATTCGCCCGGGGCGACCGGTTGTCCAGCAACTGAGCCGATCTTTTGACCGCTCCAGCTTGTCAGTTCGCCCCCCGAACGCCACACTACCGCACATGAAAAACGTCAGCCCCAGCTACCTCAAGCATCACTTCCTGATCGCCATGCCACACATGGCCGACCCGAACTTTGCCCACACCTTGACCTACATCGTCGAGCACACGGCCAATGGGGCCATGGGGCTGGTGGTCAACCGACCGCAAGAGCTGAATCTGGCCGACATCCTCGAGCAACTGCGCCCGGACATCGATCCGCCAGCGCTGTGCCAGCATGTACCGATCTTCATCGGCGGCCCGGTGCAGACCGATCGCGGTTTCGTGCTGCACCCGGCGGGCAAGACCTTCCAGGCGACCGTCGAACTGGAAGGCGAGCTGGCCCTGTCCACTTCCCAAGACGTGCTGTTCGCCATCGCTGACGGCGTAGGCCCGGCGAAAAGCCTGATCGCCCTCGGCTACGCCGGCTGGGAAGCCGGGCAACTGGAGGCTGAAATGGCCGACAACGCCTGGCTGACCTGCCCGTACGACGCCGACATCCTGTTCAACACCAGCAGCGAGCTGCGTCTGGAAGCGGCGGCCAAGCATTTGGGGATCAACCTCAATCTGCTGACCAGCCAGGCAGGGCACGCCTGATGGACCTGCGCCTGATCCTCGGCTTCGACTACGGCACCAAACAGATCGGCGTGGCGGTCGGCCAGGTGGTTACCGGCCAGGCCCGCGAGCTGTGCACCTTGAAGGCACAGAACGGTGTGCCGGACTGGAATCAGGTCGAAGCCCTGATAAAGGAATGGAAACCCGACGCCGTGGTGGTCGGCCTGCCGCTGAACATGGACGGCACGCCCAGCGAGATGTGCCTGCGCGCCGAGAAATTCGCCCGTCGCCTCAACGGCCGCTACAACCTGCCCTTCTATACCCACGACGAACGCCTGACGACCTTTGAAGCCAAAGGCGAGCGACTGGTGCGCGGCGGGCAGAAAGGCAGTTACCGCGACAACCCGGTGGACGCCATCGCCGCCGCCCTGCTGCTGCAAGGCTGGCTCGACGAAAACACCGCACTATTTGAATCCTGACAAGCGCTACGGCGCTTTTCTTTTGGTTACAACCCGAGCCTCGGTTCGTGAGAACCGGCTCGACCCCAAGAAGGAGCAACCATGAGCCTGCCCAATCCCGCCGATCTGATCAGCCAGATGGCGACCCGCCTCAAGGCGCACCTTGCCCAGCGTGATATCAGCGAGCCGCGTTACATCGGCATCCGCACCGGCGGCGTCTGGGTCGCCCAGGCCCTGCTCGAAGAGCTGGGCAGCGATGCGCCATTGGGCACGCTGGATGTTTCCTTCTATCGCGACGACTTCAGCCAGAACGGCCTGCACCCGCAAGTGCGCCCGTCCGCCCTGCCCTTCGAAATCGAAGGCCAGCATCTGGTACTGATCGACGACGTACTGATGAGCGGCCGCACCATCCGCGCCGCCATGAACGAACTGTTCGACTACGGCCGCCCGGCCAGCGTGACGCTGGTCTGCCTGCTGGACCTGGACGCCGGCGAACTGCCGATCCGCCCGAACGTGGTCGGCGCGACGCTGTCGCTTAGCCCCCACGAACGAGTGAAGCTGTCCGGCCCGGAACTGGCCCTCGAACTGCAAGACCTCGCCCTTTAATCCGCCCTATTGAGAGTCCCCTTCGCGATGACGCCTCTAGATACCAAGCGCCCGCTGCAGCTCAATGATCAGGGCCAGCTGCGCCACTTCCTCTCGCTCGACGGCCTGCGCCGCGAGTTGCTGACGGAAATCCTCGACACCGCCGACTCGTTCCTCGAAGTCGGTGCCCGGGCCGTGAAGAAGGTCCCGTTGCTGCGCGGCAAGACCGTGTGCAACGTGTTCTTCGAAAACTCCACCCGCACCCGCACCACCTTCGAACTGGCGGCCCAGCGGCTGTCGGCGGACGTCATCACCCTAAACGTGTCGACTTCGTCGGCCAGCAAGGGCGAAACCCTGCTCGACACCCTGCGCAACCTCGAAGCCATGGCCGCCGACATGTTCGTCGTACGCCACGGTGACTCGGGCGCTGCGCACTTCATCGCCGAGCATGTCTGCCCGCAAGTGGCGATCATCAACGGCGGCGACGGCCGTCACGCCCACCCGACCCAGGGCATGCTCGACATGCTGACCATCCGTCGGCACAAGGGCAGCTTCGAAAACCTTTCGGTGGCCATCGTCGGCGACATCCTGCACTCGCGGGTGGCGCGCTCGAACATGCTCGCCCTGAAGACCCTCGGTTGCCCGGACATCCGCGTGATCGCACCGAAAACCCTGCTGCCGATCGGCATCGAGCAATACGGCGTGAAGGTCTACACCGACATGACCGAAGGCCTGAAAGACGTCGACGTGGTGATCATGCTGCGCCTGCAGCGTGAGCGCATGACCGGCGGCCTGCTGCCGAGCGAAGGCGAGTTCTACCGCCTGTTCGGCCTGACCACCGCGCGCCTGGCCGGCGCCAAGCCCGATTGCATCGTCATGCACCCGGGGCCGATCAACCGCGGCGTGGAGATCGAGTCGGCGGTGGCCGACGGCCCGCACTCGGTAATCCTCAATCAAGTCACCTACGGCATCGCGATCCGTATGGCCGTGTTGTCGATGGCCATGAGCGGACAAACAGCCCAGCGCCAATTCGAGCAGGAGAACGCCCAGTGAAGCTCAGCATTCTCGGCGCCCGCGTCATCGATCCAAGCAGCGGCCTGGATCAAATCACCGATATTCACGTTGAAGCCTGCAAGATCGTCGCCCTCGGCGCCGCACCGGCCGGTTTCACTGCCCTCGAAACCATCGATGCCCAAGGCCTTGTCGCCGCTCCAGGCCTCGTAGACCTGAACGTCGCCCTGCGCGAGCCGGGCTACAGCCGCAAAGGCACCATCGCCAGCGAAACCCGCGCTGCGGCGGCCGGCGGCGTGACCAGCCTGTGCTGCCCGCCGAAAACCAAGCCGGTGCTCGACACCTCCGCAGTGGCCGAACTGATCCTCGACCGCGCCCGCGAGGCCGGCAACACCAAAGTGTTCCCGATCGGCGCCCTGAGCAAAGGCCTGGACGGCGAACAGCTGGCCGAGCTGGTGGCCCTGCGTGACGCTGGCTGTGTGGCGTTCGGCAACGGCCTGGAAAGCTTCCGCAACACCCGCACCCTGTGCCGGGCGCTGGATTACGCGGCGACCTTCGACCTGACCGTGATTTTCAATTCGCAGGATCACGACCTGGCCGACGGCGGCCTGGCCCACGAAGGCGCCACCGCCAGTTTCCTCGGTCTGCCGGGCATCCCGGAAACCGCTGAAACCGTGGCCCTGGCCCGCGACCTGCTGCTGGTCGAGCAGACCGGCGTGCGTGCGCATTTCAGCCAGCTCACCAGCGCTCGCGGCGTTGCGCTGATCGCTCAGGCACAAGCCCGTGGTTTGAAAGTCACGGCGGATGTCGCCCTGTATCAGTTGATCCTGACGGACGAAGCGCTGATCGACTTCAGCAGCCTGTATCACGTGCAACCGCCGCTGCGCACCCGCGCCGACCGCGACGGTCTGCGTGAAGCGGTGAAGTCCGGGGTGATTTCGGCGATTTCCAGCCATCACCAGCCCCACGAGCGTGATGCGAAACTGGCACCGTTCGGCGCCACCGAACCGGGCATCAGCAGCGTCGAGCTGCTGCTGCCGCTGGCGATGACGCTGGTCGAGGATGGTCTGCTGGACCTGCCGACCCTGCTCTCACGCCTGAGCGCCGGCCCGGCCGAGGCCCTGCGCCTGCCGGCGGGCAAACTGGCGGTGGGTGGCGCGGCGGATATCGTGCTGTTCGATCCGAAGGCTTCGACCGTGGCCGGCGAGACCTGGCTGTCGAAGGGCGAGAACTGCCCGTTCCTCGGTCATAGTCTGCCAGGCGTGGTGCGTTACACGTTGGTGGATGGCCGGATCAGCCATCAGGCATGAAGACAAGAGATAGCAGGCTGTAATGGCCTGCTATCTCTCGAATTCTATTCGATAGCGACAAACATCCTTACAGGAAAAGTTTCGCTTAAAGTCATTACCCGAAAAAGCCATATCCCTCGTGTCATTCCCGCCGCTAGATTTACCCAAGTGACGTAGGAAAGCGGCCGCCCGCCATAAAGAAATATCCGACGCTTTACACTCTCGTAAAAACAGCTTCGACACAATCAGAAACAGCCTACAAAGTTCTCGTAGGCGACACTTACGCTCAGCCATTAATATAAAACCGTCAAAAGGATAATCAATACCCACAAGGATGAGCATATGAAAAATGGACTTACGCTTCCCCCTATTGTCACCAGAGGCACAACAGGAAATTCTGGCGGATTTACAGTCGACTCCGGTTTCAGATGGGGATCCTACGCAACAGCAGATTGGCAGGGAGCAGGAGAGGCCATTGTCACCAATGACGGTCAAACCTATTCACTACCACTGAGCAATGGCCCAGTCATAACCTCAGCAGAAATGGACATGTTCCATGCCTGGCTTGAAATGAAATCCGGAATTAAAGCCTTCACCTATGAACTGCAAATGGTGAACAAGGCAATTAACAACGACGCTTTAGGTGGAATTCGGGACCTTTGGAGAATCACGGAAAGCGACAACTATTTACTCAGCAACGCCACCATTATCAGCCATGGTTATTTCAAGAACAAAGTCATCAACTTCAGTTTGGCTGATGCATTTGCAGCACAGCAGAAACTCAGTGCCATAGAAGCTTTGATAAAGGTTTCCGCGACTGCTCCGTACAACCTGAATTACGAAACACTCACAACCGAGCTTTCCGGAGGTACTTTCAGCCCGATCAAAGCCTTTGCTCATTACCTCTGGGGAAATGGTGAGAGGATGAGGGTCAACATCAACAATATTGGCCTGAATGTCAGAGCCAACGAACTGCCACTGCTGGCAAGCTCTATCGCGAGCACTCGAGAAGCAGGCACTTATTACTTATCTGACCCGAAGATCCCTTACGCCACCATTAATGACAGCAATGTCACCGGGGCTTATCTAGGAAGAATAACGTTAAAGATGGAAGGAAACTTTTCACGCGACAAAGCAGGATCCTGGGTTTTCGACGGTGCAATCAGAGCCTATACTGACACTTACGACTTCGACGCAAGCAACAGATCAACTGCCCTTGAGTTATTAACAACAGCAGGCAGAGTATTTTCCGGAACACATTACGAAATCGACATTTTCGGCGAGCATAAAATAAGGCTGAGCGGAACTGGATTTCACCCCACCCCGTGAGCACCAATAACTTTACAGACACCTGCACAACGGAAAGCGAATGAGCAGAACTTACACATTATTGAGTTATGTATACCCGACCGCTCTCGTACTCACATCTGGCGCAGGAGCACTCACATTAATAAAGAATCTCAAAGCAGGAACATATGACATAAATCAGGATTCAATCGGCCTGCCCATTGGTGTAACGCTGATTATTCTTCTGACACTTGCACTAATGCACTTGCTGCAGATTCTCTTATTACGCTGGGCACGCGCCAATTCGTTTGCAGGTCTGCTACTGAAAATATCGGCCTACCTGATTGCAACAATATCCTTGGTGATTTTGGTGGACAGGATTGTATATTGGTCGACACCCCAGCACGCCGTCATTGCAATACTTTATGGTATGACTGCCATTACATTTGCCATTTTCCAAATACAAACCTTGGTGCGATTGAAATAACGCGCAAGACTAAGTGTCGAGGGGGGAGCCTGCCAGCGCGCGAACTACGCCGACGGTCAGCCCCCTCGTCATCACTTACTGAAAGGCGCCCCGCCCTTCGGCATTACGCAGCGACACCTGATCGTTCAGCGTCCAGAAGTCATACAGCACGCCAATAAAGAACAATCCGCCGGTCAGCAGGTACAGCAAGCCTGTGATCCACTTGCCCTGGTACATCCGGTGCACACCGAACACCCCGAGGAACGTCAGCAGGATCCACGCCACGTTGTATTCGATCGGCCCCGCAGCAAATCGCAGATCCGCTTCCCGATCCATCGCCGGGATCAGGAACACGTCGATCAGCCAGCCGATCCCCAGTAGCCCGAAGGTGAAAAACCAGATCGTTCCGGTCACCGGCTTGCCGTAATAGAAGCGGTGAGAGCCGGTAAAACCGAAGATCCACAGCAGGTAACCGATCACTTTGCTATGGGTGTCTTTTTCCTTCACACGGGGTAGCTGATAGCTGTTCATGAAGACCTCGATTCACACGATAGATAAATATTCTTTAATTCTTTGTGACTTTTTTACAGGTAGCCGACGTACGGCAAATGCTACCGTGTGTTCCGTCAAAGCCTTATAGCACCTGACTTCTGTCCGACAATTGCGTCTATTTGCCGCTTGTTTGGTTCCGTTGCCCGCCTTTTGAATCGACCAACGGCCTCGGAAGGGACAAAAAAGCTGTTATAAAGTTGCGCGCTAACACATAAGAGCCCTGCCTAATGCGTCCATTTTTCAAGACATGGCTAACCATTTGCCTATTAATGCCACTGGCCGCCCACGCCACCAATCGTGAGCAACGTCTTCCCAACGTCAACGGCTTCACCCCTAAATCCCATGCCTCTGCTCCATCGAACAAAGGCAAGCAAACGAAACACACCACGCTCGCCAGCAAGAGTCACGGCAAGCTGGTCCCACCGATGGCGAACAAGGAAAGCAGCAACGTCCTCAGTCGCGCGGTGAACGTCCTCGGTACACCTTACCGTTGGGGCGGCAGCAGCCCAAGTAAAGGCTTCGATTGCAGCGGTCTGGTGAAATACGCGTTCAACGACGCGACTTTCGACCTGCCCCGCACCTCGAATGCCATGGCCAGCGGCCACGGCGAGAAAGTCGAGCGCAAGGATCTCAAGCCTGGCGACCTGATTTTCTTCAACATCAAGAGCCGTCGGGTCAATCACGTTGCCATCTACCTGGGCAACGACCGCTTCATCCACGCGCCGCGTCGTGGTAAAGCGGTGAGCATCGATACGCTGAACAAGCCGTATTGGGAACAGCATTACGTGGTAGCCAAGCGCGTGCTGCCGAAAGAACCAGGTGGCAAGCAGATGCGCGTGGTTCAGCGCTGATCTGTACAGATCATAAAAAACGCAGCTTTCGGGCTGCGTTTTTTTTCGTCCCTAGAAATTATCCGGTGTCCGCGCCTTCTCCCGCGCATGTTCGCGACTGATCAGGCCCTTGGTCACCAGATCCTTCAGGCACATGTCGAGTGTCTGCATCCCCAGCGATCCGCCGGTCTGAATCGCCGAATACATCTGCGCCACCTTGTCCTCGCGGATCAGGTTACGGATCGCCGACGTGCCGAGCATGATCTCGTGCGCCGCTACCCGCCCGCCGCCGATCTTCTTGATCAGCGTCTGCGACACCACGGCCAGCAGCGACTCGGACAACATCGAGCGCACCATGGACTTCTCATCCCCCGGGAACACGTCCACCACCCGGTCGATGGTCTTGGCCGCCGACGTGGTGTGCAGCGTGCCGAACACCAGGTGCCCGGTTTCGGCAGCGGTCAACGCCAGGCGGATGGTTTCCAGATCGCGCATCTCGCCCACCAGGATCACGTCCGGGTCTTCACGCAGCGCTGAACGCAACGCCGTGGCGAAACTGCGGGTATCGCGATGGACCTCACGCTGATTGATCAGGCATTTGCGCGATTCGTGAACGAATTCGATGGGGTCTTCGATGGTCAGGATGTGGTGATGACGGTGGGTGTTGAGGTAATCGATCATCGCCGCCAGCGTGGTGGACTTGCCGGAACCGGTCGGCCCCGTCACCAGCACCAGCCCGCGCGGGGCGTCGGTGATCTTGCGAAAGACGTCGCCCATGGCGAGGTCTTCCATGCTCAGCACTTTCGACGGAATGGTGCGGAACACGGCGCCGGCGCCACGGTTCTGGTTGAAGGCGTTGACCCGAAAACGCGCCACGCCGGGCACTTCGAAGGAAAAGTCGGTTTCCAGATGTTTCTCAAACTCCACCCGTTGGGTGTCGTTCATGATGTCGTAGATCAGCTCATGCACCTGCTTGTGATCCAGCGCCGGCAGATTGATCCGTCGCACATCGCCATCCACGCGGATCATCGGCGGCAGTCCGGCCGACAGGTGCAGGTCGGAAGCGCCCTGTTTGGCGCTGAAGGCCAGCAGTTCAGTGATATCCATAGCGTTCCTCAATTCCAGTAGAATGCCGCGAACCTACAGACCGCTGGCGCCTCTTGATGTCCACGATAGCAGACAACATCTCACTGGTTAGTTCGCGCATTCAGGCAGCCGTCAAAGCCGCCGGCCGCGATGAAAACAGCGTCCAACTGCTGGCCGTGAGCAAGACCAAACCCGCCGAAGCCCTGCGCGAAGCGTACGCCGCCGGCCTGCGCGACTTTGGCGAGAACTATCTGCAGGAAGCCCTGGGCAAACAGCTCGAACTGGCCGACCTGCCCTTGATCTGGCACTTCATCGGCCCCATTCAGTCGAACAAGACCCGCTCGATTGCCGAGCATTTCGCCTGGGTGCATTCCGTGGATCGCCTGAAAATCGCCCAACGCCTGTCCGAACAACGCCCGGCGGAGCTGCCGCCACTGAATATCTGCATTCAGGTCAACGTCAGCGGTGAAGCCAGCAAGTCCGGCTGCACCCCGGCCGACCTGCCGGCGCTGGCCCAGGCCATCAGCGCCCTGCCGCGCCTGAAGCTGCGCGGGCTGATGGCGATTCCCGAGCCGACCGACGATCGCGCCGAGCAAGACGCCGCATTCGCCGCTGTTCAGAAGCTGCAGGCCAGCCTCGATCTGCCGCTCGACACACTTTCCATGGGCATGAGCCACGACCTCGAGTCGGCCATTGCCCAGGGCGCCACCTGGGTCCGTATCGGTACGGCCCTGTTTGGCGCTCGCGACTACTCCCAATCTTGATGATTTCCAGATAAGGACCTGACATGAGCAACACGCGTATTGCCTTTATCGGTGCCGGCAACATGGCCGCCAGCCTGATCGGCGGCCTGCGGGCCAAGGGTCTGGAAGCCGCATCGATCCGCGCCAGCGATCCGGGCGAAGAGACCCGCAACCGGGTCAGCGCCGAGCACGGCATCGAAACCTTCGCCGACAACGCCCAGGCCATCGACGGTGCCGACGTTGTCGTGCTGGCGGTCAAGCCACAGGCCATGAAAGCCGTGTGCGAAGCGATCCGCCCGAGCCTGAAACCGAATCAACTGGTGGTGTCGATTGCCGCCGGCATCACCTGCGCCAGCATGACCGCATGGCTCGGCGAACAACCAATCGTGCGCTGCATGCCCAACACCCCGGCGCTGCTGCGTCAGGGCGTGAGCGGCTTGTACGCCACCAGCGAAGTGAGCGCCGAACAGCGCCAACAGGCTGAAGAGCTGCTGTCCGCCGTGGGCATCGCCCTGTGGCTGAACGAAGAGCAACAACTGGACGCGGTCACCGCTGTCTCCGGTTCCGGCCCGGCGTACTTCTTCCTGCTGATCGAAGCCATGACCGCCGCTGGCGTCAAACTCGGTCTGCCGAAGGAAACCGCCGAGCAACTGACCCTGCAAACCGCACTGGGCGCCGCGCACATGGCCGTGTCCAGCGACGTCGACGCCGCCGAACTGCGCCGCCGCGTGACCTCGCCAGCGGGCACCACTGAAGCGGCGATCAAATCGTTCCAGGCCGGCGGCTTCGAAGCCCTGGTGGAAAAAGCACTCGGCGCCGCCGCGCACCGCTCGGCCGAAATGGCCGAACAACTGGGCAAATAAGGAGCCTTACATGATTGGATTGAACACTGCAGCGGTCTACGTGCTGCAAACCCTCGGCAGCCTGTACCTGCTGATCGTGCTGCTGCGCTTTGTCCTGCAACTGGTGCGGGCGAACTTCTACAACCCGCTGTGCCAGTTCGTGGTCAAGGCTACCCAGCCGCTGCTCAAGCCACTGCGCCGGATCATCCCGAGCGTCTTCGGCCTCGACATGTCGTCGCTGGTGCTGGCAATCCTCGTGCAACTGGCACTGATGGCGCTGACCCTGCTGCTGACCTACGGCACCACCGGCAACCCGCTACAACTGTTCATCTGGTCGATCATCGGCGTGACCGCGCTGTTCCTGAAGATTTTCTTCTTCGCCCTGATCATCAGCGTGATCCTGTCGTGGGTCGCTCCGGGCAGCCATAACCCGGGCGCCGAGCTGGTGAACCAGATTTGCGAACCTGCCCTGGCGCCGTTCCGCCGCTTCCTGCCGAGCATGGGCGGTCTGGACCTGTCGCCGATCTTCGCCTTCCTCGCGCTGAAGCTGATCGACATGCTGGTGATCAACAACCTCGCGGCGATGACGATGATGCCGGAAATTCTGCGCCTGTTGATGTGAGCTGGTTTCGTTGGGACGGTGACGACTTGATCCTCGAGTGTCACCTGCAACCGGCAGCCCGCAGCGATGATTTCTGCGGGCTGCACGGCGACCGCTTGAAGATCCGCCTGACCGCGCCGCCGGTCGAGGGCAAGGCCAATGCGTACCTGATGGGGTTTCTGGCCAAGGCTTTTGGAGTCTCCAAGAGCCAGGTCAGCCTGATCAGCGGTGAGTTGAACCGGCAGAAACGTGTGCGCATCCACGCCCCCAAAAAACTGCCGGATTTGCCGGGGCTTCAACACCCCTGATCGTTGCTTGCCGCTGGGGGCAGCGGTCTTTAGACTTACGCCTCATTTCAACGAGAGCAGGGTCGATGCCAGCTGCCTTTCCCCCCGATTCTGTTGGTCTGGTGACGCCGGAAACGGCGCACTTCAGCGAACCGCTGGCCCTGGCCTGCGGCCGTTCGCTGGCCGCTTATGACCTGATCTACGAAACCTACGGCACGCTGAACGCGCAAGCGAGCAACGCCGTGTTGATCTGCCACGCCTTGTCCGGCCACCACCATGCCGCCGGCTACCACAGCGTCGACGACCGCAAGCCCGGTTGGTGGGACAGCTGCATCGGCCCCGGCAAACCGATCGACACCAACAAGTTCTTCGTGGTCAGCCTGAACAACCTCGGCGGCTGCAACGGCTCCACCGGCCCGAGCAGCCTCAACCCGGAAACCGGCAAACCGTTCGGCGCCGACTTCCCGGTGCTGACCGTGGAAGACTGGGTGCACAGCCAGGCACGCCTCGCCGACCTGCTCGGCATCGGCCAGTGGGCCGCAGTGATCGGTGGCAGCCTCGGCGGCATGCAGGCGCTGCAATGGACCATCACGTATCCGGATCGCGTGCGCCACTGCCTGGCCATCGCCTCGGCCCCCAAGCTGTCGGCGCAGAACATCGCCTTCAACGAAGTGGCGCGCCAGGCGATTCTCACCGACCCGGAATTCCACGGCGGCTCGTTCCAGGAACAGGGCGTGATCCCCAAGCGCGGGCTGATGCTGGCGCGGATGGTCGGGC
The DNA here is from genome assembly GCF_014863605.1 of Pseudomonas allokribbensis. NCBI lineage: Bacteria > Pseudomonadati > Pseudomonadota > Gammaproteobacteria > Pseudomonadales > Pseudomonadaceae > Pseudomonas > Pseudomonas allokribbensis. Next base: position 6,133,401 of record NZ_CP062252.1, read on the forward strand.
ACATCACCTACCTGTCCGACGACTCCATGGGCGAGAAATTCGGCCGTGGCCTGAAGAGCGAAAAGCTCAACTACGACTTCCACAGCGTCGAGTTCCAGGTCGAAAGCTACCTGCGCTATCAGGGCGAAGAGTTCTCCGGGCGCTTCGATGCCAACACGTATCTGTTGATGACCAAGGCGCTGGATTACTTCGATCCGGCGGCGAACTTCGACGATAACCTGGCGAAAACCTTCGAAGGTGCCAAAGCGAAGTTCTGCGTGATGTCGTTCACCACCGACTGGCGCTTCTCCCCGGCCCGATCGCGGGAACTGGTGGACGCGCTGATGGCCGCGCGCAAGGACGTCAGCTACCTGGAAATCGATGCGCCGCAGGGCCACGACGCCTTCCTGATTCCGATCCCGCGCTATTTGCAGGCGTTCGGCAATTACATGAACCGCATTACGTTGTGAGAAAGCCATGAGAGCTGATCTGGAAATCATCCAGGAATGGATCCCCGCCGGCAGCCGCGTGCTCGACCTCGGCTGCGGTGACGGCGAGTTGCTGACCTGGCTGCGCGACCACAAGCAGGTCACCGGTTATGGCCTGGAAAACGACCCGGACAACATCGCCGAGTGCGTGGCCAAGGGCATCAACGTCATCGAACAGGACCTGGACAAGGGCCTGGGCAACTTCGCCAGCAACAGCTTCGACGTGGTGGTGATGACCCAGGCCCTGCAAGCCGTGCACTACCCGGACAAGATCCTCGACGAAATGCTGCGGGTCGGTCGCCAGTGCATCATCACCTTCCCCAACTTCGGCCACTGGCGCTGCCGCTGGTACTTGGCGAGCAAGGGCCGGATGCCAGTGTCCGAGTTCCTGCCGTACACCTGGTACAACACGCCGAACATTCACTTCTGCACCTTCGAAGACTTTGAAGAACTTTGCCGCGAACGTGAGGCGAAGGTCATTGATCGGCTTGCCGTGGATCAACAGCACCGCCACGGGTGGGCCAGTAAGCTATGGCCTAATCTGTTAGGTGAGATCGGTATCTACCGCGTCAGCAGCCCGGGGCTGCAGGATCACAGAATCGCGGTCTGAACCACGACATTGCGAGGAGAACGAACATGGGACGCTTGATTACCGCGCTATTGGCCGCCTGCCTGAGCCTGTCGGCCATCGCTGCCGACGTCATCAAGGGCGAGCGCCAGGAAACCTTCGGCGACGTGACGGTGCACTACAACACCTTCAACTCGACCTACCTGCAACCGGACATTGCCAAGGCCGCCGAGCTGATTCGCAGCAAGAATCAGGGCGTGATCAATGTCTCGGTGATCAAGGACGGCAAGCCGTTGATCGCCAATGTCACCGGCACGGTCAAAGACCTGACCAGCCAGAGCGTGCCGCTGAAATTCCGCCAGATCACCGAACAGGGCGCGATCTATTACATCGCCCAGTACCCGGTGGAACAGCAGGAAACCCGCACCTTTGAAATCAAGGTGCAGAACGGCGACAAGATCAACACCATCAATTTCAACCAAGAGCTTTTCCCCGGCGAATGATGAACCTCAAGCAACTCGTACTGGCCAGCCATAACGCCGGCAAACTCAAGGAACTCCAGGCCATGCTCGGCGAATCGGTGCAATTGCGCTCGATCGGCGAGTTCAGCAGCGTGGAGCCGGAAGAGACCGGCCTGTCGTTCGTCGAGAACGCGATCCTCAAGGCCCGCAATGCCGCGCGCATCTCCGGGCTGCCGGCGCTGGCCGACGATTCGGGGCTGGCGGTGGATTTCCTCGGCGGTGCGCCGGGCATCTACTCGGCGCGCTACGCCGACGGCAAGGGCGACGCGGCGAACAACGCCAAGCTGCTCGACGCCTTGAAGGATGTGCCGGAAGCCGAGCGCGGCGCGCAGTTCGTCTGCGTGCTGGCCTTGGTGCGTCACGCTGACGATCCGCTGCCGATTCTTTGCGAAGGCCTGTGGCACGGGCGCATCCTGACCGCCGCCAGCGGTGAACACGGTTTCGGCTATGACCCGCTGTTCTGGGTCCCGGAGCGTAACGTGTCCAGTGCCGAGCTGAGCCCGAGCGACAAGAACCAGATCAGCCACCGCGCCCGTGCAATGGATCTGCTGCGCCTGCGTCTGGGCTTGAAATGACCGATAGCTCCTCCGCGTCGTCGCTGATCATCGGCGGCGCCGCCTCCTCGTCTCGGGCGCCGTTGCCGACGCTGCCGCCCCTGGCGCTGTACATCCACATCCCGTGGTGTGTGCGCAAATGCCCGTATTGCGACTTCAACTCCCACACCGCCAGCCCGGTGCTACCAGAGCAGGAATACGTCGACGCGATGCTGGCCGACCTCGACCAGGATCTGCACGCGGTGTATGGCCGTGAGCTGAGTTCGATCTTCTTTGGCGGCGGCACACCGAGCCTGTTCAGTGCCGAAGCCCTCGGCCGCTTGCTCGAAGGCGTGAAACAGCGCATTCCGTTTGCCGATGACATCGAAATCACCCTGGAAGCCAACCCCGGGACTTTCGAGCAAGAGAAGTTCGTCGCCTACCGCAAACTGGGGATCAATCGCCTGTCGATCGGTATCCAGAGCTTCCAGCAGGAAAAGCTCAAGGCCCTCGGCCGCATCCACAACGGCGACGAAGCCATCCGCGCCGCCGGCATGGCGCGCCAGGCCGGGTTCGATAACTTCAACCTCGACTTGATGCACGGCTTGCCGGATCAGTCGCTGGACGATGCCTTGAGCGATCTGCGTCAGGCGATCGAGCTGAAGCCAACGCACATTTCCTGGTATCAGCTGACACTGGAGCCGAACACCGTGTTCTGGAACCAGCCGCCAGTGCTGCCGGAAGACGACACGCTGTGGGACATTCAGGAGGCCGGACAGGCGCTGCTGGCCGAACACGGTTACGCGCAGTACGAAGTCTCCGCCTATGCGCAGCCCGGTCGCCCGGCGCGGCATAACCTCAATTACTGGAGCTTCGGCGACTTCATCGGTATCGGCGCCGGCGCTCACGGCAAACTCAGCCACCCGGACGGGCGGATCGTGCGCACCTGGAAGACGCGCTTGCCGAAGGACTACCTCAACCCGGCCAAAAGCTTTCAGGCCGGCGAGAAAGCCCTGACTAACGACGAGATGCCGTTCGAGTTCCTGATGAACGCCCTGCGCCTGACTGCCGGCGTCGAATCACGCCTGTACCCCGAGCGCACCGGCCTGCCGCTGGAGAGCCTCGACGAACACCGCCGCGAGGCCGAACAAAGCGGTCTGTTGCAGGTCGAACCGTCACGTCTGGCGGCCACCGAGCGCGGACAACTGTTCCTCAATGACTTGCTGCAGAAATTTCTGAACTGAGCCCAACGCCCAACGGCAGCCCCAAGGAAAAACCATGGATTTGATTCTCGACCTGCTCGCCACCGTGTCCCGCTGGAGTCGCAGCAACCTCTCGGAAATCGCGCTGGCCCTGGTGGGCTGCCTGCTGGTGCTGTTCGGCGCTGACTTCAAGGCCTGGGTCGACCAGCGCCTGGGCAGCATCGCCGGCGCCCTGCGCGTCCCGCTGATGGCCCTGCTCTGCCTGATCGGCAGCGGCGCGGCACTGATCTACGCCACGCCTTGGGTGGTGAAGGGCTTGAGCCAGTTCAACAACTACAGCCTGGCACCGGTGTTGTTGGTGGTGCTCGTTTTGATCGGCGTAGTCGCGGATCGCCGCTGACCGCGCATTGAAAACAGACAGGGAAGTTCATGAGCAAGAAACTGTTGGACGAAACAAGCAAATTTCTCAGCTTCGTGCTGCGTCATGAGCCACAGGCGATCGGCCTGACGCTGGATTCCGAAGGCTGGGCAGACATCGACGCCTTGATCAATGGCGCGGCGCGGGACGGCAGAACGCTGGATCGCACGCTGATTGAAAACGTCGTGGCGAGCAGTGACAAGAAGCGCTTTTCGATCTCCGCCGACGGTCAGTCGATTCGTGCGGTTCAGGGACACTCGACGAAAAGCGTGGAGCTGCAGTTCGAAGAAAAGCAGCCTCCGGAAACGCTGTATCACGGCACGGCGACACGTTTCATGGACTCGATCAACGAGCAGGGATTGATCCCGGGATCACGCCATCACGTGCACCTTTCTCAGGAAACCGCTACCGCCTCGGCGGTTGGGCAACGTTACGGAACGGTGGTGATTCTGAAGGTTGCAGCGCGGCAGATGCAGGAACAGGGTTTCAAGTTCTATCAGGCCGAGAATGGCGTCTGGCTGACCGAGCGGGTTCCGGCTGAATTTCTTTCAACGGTGTAACTTCCGAGTACCGCTAAAACAACTGTGGGAGCCAATGGCTCCCACAGTTTTATTGCGTGATGCTTAAGCGAGCTTTTCGAACTTCAGATCCCACACGCCATGCCCAAGACGTTCGCCGCGGCGTTCGAACTTGGTGATCGGGCGTTCGGCCGGGCGTGGCACGCACTTGCCGTCTTCGGCGAGGTTGCGATAGCCCGGGGCGACGTTCATCACTTCCAGCATGTATTCGGCGTACGGTTCCCAGTCGGTGGCCATGTGCAGAATGCCGCCAACCTTCAGCTTGCTGCGCACCAGCTCAGCGAAGGACGCCTGAACGATGCGGCGCTTGTGGTGACGGCTCTTGTGCCACGGGTCCGGGAAGAACAGCATCAGGCGATCGAGGCTGTTGTCGGCGATGCAGCGATTGAGCACTTCGATCGCGTCGCAATCGTAGACCCGCAGGTTGGTCAGGCCCTGCGTCAGCACGCCATTGAGCAGCGCACCGACACCCGGACGGTGAACTTCGACACCGATGAAATCCTGTTCCGGCGCAGCGGCTGCCATTTCCAGCAGCGAGTGGCCCATGCCGAAACCGATCTCCAGCGAACGCGGCGCGGAACGGCCGAACACCTGGTCGTAATCCACCGGCGCATCGGCCAGCGGCAGGACGAACTTCGGCGCGCCCTGATCCAGGCCGCGCTGCTGGCCTTCGGTCATGCGCCCGGCGCGCATCACGAAACTCTTGATGCGGCGGTGTTGGCGCTCGTCGCCTTCTTCCGTCTGGATTGGCGTGTCGTTCGATTCAGTCATCAATAGCTCTTACTTGATCAGACCATCCAGCGGCGAAGAGGCGCTGGCATAGAGTTTTTTCGGCATGCGGCCGGCGAGGTAGGCCAGGCGGCCCGCGACGATCGCGTGTTTCATGGCTTCAGCCATCATGATCGGCTGCTGGGCGTGGGCGATGGCCGAGTTCATCAGCACCGCATCACAGCCCAGCTCCATGGAGATGGTGGCGTCGGAAGCGGTGCCGACACCGGCATCCACCAGCACCGGAATTTTTGCTTCTTCGAGGATGATCTGCAGGTTGTACGGGTTGCAGATCCCCAGGCCCGAACCGATCAGACCGGCCAGCGGCATCACTGCGATGCAGCCGATTTCAGCCAGTTGACGGGCGATGATCGGGTCATCACTGGTGTAAACCATCACGTCGAAGCCTTCCTTGACCAGCACTTCGGCGGCCTTGAGGGTTTCGATCACGTTGGGGAACAGGGTTTTCTGGTCGGCCAGCACTTCCAGCTTCACCAGGTTATGGCCATCAAGCAGCTCACGGGCCAGGCGGCAGGTGCGCACAGCCTCGACAGCGTCGTAGCAGCCAGCGGTGTTCGGCAGGAAGGTGTAGCGATCCGGTGACAGCACATCGAGCAGGTTCGGCTCGCCTTCGATCTGGCCCAGGTTGGTACGGCGCACGGCGAAGGTGACGATCTCGGCACCCGAGGCTTCGATGGCCAGACGGGTTTCTTCCATGTCACGGTACTTGCCGGTACCGACCAGCAAACGCGACTGGTAAGTACGACCGGCCAGAACGAAAGGCTTGTCGCTACGAACGATGCTCATGGGAAATCCTCTGTTGGGGTGAGGGTCTTGCAGAATTCTCGGCCCATACAGGCCTGGCGACTAGCCGCCGCCGATGGCGTGCACCACTTCGACGTTGTCGCCGTCGTTCAAAGTCGTGTCGGCATGCTGGCTGCGCGGGACGATATCCAGATTGAGTTCGACCGCCACCCGGCGTCCGGTCAGGTCCAGACGGGTCAGCAGGGCCGCAACGGTTTCACCGTCGGGCAGTTCAAGGGATTCGCCGTTCAACTGAATGCGCATGCCGGATGCCGCCATCATTTTTAGGGGGTGGCATTCTAGCCCGATCATGACCTAAAGGTCAGCACCAAGCGTCAAGCGGTTGGCTGCAGGCGCCAGGCGGCGAGTCCGAGGCACAACCAGCCGATCAGGAACGCCAGGCCACCGAACGGGGTGATGATGCCGAGCTTGCCGATGCCGACGGTGGTCAGCAGGTACAGGCTGCCGGAGAACAGCAGGATGCCGATGCTGAACGAGATACCGGCCCAGGCAACCAGTCGCCCCTGAAGCTGCGTGGCCAGCAGTGCCACGCCGAACAACGCCAGCGCATGCACCAGTTGATAGGTGACGCCGGTGTGGAAGATCGCGAGGTACTCGGGGGTCAGGCGGTTTTTCAGGCCATGGGCGGCGAATGCGCCGAGGCCGACACCGGTAAAACCAAAGAAGGCAGCCAGCATCAGAAAGCTACGCAGCATGTAGAACTCCAGTCAGACTCGATCGGCAGGGTCTGTATAATGGCCCGCTCAACCGGTTCGGCCAAGCCATCTCTATGCTGCGTTTATTTCTCCGTCGTTTCACGAAGGCTCTGCTCTGGTTCGCGGGCGGCAGCGTATTGCTGGTGTTGGTGTTTCGTTTCGTGCCGCCACCGGGCACGGCGCTGATGGTCGAGCGCAAGATCGAATCCTGGGTCGACGGCGAGCCGATTGATCTGCAGCGCACCTGGAAGCCGTGGGACGAGATCTCCGATGACCTGAAGGTCGCGGTGATTGCCGGCGAAGACCAGAAATTCCCCGAGCATTGGGGTTTTGACCTGAGCGCGATCAAGGCCGCACTGGCCCACAACGAACTCGGCGGCTCGATTCGCGGCGCCAGCACCTTGAGCCAGCAAGTGTCGAAGAACCTGTTCTTGTGGTCGGGTCGCAGTTATCTGCGCAAAGGCCTGGAAGCGTGGTTTACCGCGCTGATCGAAGTGTTCTGGCCCAAGCAGCGGATTCTTGAGGTGTACCTGAACAGTGTCGAGTGGGATGACGGCGTGTTTGGTGCCGAAGCGGCGGCAAGGCATCACTTTGGCGTAGGCGCCAAGTCTTTGTCCCGGCAGCAGGCGAGTTATCTGGCGGCTGTATTGCCCAATCCCCGGGTCTGGAGCGCCAGCCACCCGACCTCCTATGTTTCACGCCGGGCGGGATGGATTCGCCAGCAGATGAGCCAACTGGGTGGCGACAGCTATTTGCTGACACTCAATGATTCGCGGCGGGCACCCTGGGCTCAATGACTTACTGACAGGCAAACAAAAACGCCCCGATCATCACTGATCGGGGCGTTTTTTATTGTCGGACTACCGGTTACGCGGCAATCGACAACTTGAGCTTGTTCATCGCGCTCTTCTCGAGCTGACGGATCCGCTCGGCCGACACGTTGTACTTCTGCGCCAGGTCGTGCAGCGTGGCTTTCTCTTCTGCCAGCCAGCGCTGGTAGAGGATGTCGCGGCTGCGTTCGTCCAGCACTTCCAGCGCTTCGTGCAGGTTGTGATTGGAGTTGTCGCTCCAGTCGGCATCTTCCAGCTGACGCGCCGGGTCGTACCGGTGGTCTTCCAGGTAGTTGGCCGGCGACTGGAAAGCACTGTCGTCGTCCGCTTCGGCAGCCGGGTCGAAGGCCATGTCATGGCCGGTCAGGCGACTTTCCATCTCACGCACTTCACGCGGCTCGACGCCGAGGCTTTCCGCCACACGGTGGACTTCCTCGTTGTTCAGCCAGGCCAGACGTTTCTTCTGGCTGCGCAGGTTGAAGAACAGCTTGCGCTGGGCCTTGGTGGTCGCGACTTTCACGATCCGCCAGTTGCGCAGGATGAACTCGTGAATTTCGGCCTTGATCCAGTGCACCGCGAAGGACACCAGACGCACGCCCATTTCCGGGTTGAAACGCTTCACGGCCTTCATCAGGCCGACGTTGCCTTCCTGGATCAGGTCAGCCTGAGCCAGACCATAGCCGGAATAGCTACGGGCAATGTGTACGACAAAACGCAGGTGGGCGAGCACCATCTGCCGAGCCGCCCCCAAATCCTGCTCATAGTAGAGACTCTCGGCCAGTTCACGCTCCTGCTCCGGCGTCAGCAATGGAATGCTGTTGACGGTGTGTACATAGGCTTCCAGGTTTGCGCCCGGAACCAATGCATACGCAGGTTGCAAAGAATTGGTCATACGAAAAAACCTCCGACTTACATACTCGCGCCTTTCGGCACTGCGAAAAATTGACCGGGAACTCAAGTACAAGTTCCCTAAAAACCGTAAGGTCAATCACGCGCAAAAAAAGATTCTACTTCGGCGCCAGCTCCCTGAGATGACGTGCGACTGCAATCCATGCACCGATATAACCCAACAGCACCGCGCCAAGCAAGAGCGACAGACCGTCGGCAACTGGCACTCCGGCCAGCGCAAAATCACTGCCGTACAAGCCGGCCAGCCCAACCACCGCGTCGTTCAGCCAGTTCAGGCCGAACGCCAGCACACCCCAGGACAGCAGCCCCGCACCGAAACCATACAACGCGCCCATATAAAGGAAGGGACGACGTACATAGCTGTCAGTGCCGCCGACGAGTTTAATCACTTCTATCTCGGTGCGGCGGTTTTCAATATGAAGACGAATGGTATTGCCTATCACCAAAAGTAATGCGGAAACCAGCAACACCGTCAGACCGAAGACAAAGCGGTCGCCGAGCTTGAGGATGGCAGCCAGACGCTCGACCCAGACTAGATCAAGTTGCGCCTGTTGTACCTTGGGCAGCTCGGAAAGTTTTTGTCTTAATGCTTCCAGCGTCGACTTGTCGACCTCGTTCGGCGTGACCAGCACCACGCCCGGCAGCGGGTTTTCCGGCAGCTCGCGCAGGGCTTCGCCCAATCCGGACTGCTGCTGGAACTCTTCCAGTGCCTGATCGCGGCCGACATATTCAGCATCAGCTACACCAGGCATGCCTTTGATCTGATCGCGCAGTTTCTCGCCCTGAGCCGGACTGGCTTCGAGCTCCAGGTACAGCGAGATCTGTGCCGCACGCTGCCAAGAACCACCCAGGCGCTCGACGTTGTTCAGCAACAGCGACAGCCCCATCGGCAGACTCAGTGCGACCGCCATCACCATGCAGGTGAAGAAGCTGCCGATCGGCTGCTTGCCGAGGCGGCGCAGGCTGTCGAGCAGACTGGCACGGTGGTTTTCCACCCAGGCACGGAACAGCGTGGCGAAATCCGGGCCATCGTCATCGTCGTGCTTTTTCTTTTTTGGCGGCTGCGGATCGGCGGCTTTCGGGGCCACACGCTCGGAAACCTTCGGACTACGTGTCGCACTCATTCGCCAGCCTCCCCGTCACCGATCAATCGGCCGCGTTGCAGGGTCAGCATGCGATGGCGCATGCGCGCAATCAGGGCCAGGTCGTGACTGGCGATCAGCACGCTGGTGCCCAGACGGTTGATGTCTTCGAACACACCCATGATTTCGGCTGCCAGACGCGGGTCGAGGTTACCGGTCGGTTCGTCCGCCAGCAGCAGGGCCGGACGGTGAACGATGGCGCGGGCAATGCCGACGCGCTGTTGCTGACCGGTGGACAGGTCGCCGGGGTACAGATCGGTCTTGTCCGACAGCGCCACGCGCTCCAGCGCCGAATCGACGCGCTTGGCGATTTCCGCCTTGGACAGCCCGAGGATCTGCAACGGCAGCGCGACGTTGTTGAACACCGTGCGATCGAACAACAGTTGATGATTCTGGAACACCACGCCGATCTGCCGGCGCAGGAACGGAATCTGCGCATTGCTGATGGTGCTCAGGTCTTGCCCGGCCAGCAGCAGTTTGCCGCTGGTCGGACGCTCCATCGCCAGCAGCAGGCGCAACAACGTGGATTTACCGGCACCGGAATGGCCGGTGACAAACAGGAACTCGCCGCGACGGACTCGAAAGCTCAGCTCATGCAAGCCGACGTGACCGTTCGGGTAGCGTTTACCGACCTGTTCGAAACGAATCATGAACGCTCCCGCTCGGCAAACAGTGCCTGGACAAAGGGTTCGGCTTCAAAGGTACGCAGATCGTCGATGCCTTCACCGACGCCGATGTAGCGGATCGGCAGGCCGAATTGCTTGGCCAGGGCGAAAATCACCCCGCCCTTGGCGGTGCCGTCGAGCTTGGTCAGCGCCAGGCCAGTCAGTTCGACGGTCTGGTTGAATTGCTTGGCCTGGTTGATGGCGTTCTGACCGGTACCGGCGTCGAGCACCAGCAGCACTTCGTGCGGCGCATCGGCGTCGAGCTTGCCGATTACCCGGCGAACCTTCTTCAGTTCTTCCATCAGGTTGTCTTTGGTGTGCAGACGACCGGCGGTGTCGGCGATCAGCACATCGATGCCACGGGCCTTGGCGGCCTGCACGGCGTCGAAGATCACCGAGGCCGAGTCAGCGCCAGTGTGCTGGGCGATCACCGGAATCTTGTTGCGCTCGCCCCAGACCTGCAACTGCTCGACCGCCGCCGCACGGAAGGTGTCACCGGCGGCGAGCATGACTTTCTTGCCTTCCAGTTGCAGCTTCTTCGCCAGTTTGCCGATGGTGGTGGTTTTGCCGGCACCGTTGACGCCGACCACGAGGATCACGAACGGCTTGTTCTGCGAAACGATCTTCAGCGGCTGCTCGACCGGCTTGAGCATCGCAGACAGCTCGGCTTGCAGGGATTTGTACAGTGCGTCGGAATCGGCCAATTCCTTGCGTGCGACCTTCTGGGTCAGACGCTGGATGATCACCGACGTGGCTTCGACGCCGACGTCAGCGGTCAGCAGACGGGTTTCGAGGTCGTCGAGCAACTCGTCATCGATGGCTTTCTTGCCGAGGAACAGACTGGCCATGCCCTCGCCGATGCTGGCACTGGTCTTCGACAGGCCTTGCTTGAGACGGGCGAAGAAGCCGGCCTTGGTTTCTTCGGTGCGAGGCGCAGCGACCGGAGTTTCGACGACCGCGACAGGCGCAACGACGACCGGTGCAGGTGCAGGTGCAGGTGCAGGTGCAGGTGCAGGTGCAGGTGCAGGTGCAGGCTCGGGGATTTCGATAGCCGGAGCAACCGGAGCAACCGGAGCAACTGCGACAGGCTCTGCAGGAACCGGTGCGGTCTCGATCACAGGCTCGGCCGCCGGAACGGGAACCGGCTCAGGCACCCAAGCAACCGGCGCAGGAATTACCGGCGTCACATGCGGTGCAGCCTCTTCAACCAGTGCCACCGGCTCTTCGGCCACCGGCAAGGTCAGCCACGGCTGGGCAACCGGAGTCAGCGGCAGTTCGGCGGCAGCCGGCATTTCAGGTTCGGCCTCAGCCACCGGTTGCAACACAGGCTCGGCAATCGGCAGCACAACCGGTGCCGGCACTTCTTCTATGACAGGTGCTGGTGCCGGGGAAGGCTCAGGAATGGCCGTCGGCTGTTCGACGACGGGTTCCTGCGGTTTCTTGCGCAGCCATCCGAACAGGCTTTTCTTCTCGCCAGCCGCAGCTGGGGTCTTCTTGTCGTCGTTGGAACCAAACATGGAGGACGGCTATCTCACGGTAGCGACGCGCCACAGGGGCGCCCCGGCAAATAAATATTCGATGCAGAACAGACTGCGTTTCACCCAGCTTGTTCACGCGCAACATTTTGTCGAAGCGCCAACGGCACCTCAAAGGAATCGTTTTAATGAAGGACTAGCCGGCAAAATCGGCGAAAAAGCGAAGTTTAGCTGATAAACCAAGGCCTTCTGCCGCAAACCCATACAACCTGATCAAGTTTCAAAACCGGATAGGCGTGGTCGCCGGTAAAACGGATCAGTATCCTAGCACCTCCTCGCCCGCCTAGGCTAAGACCAAGCGGGCAGCCGAACAGGTTTAAAAACGAATGAATGCTCTAGCCCGCCGCGCCGCAGGCCTGCTGCTCAGCACAGTCTGCCTGCCCCTTTCGGCCCTGGCGGCCGACCCGCAACCGACCCACGAATTCACCCTCGACAACGGCTTGAAGGTCGTCGTGCGCGAAGACCATCGCGCACCAGTAGTGGTCTCGCAGGTCTGGTACAAGGTTGGTTCCAGCTACGAAACACCGGGCCAGACCGGTCTGTCCCACGCCCTTGAGCACATGATGTTCAAGGGCAGCGAGAAAGTCGGCCCCGGTGAAGCCTCGCTGATCCTGCGCGACCTCGGCGCCGAAGAGAACGCGTTCACCAGCGATGACTTCACCGCCTACTACCAGGTGCTGGCCCGTGACCGCCTGGGCGTAGCCTTTGAACTGGAAGCCGACCGCATGGCCAATCTGCGTCTGCCGGCCGACGAGTTCGCCAAGGAAATCGAAGTCATCAAGGAAGAGCGCCGCCTGCGCACCGACGACAAACCGATGTCCAAGGCTTACGAGCGCTACAAGGCCATGGCCTACCCGGCCAGCGGCTATCACACGCCGACCATCGGCTGGATGGCCGACCTCGACCGGATGAAGGTCGAAGAGCTGCGCCACTGGTACCAGTCCTGGTATGTGCCGAACAACGCCACGCTGGTGGTGGTCGGTGACGTGACCCCGGACGAGGTGAAAACCCTCGCCCAGCGCTATTTCGGGCCGATCCCGAAACGCGACGTGCCACCGGCGAAAAAACCGCTGGAACTGGCCGAACCCGGCGAACGCCAGATCACTCTGCATGTGCAGACCCAACTGCCCAGCCTGATGCTCGGTTTCAACGTGCCAAGCCTGGCCACCGTCGAGGACAAGCGCTCCATCAATGCCTTGCGCCTGATTTCGGCGCTGCTGGACGGCGGCTACAGCGGTCGTATCCCGACCCAACTGGAGCGCGGCGAAGAACTGGTGTCCGGCGGTTCATCGAGTTATGACGCCTACACACGCGGTGACAGCCTGTTCACCCTGTCCGCCACACCGAACACCCAGAAGAAAAAGACCATGGCCCAGGCTGAAGCCGGTCTGTGGAAACTGCTGGAACAGTTGAAAACCACCGCACCGTCCGCCGAAGAACTGGAGCGCGTGCGTGCGCAAGTCATCGCCGGCCTGGTCTTCGAGCGTGACTCGATCACTGCCCAGGCCACCGCCATCGGCCAACTGGAGACGGTCGGCCTGTCGTGGAAATTGATGGACACCGAACTGGCCGATCTGGAAAGCGTCACCCCGCAAGACATCCAGAACGCCGCCAAGCTGTATTTCACCCGCGAACGTCTCAGCGTCGCCCACGTCCTGCCACTGGAGACGACTCATGAGTGAGCGCAAAACCCCACGCCTGTTGCTGCTCGGCCTGATCACCGTGGCGGTGATCGGCTCCGCCGCGTTCTACCTCGCGCCGAGCGACAACAGCAAGGCCAGCGAAGCACTGGATAACGCCAAGACCAGCCAGAAGCTGCAATCGCTGGCAGAACTCGACGGCAAGGCCCCGGCCAGCCGCAAGCTCGACGTGCAGACCTGGAACACCGCCGAAGGCGCCAAGGTGCTGTTCGTCGAAGCTCGCGAACTGCCGATGTTCGACATGCGCCTGATCTTTTCCGCCGGCAGCAGCCAGGACGGCAACGCGCCAGGCCTGGCCCTGCTGACCAACGCCATGCTCAACGAAGGCGTGGCCGGCAAGGATGTCGGCGCCATCGCCCAGGGCTTTGAAGGCCTGGGCGCGGATTTCGGCAACGGCGCCTACAAGGACATGGCCATCGCATCACTGCGTAGCCTGAGTGCCGCCGACAAACGCGAACCGGCGCTGAAGCTGTTCTCCGAAGTGATCGGCAAACCGACCTTCCCCGCCGACTCCTTCGCCCGCATCAAGAACCAGATGCTCGCCGGTTTCGAATACCAGAAACAGAGCCCCGGCAAACTCGCCAGCCTGGAATTGATGAAGCGCCTGTACGGCGATCACCCGTACGCGCACTCCAGCGATGGCAGCGCGCAAAGCGTACCGAAGATCACCCTGGCGCAACTGCGTGAGTTCCACGCCAAGGCGTATGCCGCCGGCAACGTGGTGATTGCGCTGGTCGGCGACTTGTCCCGTGCCGAGGCCGAGGCAATTGCCAATCAGGTTTCTGCCGCCCTGCCAAAAGGCCCGGCGCTGGCGAAGATCGCCCAGCCGCAGGAGCCGAAGGCCAGCGTCGGCCATATCGAGTTCCCGTCCAAGCAGACCAATCTGATGCTTGCGCAACTGGGCATCGACCGTGACGACCCGGACTACGCCGCACTGTCGATGGGCAACCAGATCCTCGGCGGTGGTGGTTTCGGCACTCGTTTGATGAGTGAAGTCCGCGAGAAACGTGGTCTGGCCTACACCGTGTATTCGGCGTTCAGCCCGATGCAGGCGCGCGGCCCGTTCATGATCAATCTGCAGACCCGCGCGGAAATGAGCGAAGGCACCCTGAAACTGGTGCAGGATGTGCTCGCCGACTACCTGAAGACCGGCCCGACCCAGAAAGAACTTGACGACGCCAAGCGTGAACTGGCCGGCAGCTTCCCGCTGTCCACTGCGAGCAACGCCGATATCGTCGGCCAACTCGGCGCCATGGGTTTCTACAACCTGCCGCTGAATTATCTGGACGACTTCATGCGTCAGTCCCAGAGCCTGACCGTCGAGCAGGTTCGCGACGCCCTGAACAAACACCTGAGCACGGACAAACTGGTCATCGTCAGCGTTGGCCCGACCGTGCCGCAAAAGCCGTTACCGGCCCCATCTGATAAACCTGCCGAGCAGCCGCTCGGGGTTCCGGAGCATTAATGGCCAGTCCAAAGAAACCTGTACAAAAACTGCACAACGGTGTGAACCAGTTGCGCATCATCGGCGGCGAATGGCGCAGCCGCAAACTGAGCTTCCCTGATGCGCCGGGCCTGCGTCCGACGCCGGACCGGGTGCGTGAAACCCTGTTCAACTGGCTCGCGCCGTACGTTGCCGGGGCCAAGGTGCTCGATCCGTTTGCCGGCAGCGGCGCGCTGTTCCTGGAAGCGCTGTCTCGCGGCGCGTCCATGGGCCAGGCGCTGGATGCCAGCCATGTCGCGGTCTCCAGCCTGAAAGAACACCTCGGCACGCTGCGCTGCACCAACGGCCACGTGCAGACCGCCGATGCCTTGCGCTATCTGGAGACCCAGACCGCGACCGCGTTCGATCTGGTGTTCCTCGACCCGCCGTTCAACCAGAACCTGCTGCCCGCCGTGTGCACGCTGCTGGAAGAACGCCAATGGCTGGCCGATGATTCGTGGATCTACACTGAAAGCGAAACCGCGCCATCGACCCTCGGCCTGCCAGGCAACTGGCGCCTGCACCGCGAGCAGAAATCCGGGCGGGTGTACTACGCGTTGTGGCAACGTATGGCAGTGATCGCCGGTTAACCGACCGGCCTGAAAAAGCGGCGAGCTTCAGCCGAGGCTCGCTGCGCTGCATCGAGAGCAATCGTGTCCCCTTCGTCAAAACCGTTCATCCCCGCCTTCGGCCTCGGCAATCCGCACCTGCAAACCTTGTGGGGGCCGCTGTGGCGCAAAACCGTGCACCTTGATCGCCAGCGCGAACGACTGTGGCTGGACGACGGCGATTTCCTCGACCTTGACTGGCACGGCCCCCACAGTGCGGAAGCGCCGTTGGTATTGGTGCTGCACGGGCTGACTGGTTCTTCCAATTCGCCGTACGTCGCCGGAATCCAGGCAGCGCTCGCCGCCCAAGGCTGGGCCAGTGTTGCGCTGAACTGGCGTGGCTGCTCGGGCGAGCCGAACCTGTTGCCGCGCAGCTACCATTCCGGCGCCAGCGAAGACCTCGCCGAAACCATCCGTCATCTGAAAGCCAAGCGGCCACTGGCGCCGCTGTATGCGGTCGGCTACTCCCTCGGTGGCAACGTGCTGCTCAAACATCTGGGGGAAACCGGCAGCGCCAGCGGCGTGCTCGGCGCGGTGGCGGTGTCGGTGCCGTTTCGTCTGGATCAGTGCGCCGATCGTATCGGCCAGGGTTTCTCGAAGGTCTATCAGGCGCACTTCATGCGCGAGATGGTGGCCTACATCAAGAACAAGCAGCGCCAGTTCCAGCACGACGGCCGCGAGGAGGGTCTTGCCGCATTGGCCGCCCTCGGCTCGCTGGAAAACATGCGCACCTTCTGGGATTTCGACGGCCGGGTGACGGCGCCACTGAATGGCTTTGCCGATGCCGAGGATTACTATCGCCGGGCATCAAGCCGCTACTTTCTTGGCGAGATCCGTACACCGACCCTGATCATTCAGGCGGCGGACGATCCGTTCGTGTTCCCCCACAGCCTCCCTTCGGCCAGTGAGCTGTCGAGCTCGACCGCGTTCGAATTGCAGGCCCGGGGCGGGCATGTCGGCTTCGTCGATGGCTCGTTCCGCCAACCGGGTTATTACCTGGAACGGCGCATTCCCCAATGGCTGGCCGACTCGGGGCGCGGGTGACGTCATGAGCGAACAGGGCGAGTCGATCCGTTTCTGGCAAACCGCGCCACTGGCCGGGGTCGAATTACTGTCGGCGCGCTACATCGAGCATCGCTTCGCCCCGCATGTCCACGACGGCTACGTGATCGGCATGATCATGGCCGGCGCCCAGCGCTACCGCTATCGCGGCGCCGAACACCTGGCCGGCAGCGGCACGCTGGTGCTGATCAACCCGGACGAATTGCACACCGGCCACAAAGGCACCGAGGACGGTTGGCTGTACCGGGCGTTTTATCCGGATACCGGCAAGATTGTCTCGCTGCTCGAAGAACTGGAACTGCCGACTGCGCCGATGCCGGCTTTTGGCGCGACGCTCTATCGCGATCCGGATCTGGTCAACGGCTTCAGCCAGTTGCACCGCTTGCTGGAAAGCCCCGCCACCGCGCTGCAACAGCAAACGGTGTGGCGCGAAATGATGATGCTGCTGTTGCAACGCCACGCGGCGGTGCAGATCAACGGCAAACCCGGCAAGGAACATCGTGCGGTGGTGATGGCCAAGGAATTGCTGCACGCACAACTGGCGGCGCCACCCTCGCTGGAAGAACTGGCGGCAGCGGTGAACCTGTCGCCCTTCCACTTCGCCCGGGTGTTCCGCCGCGCCACCGGCATGCCGCCGCACACCTGGCTGATGCAACAGCGGATTGCCTGCGCGCGGGGCTTGTTGCAGAGCGGCTGCCTGCCAGTGGAGGTCGCCACACAGTTGGGCTTTGCCGATCAGAGTCATCTGAGTCGGCAATTCAAACAGGTATATGGCGTGGGACCAGCGGCCTATCGCAGTGCGCGGCTGGACCGCTGAACGCGCTTACTCGCCGGTGG
Organism: Pseudomonas allokribbensis; assembly: GCF_014863605.1. Classification (NCBI taxonomy): domain Bacteria; kingdom Pseudomonadati; phylum Pseudomonadota; class Gammaproteobacteria; order Pseudomonadales; family Pseudomonadaceae; genus Pseudomonas; species Pseudomonas allokribbensis. Next base: position 6,150,747 of record NZ_CP062252.1, read on the forward strand.
CGATACCGCGCGAAGGCTCATTGATCCACTCGCTCCACGACCCGGCATACAGCGAACCCAACGGATAACCCGCCAGGCACAGGGCGAACAGGTTGTGACACGCCGTCACCCCCGAGCCGCAATACGCCACCAGATCGGCCGGCGACCGCGCGCCGAGTTTCGCGGCAAAGCGCTGCTTGAGCTGGTCGGCCGGCAGGAAACGCCCGTCGCTGCCCAGGTTGTCGGTGAACGCCGCGCATTGCGCGCCTGGGATGTGCCCGGCGATCGGGTCGATCGGCTCCACTTCACCCTTGAAACGCGGCAAGGCGCGGGCATCGAGCAGAGTCAGAGCCGGTTGACCGAGGCGTTGCTGCAATTGCTCGGCGCTGAGCAGCAGCAGTTTGTCCGGATGCCCGCTGAACGTCCCGCGAGTCACCGAAGGCGCATCCAGGCTCAGCGGCAGACCGGCCGCGTGCCAGGCCTTGAGCCCGCCATCGAGAATGAACACGCCGTCGCGCTTGCCCAGCCAGGCCAGCAACCACCAGGCCCGCGCCGCGTAGGCACCGGGGCCGTCGTCATACAGAACCACGTCGCTGTCGTTGTTGATGCCGAAGGCTTGCAGGCGCTCGATCAGCGCTGCCGGCTCCGGCAACGGATGACGCCCGGTCACGCCCTTGGTCACCGGGCCGCTGAGGTCTCGCTCAAGATCGGCATAGCTCGCCCCGGCAATGTGTCCTTCGGCATAGCTGCGCTGGCCGTAGTCCGGGTCTTCGAGGGCAAAACGGCAGTCGAGAATCACCAGCCCCGGTTGCTCCTTGCGGGCATCCAGCGTGGTCGGGCTGATCAGTTGCGCAATCGGCATAGCGAACGACTCCTGTGAGCGGATGGGTCAGGACCTTTCTTCGAGGGCCTGGGCCAACGGTACGTAGAACTCTTCGAACAGTGCGTTGACCTCATCGCGGGCCTGCTCGGTGACAAACCCCGCTTCCAGCACCAACACCTGATACACGCCACGTTTAATGGCCTGCTCGCTGAGGTGATTGGAGTTTTCCCGGGTCGTGCACAGAAAACGCACCCAGGAGGTAAGGATGATCCACGCGTTGAGGGTCAGGGATTCGATCTGCACCCGGTCCATCTTCAGGATGCCGGCGGCGACGAAGCCTTCATAGATTGCTGCCCCCTGAATCACACAGCGCTGGGAAAAGCGCCGGTAACGCCCGGCCAGGTCCGGGTCGCTGTCGAGCAGGTGCTCGAGATCGCGATGCAGGAAACGGTAGCGCCACATCGCCGACAGCAGTTCCTTGAGATAGAAACGCTTGTCTTCGACTGTCGCCGCACGCCCCTGAGGCGGGCGCAGGAAGCTGTCCACCAGGCTTTCGTACTCACTGAACAGCACGGAGATGATCGCCTGCTTGTTGGGGAAGTGGTAGTACAGGTTGCCCGGAGAAATCTCCATGTGAGCGGCGATGTGGTTGGTGCTGATGCTGCGCTCGCCCTGCTGATTGAACAGCTCGAGGCTGTTCTGCACGATGCGCTCGCTGGTTTTGATCCGTGGGGCCATGGCTTGAGCTTTAATTCAGAGTGCGTTGGGGGGCATCTTACGACCTAACCGGAATGGGATAAAACCATGACGCACAAGGAAGTCATTTGACTTTCTAGAGCATAGACTCTAAAAAGTTCCTCACGACAACAAATCCGGAGCCGACAATGACCGCCGATATTGCCTACCTGCAATCGTTGCAACAGCCGCTGGAAGAGCTCAACCGGTTGTTCAACGCGCAGCGCGCCGCCTACGCCGCCAACCCGATGCCGCCGGCCGCCCAGCGTCAGCAGTGGCTCAAGGCGTTGCGCGATCTGCTGAGCAGCGAACGGCAGGCGCTGGTCGAAGCGATCAGTTCGGACTTCAGCCATCGCAGCGCCGATGAAACCCTGCTCGCCGAGTTGATGCCAAGCCTGCATGGCATTCATTACGCCAGTCGGCATATCAGCCAGTGGATGAAGCCTTCGCGGCGCAAAGTGGGTGTCGCCTTCCAGCCGGCGTCGGCGAAAGTCGTGTACCAACCGCTGGGCGTGGTTGGCGTTATCGTGCCGTGGAACTACCCGCTGTTCCTGGCCATGGGCCCGTTGACCGGCGCGCTCGCAGCGGGCAATCGGGTGATGCTCAAACTCAGCGAATCGACCCCGGCCACCGGCCTGCTGCTCAAGGAATTACTGGCGCGGATCTTCCCGGAAGACCTGGTTTGCGTGGTGCTGGGCGAGGCCGATGTCGGCGTGGCGTTCTCGAAACTGCGCTTCGATCACCTGCTGTTCACCGGCGCCACCAGCATCGGCAAGCACGTGATGCGCGCAGCGGCGGAAAACCTCACGCCAGTGACTCTCGAACTGGGCGGCAAATCCCCGGCCATCGTCTCCCGCGATGTGCCGCTCAAGGACGCCGCCGAACGCATCGCCTTCGGCAAGACGCTCAACGCCGGCCAGACCTGCGTGGCCCCGGACTACGTGCTGGTGCCGGAAGACCGGGTCGGCGGTTTCGTCGAAGCCTATCGCCAGGCCGTGCGCGGGTTTTATCCGACACTCGCCGACAACCCGGACTACACCGCCATCATCAACGAGCGCCAATTGGCGCGGCTGAACAGCTACCTCAGCGACGCCACCAGCAAGGGCGCGCTGCTGATTCCGCTGTTCGATCAGGGCCAGGGCCGACGCATGCCTCACAGCCTGCTGCTGAATGTCAGTGACGAGATGACGGTGATGCAGGACGAAATCTTCGGCCCGCTGCTGCCGATCGTGCCGTATCAGGATCTGGATCAGGCATTTGCTTACATCAATCAACGGCCACGTCCTCTGGCTCTTTACTACTTCGGCTACGACAAACGCGAACAAAAACGCGTGCTCCACGAAACCCATTCCGGTGGCGTCTGCCTCAACGATACGTTGCTGCATGTGGCCCAGGACGACATGCCCTTCGGCGGTATCGGCCCATCGGGCATGGGCCATTACCACGGACACGAAGGTTTCCTGACCTTCAGCAAGGCCAAGGGTGTGCTGGTTAAACAGCGCTTCAACGCGGCGAAGCTGATCTATCCGCCGTACGGCAAATCCATTCAGAAACTGATCCAGAAACTGTTCATTCGCTAACGTCACCGCCGGGTAATAACAACAATGCACCCAAGCCTGACCGAAACACCTGCACTGTCGCGCCGTGGCCTGCTGAAATTCAGCCTGGGCGCCACGGCTTTCCTCGCCACCGCCGGCCTCGGCGCCAGCCTCAGCGGCTGTTCGTCGAGCGTATCGGCCAACGGATTCACCACGTTGCGCAGCGGTGACCTGCTGTTTCTGCGCGCGCTGATTCCGGTGATGCTCGATGGCGCTGTCGCAGTGGAGAAGATGCCCGCCGCTGTCGACGGAGCGCTGAAGTCCCTGGATTACAGCCTCGATCACCTGTCGCCGGAAATGCTCAAACTCACCCGGCAACTGTTCGACGTACTGGGCATGTCCGTGACCCGAGGACCGCTGACCGGAATATGGGGCAGCTGGGAAAACGCCAGTCCCGAGGCGATCCGACACTTCCTCGATCGCTGGGAAAACAGCTCGTTGAGCCTGCTGCGCATGGGCCACAGCTCCCTGCAGCAAATGGTGATGATGGCCTGGTACACCCGCGCCGAATCCTGGGCGCACTGTGGTTATCCCGGCCCACCCACCGTCTGAGACGCGCGCCTCCCCCGAACAATAATAAGAGAGCCTGATTGATGCCCGTACCTGACCCGTTTCGCGAAGGCCTTGCCCGTGGCTGGAAAACCTACAACGGCGCACAACTGACCGACGACCTGACTCTGGAAGCCGACGTGGCCATCATCGGCAGCGGTGCCGGCGGCGGCACCACGGCGGAAATCCTCAGCGCCGCCGGTTATAAAGTGCTGCTGATCGAAGAAGGTCCGCTCAAGACCAGCAGCGACTTCAAGATGCTGGAGGACAAGGCCTACAGCAGCCTCTATCAGGAAGGCATCGGTCGCATGAGCAAGGACGGCGCGATCACCATCCTTCAGGGTCGCGCGGTCGGCGGTACCACCCTGATCAACTGGACATCGAGCTTCCGAACCCCCGAGCCGACCCTCGAACACTGGGCTAAAGAACACAACGTCAAAGGCCACAGCCCCGCCGACATGGCGCCGTGGTTCGAAAAAATGGAGCAGCGCCTCGGCGTTGCGCCATGGATGATCCCACCCAACGCCAACAACGACGTGATCCGCAAAGGCTGCGAACAACTGGGCTACAGCTGGCACTTGATCCCGCGCAACGTGCGCGGCTGCTGGAATCTGGGTTATTGCGGCATGGGCTGCCCGACCAACGCCAAGCAATCGATGATGGTCACGACCATTCCGGCAACCCTGGAAAAGGGCGGCGAACTGCTCTATCTGGCCCGCGCCGAGAAGCTGTTGATCAGCGGCGACAAAGTGACCGGGCTGCAATGCGTGGCGATGGACGAACGCTGCGTCGAGCCGACCGGACGCAAGATCACGGTCAAGGCCCGCCATTACGTGCTGGCCGGCGGCGGGATCAACAGCCCTGCCCTGCTGCTGCGCTCGGATGCGCCGGATCCCCATCAGCGCCTCGGCAAACGCACCTTTCTGCACCCGGTGAACATGTCCGCCGGGCGCTTCGACGAGGTCATCAACCCGTTTTATGGCGCGCCGCAGTCGATCTACTCCGACCACTTCCAGTGGAAGGACGGCACCACCGGGCCGATGGCCTTCAAACTCGAAGTGCCGCCGCTGCACCCGGCGCTGGCCGCCACCCTGCTCGGCGGCTTCGGCCAGGAAAACGCGCAGCACATGGCGGATCTTCCGCACACCCACGCCATGCTGGCGTTGCTGCGTGACGGCTTTCATCAGGACAGCCAGGGCGGCAGTGTCGAATTGCGTGGCGACGGCTCGCCGGTGCTCGATTATCAGGTGTCGTCCTACGCCTGGGACGGTTTGCGCCGGGCCTTCCACGTCATGGCCGAAATCCAGTTCGCCGGTGGCGCCAAAGCGGTGATGCCGATGCACGCCGATGCGCGCTACGTGAACAGTCTGGCCGAGGCACGCAAAATGATCGACGGCTTGAGCCTTGAGCTGTACCGCACACGCCTGGGCAGCGCCCACGTCATGGGCGGTTGCGCGATGGGCGAAGACCCGAAAACCGCCGTCACCGATAGCCTTGGCCGGCATCATCAACTGCGCAATCTGTCGATTCATGACGGCTCGCTGTTCCCCACCAGCATCGGCGCCAACCCGCAGCTGTCGGTGTATGGTCTGACGGCGCAACTGGCGACATCCCTCGGCGAACGGCTGAGAAACCCGTGAAAAAGCCGAAGATTCGTACCGTCTATAGTGCTTTCTTACCCAAAAGGCGACTTGGCCGACCGGGACGGCTGCGATACCATCCGACTCCCCAACGGATTCCCGCCAGGACGACGCGATGAACCGAGTGTTGTACCCAGGTACCTTCGACCCTATTACCAAGGGCCATGGCGATCTGGTCGAACGCGCCTCGCGCCTGTTCGACCATGTGATCATCGCCGTCGCCGCCAGCCCCAAGAAGAATCCGCTGTTCCCGCTGGAACAACGGGTCGAGCTGGCTCGCGAGGTCACCAAACACCTGCCGAACGTGGAAGTGGTCGGCTTCTCGACGCTGCTGGCGCATTTCGCCAAAGAGCAGAACGCCAACGTGTTCCTGCGTGGTTTGCGCGCGGTGTCGGACTTCGAATACGAATTCCAGCTGGCCAACATGAACCGCCAACTGGCACCGGATGTGGAGAGCCTGTTCCTCACCCCGTCCGAGCGTTATTCGTTCATTTCCTCGACGCTGGTGCGGGAAATTGCAGCCCTGGGCGGCGATATCAGCAAGTTCGTCCACCCGGCAGTGGCTGACGCACTGACCCTGCGCTTCAAGAAGTAACGACCGTTCAAACGGCGCCCGCGTGCACTGCGGGCGCCAATGCGGCACAATTGCGCGCATTGATTTATTGCGCCCGGGCCCGCCGCCCCGGCTGGAGTTAGCATGTCCCTGATCATCACCGACGATTGCATCAACTGCGACGTCTGCGAACCTGAGTGCCCGAACGCCGCCATTTCCCAGGGCGAAGAGATCTACGTGATCGACCCGAACCTCTGCACCCAGTGCGTCGGCCACTACGACGAGCCGCAGTGCCAGCAGGTCTGCCCGGTGGATTGCATTCCACTGGACGAAGCCCATCCGGAGACTGAAGAACAGTTGATGGAGAAGTACCGCAAGATTACCGGCAAGGCTTGAGCCTCTGACCCCGATCGCAGCGCCAGGCTGCGATCGCGTCATTCACGCTGCTCGAATCCTTCCCCGGTACAGCCCAGGCAGCGCACGAACGCCGCTTTCGCCGGTGCCACCACCAGCGCCTCCCCCGCATCGCCGACGCCGCCACCCAGCGCGGTAAACGGCAAAGACACCACAAACGCCCCCGCACCGATCACTGTCGCCGCTACCAGCAAGGGGCGGGCAATCAGCAGATCGCCGAGCATGGCGTAGGCCGGTGGGTTCTGGATCGCGTATCGCGGGTCACCGCTGCCGCCTTCCGTGGCATGAACGGTCAGGCCGGAACACAGCAGCAGTGCGAGGAACAGGGCTTGCGAGGATTTCATGGCACGATCCTTCGGGCTGAACAGTGAGACAACTCACTATAGACCGTAGGACTTTTTCAGCTTTTACGCTCAGCTTTGGCAGCGCGGACAGAAGACGCTGGCACGCTGACCCAGTTTCACTTCCCGCAAACCGGTGCCGCAGACTTTGCAGTGCTCGTTACCACGCCCGTAGACAAACAATTCCTGCTGGAAATACCCCGGCTGCCCATCACCGCCGATGAAATCACGCAACGTGGTGCCGCCACGTTCGATGGCGGCGGCGAGGATGCGCTTGATCTCGATTGCCAGCTTCAGATAGCGCGCCCGGGAAATGCCCTTGGCTTCGCGACGCGGATCGATACCGGCGGCGAACAGTGCTTCAGTCGCGTAAATATTGCCGACGCCCACCACCACTGCGTTATCCATGATGAACGGTTTGACCGCCATCGACCGCCCGCGTGACAACTGATAGAGACGCTCGCCATCAAACAGATCGGTCAACGGCTCAGGCCCCAGACGAATCAGCAATTCGTGATTGAGCGGGTCGGTACTCCAGAGCATCGCGCCGAAGCGCCGCGGATCGGTGTAGCGCAGGGCCAGGCCGGATTCCAGCTCGATGTCGACATGCTCGTGTTTGGCCGCCGGCAGCCCGACTTCAACCAGCCGCAGATTGCCCGACATGCCCAAGTGACTGATCAGCGTGCCGACCTCGGCGTTGATCAGCAGATACTTGGCGCGCCGCTCGACCAGCACGATACGCTGCCCGGACAGGCGCACATCGAGGTCTTCGGGAATCGGCCAGCGCAGCCGCCGGTCACGCACAATCACCCGGCTGACGCGCTGGCCTTCCAGGTGCGGGGCGATGCCGCGACGGGTGGTTTCGACTTCCGGCAATTCAGGCATGAGTTCCTCGAATCATTAACTACTTGAATCAGTGCGCGCCAAGTTCGCGGATCGTCTGCTTCAACGTTTCGAAGTCGTAATCCGAGAGGCCGATGTATTCGAGCACCAGCGGCCCGACGGCCTGCCATTCGAAGTCTTCGGTCTGGTTGCCCAGCACCCGATACGACGCGCAGATGTGCTCGGCCATTTTCAGGATCGCCAGCAGGTTTTTCATCTGGCTGTTGCGCGAAGTCTCGTCGCTGAAGATCGCCATCGCATTGTGGTGGTTGGCGATGGCCGCGCTGACGTGTTCCGGCAGGCGCCAGGACTTGGCGGTGTAGTAACCGACCACCGAGTGATTGGTGTTGTAGACATCGTTCTCGGTGTCCACAACCCGGCGTTCGGCACCCGCGTTGGCATAGGCCTCTTCGAGTGTCTTCATGTAATCCGGGAAACGCTGGAGCATCAGCGGCACGCCGCAGTCATGGAACAGGCCCAATGCGTAGGCCTCGTCGCTCGCCTCGGTGCCGACGCGCTTGGCCAGGGTCAGGCAGGTCATGGCCACGTCCTGGGCGGTATCCCAGAAGCGGTTCAGGGTGACGATGGTGTCATCGTTCATCTCGCCCTTGATCGACATCGCGTTGATCAGGTTGATGATCGAACGACTGCCCAGCAGGTTCACCGCGCGCTTGATCGAAGTGATCTTGTTGCTCAGGCCGTAATACGGCGAATTGACGATTTTCAACAGAGAGCCGGACAGGCCGGGATCCTGGGAGATCAGCTTGGCGATCGTCTCCAGGTCCGGGTCGGGCATGTACTGCTCCATTTGCAGATCCACCATGATCTGCGGTTGCGCAGGCACGCTGATGCCTTGCAGGGACTGTTGAATCTGTTCGGTGGTCAGCTCTTGGGACATAAGTACACACTCTGGGACAGGCGGCGATTCTAACCCCTAAAAACCGACGAACGACACATCGGGGACAGATCGGCGGAAACTTTCATTCAAGACCATTTGGCCAATTCTGCCTTCATCCGCTGACAGGCCGGGCTTACGCGCCACATGTCCAGCACCGAACCCGCGTGCAGCGCAACACGGTATACTCCCGCTCTTTTTTCCGGAGCGACGTCATGTCCCTGCCTAGCTTGCGCCTCAAAGCCAACGCCGACCGTCGCCTGCGCGCCGGTCACCTGTGGATCTACAGCAACGAAATCGACGTGGCCGCGACCCCGTTGCACGGCTTCAAGGCCGGCGACCAAGCGATCCTCGAAGCCGCCGGCGGCAAGCCGCTGGGCATCGTCGCCATGAGCCCGAACAACCTGATCTGCGCCCGCCTGCTGTCGCGCGACATCAAGCTGCCGCTGGACAAGTCGCTGCTGGTGCACCGCCTGAACGTGGCCCTGTCCCTGCGCGATCGCCTGTTCGACAAGCCGTTCTATCGTCTGGTCTACGGTGATTCCGACCTGCTGCCGGGTCTGGTCGTCGACCGTTTCGGCGACATCCTCGTGGTGCAGATCGCTTCGGCGACCATGGAAGCCCATAAAGATGACGTGATCGCGGCGCTGACCCAAGTGCTCAAGCCAAGCGGCATCCTGTTCAAGAACGATTCCGCCGCCCGTGATGCCGAAGGCCTCGAGCGCTACACCGAAACCGTGTTCGGCCTGGTGCCGGAGTGGGTGGCGCTGGAAGAAAACGGCGTGAAATTCGAAGCCCCGGTGATTCAGGGCCAGAAAACCGGCTGGTTCTACGACCACCGCATGAACCGCGCGCGCCTGGCCCCTTACGCCAAAGGCAAACGCGTGCTGGACCTCTACAGCTACATTGGTGGCTGGGGTGTGCAGGCTGCCGCATTCGGCGCCAGCGAAGTGTTCTGCGTCGATGCCTCGGGTTTTGCCCTCGACGGTGTTGAGCGCAACGCCGCGCTGAACGGCTTCGCCGACAAGATGACCTGCATCGAAGGCGACGTCTTCGAAGCCCTGAAGGAACTCAAGGCCAGCGAAGAGCGCTTCGACGTGATCGTTGCCGACCCGCCTGCGTTCATCAAACGCAAGAAGGACATGAAAAACGGTGAAGGCGCCTACCGCCGCCTGAACGAGCAAGCCATGCGCCTGCTCAACAAGGACGGCATCCTGTTCAGCGCTTCGTGCTCGATGCACCTGCCGGAAGACGACCTGCAGAACATCCTGCTGACCAGCGCCCGTCACTTGGACCGCAACATCCAGCTGCTGGAGCGTGGTGGTCAGGGCCCGGATCACCCGGTGCACCCGGCCATTCCGGAAACTCGCTACATCAAGAGCATCACCTGCCGTCTGCTGCCCAACAGCTAACGGTATCGATGCATAAAAGAAGGGGAGCCAACAGGCTCCCCTTCTTTTTGCCTTCCGTTATTGGTTTTCCTACATTTATCGTCCGATCAACATGCAGGACTTTTCCTTACATCCATCATTTACCAATATCTAACTTACAAGACCTTTTCAAGCGAAAGACCACTCCGACAAAATTACTGGAATATTCCTACTTAATATCCACTTGCGATTAATCCATTACAAACTATTATTAAGTCGTCACCACGAGGTGGCACTCAACAAATAACGAAGCCTCAATGAACAAGGAGTTCAAACATGAAAGCAATTACTCTGGAATCCCGCAAAATCGCAAACCTGGCTTTTCTGGTTGCACCTAAAACCCGATAAGTAAGGCGGCGCTGGGTATTGCCGGCTACCCAGCGTCTTTGATGACCTATCCAGAGAGCCTTGCCTTAACATGCAAATAAATCCCTATCTATTCATATTGCCGCGCACGCCAGGACAAATAGTCTGGAACTATAAAGATCACACGCAACATGAACTCGATCTGGACTATTCATCTCGCCTGGCACAACTAATCCACAACCCCGAGCTGTACGACAACGACAACATCATAGATACACAATTACTCAATGCCGGAATACTGACAGTATCGGTAATAAACAACCCCGTCTGGGGCTGGGATGAACTGTCGAAGATTTATCACATCGGCACCCGCAACATTCCCTGCGAATATATTCCGGACAACATTCATGAATGGGCCAGACAATACCTGGAACATTGCAACGAAGTGCTCGCCTCCTCGCCCCCGGCCGATGACACGGCTGAGCGCCCCCCAGGCAGACGCATCGCTCTCCCCGCGCCGTCGACATTGAATGACGACAGTCTGTCGAACGCCTTGACCCGGCGAAAAACCTGCCGGTCCTTCACCGGTTCAGCCGTTCGGCTGAGTGATGTCGGCTCCTTGCTGTACCTGACTCTCGGCTATCTGCGCGAGCGCGAAGGCGATTGCGACGACAGCATCGCCGAAGGACTCGACGCCCGCCGCAGCAGCCCTTCCGGTGGCGGGCTCAATGCCTGCGAAGGTTACCTGCTGATCCAGAACGTCGAAGGACTGGCACCTGGCGTATATGCCTATCACCCGACCGAACACGCCTTGAGCCTGATCAACCCGTCGCCCGACACAGCGCTGGGCAATCTGCTGGGAGGCCAGCACTTCATCAACAACCTGCCACTGGGCCTGTTCATCACCGCCCGTTTCGACAGGCTCTGGTGGAAGTATCCCCACTCGCGCGCCTACCGAATGGCGTTCGTCGAGGCCGGGCATCTTTCACAGACGTTTCAACTGGCCGCCACCGCGCTAGGCATGAACACCTGGCTGACAGGCGCATTCGCCGACGATCAGGTCGACACATTGCTGCAACTGGAGAACGCTACCGAGCAACCGTTGTTCTTTGTCGGTTGCGGCGAAAGCGACGGTCAGGCGATGTGCCAGGAAATGCGCGACCTGTTGCGCGAGACGCCAGCATGAGCCTTCTCCCCCTGGCCCCGGCCTTCGAGTTTTCACTGGGCGACTGGAACACCCGCGCTTCGGTGCGTACCAGCGCCCACGATTACCGCTTGCCGGCTGACATCGCGCAACAACTGGAAACCCGTCATTGGTTCCCGCCGGCATTTCTGCCCTATCTCGCCCACCCGGCCATCGAAGCGGCGGGCCGTTCGGTAGTGCATCGGCTCACGGCCAGTCATCTGGTGCATTTTCTCGACTACACCACGTTGCTTGAACACCGCATCGTCAATCGCGCCGTGGAAGTCATCGTCCACGGCGAACTGCCGGTCGATCTTCTGCCATCCATGAAAACCGCCGCACTGCAGCTCTACACCGATGAGGGCTACCACGCCCTGTTTTCCCATCAGGTCGCGGAACAGATCGCCGGGTTCTACGCCATCACCGGGCGCCCGGTGATGCCCAGGCGCATCACGCGGATGGACGGGCTGATCGCCAGAACACCTCAAGAGCAGCGACCGCTGACGTGGTTCCTGCTTGGCTTCGTCTCGGAAACCATCATTGCCCGGGAACTGCTCGACGTCTGCCGGGACAGCCTGGTGTCCGGGGTCAACGACATGCTGCGCGATCACCTCACGGACGAAGCGCGCCACAGTCGCTACTTCACTGAAGTGTTCCACTACCTCTGGCTGCACCTGGGCGCGCAACAACGAACCTTCGCCGCCGCCACCCTGCTTGAGATCCTCGGGATCTTCTTCGAAATCGATGAACCGTGGCTGCGGCAAAGCCTGTACAACGCCGGGATCGCAGACAGCGTCGTGACGGAGATACTCGGCAAGCTGGTAACGGTGCAAGCCACCCGATCGCGCGCACGGGCAGGCAGCGTCGCCACGTTGAATGCACTGAAGAAAGCCGGATTTTTCACTGAACCTCAAAACCAGATACTTTTCGCCAAGGCAGGATTGATCGATGGATAAAGGAAAATCCGGGGTGACGACCCGACAACGTCGCGGGGCCGTCAGCCTGTTGCTGGCGATGGTGTTGCTGGGTGTATTTCCGCTGGATGTTCTGCTGCCTTCGTTCCCGGCGCTGGCCGAACACTTTCGCAGCACTCCGGCGGACATCGCACTGTCCATCAGCCTGTTCGCCGTCGGCATCGCCTTCGCCCAGTTGCTGATCGGGCCGTTGTCGGATGTGATCGGTCGCAAGGGGCTGCTGCTCGCCGGCATGAGCGTTTCAATGCTCGGTGCCCTCGGGTGTGTAATGACCTCGGACTATTCGCTGTTCCTGATATTCCGGGTCGTTCAGGCGCTGGGTTGCGGTTGCTTCGTGCTGTCCCAGGCATTGGTCCAGGATCTGTTCGAGGGCGAGGAGCGCGATCGCCTGCGAATCCTGATGGTCACCGCCGGCGGGATTTTCATCTCGGTATCGCCGCTGGCAGGCACGTTCATTCAGGCAACGCTGGGGTGGCGTGGCAGCTTCTGGGTGTTCATCGCATTATCCGCCGTGGTGTTGATCAAGGCCTGGCTGTTTCTGGAGAACACTCGGCCAACCGTCAGTGGCACACATACAAACTTCCTCACGGCTTACCGACGGGTGCTGGGAGATTTCGACTTCGTCAGCTACTGGCTGATTTCGGCATTTGCGTTCGCCTGCCACTTTTCATTCATCGTGATCTCGCCGCTGATCTTCATGGACCGGCTGCAATTGTCCGCTTACGAATTTTCCTTGATCCTGCTGATCTACGGGGCGGCGTACGTCACGGGGGGCATTCTCGCCAGCGTGCTGAGCAGGCGCATCACCAGCGGCCAGCAGATGGTCGTCGGCCTTAGCCTGATTCTGTGCGCCGGTGTGACCATGCTGTACCTGTCATCGAACTTTGCACTGGCTCCGGCGACGGTGCTGATCCCGATGCTGATCTGCACCGCCGGCACCACCATTGCCCGACCGGCCGCCACCTCCCGGGCCATGAGCCTGTTTCCGGACAACGCCGGCACCTCGGCCTCTGCCGGCAGCACGATCATTTTCATCTGCGGCGGTTTGATCAGTGCCTTGATCAGTCTGAGCCCGACCAACCTGCAATCCACCCTGGGCTACAGCTTTGTCTTGCTCAGTGGTGTGGCGCTCGCCTTGAACAACCGGATCAGCCGTCGCGCCAGAATCCTGCAAACCGGTGCCATCGCACAGCCGGGCGGCGATTAAACCTGCCAGTCGTCATTCCGCACGGGGCGTCAGCGCTGGAACAACGTTTTGCGCCATTCCCTCCTGACGCCAGCGGTGTAGAATCGCGAGATTCATCGCCATTCATCCCCGGCGGGTTTATGAGCTCAGGCTGAGACCAGCGGCGATCCCGCAACGTCATCGGCAACTTCAGGACACACGGCCATTTCTGAGTGTTCCAGACGTCAATAGAAGCTCACTCCCCTTTTGCACCTGATTAGTAAGTGATTAGCCGCCCGGAGTGTTCCATGCCAGATTACCGTTCGAAAACATCCACCCACGGCCGCAACATGGCCGGCGCCCGCGCACTGTGGCGCGCCACCGGGATGAAAGATGACGACTTCAAGAAGCCGATCATCGCGATTGCCAACTCCTTCACCCAGTTCGTACCGGGCCACGTTCACCTGAAGGACCTGGGCCAACTGGTTGCCCGTGAAATCGAACGCGCCGGTGGCGTGGCGAAAGAATTCAACACCATCGCCGTGGACGACGGCATCGCCATGGGCCACGACGGCATGCTGTATTCGCTACCGAGCCGCGAGATTATCGCCGACTCCGTCGAGTACATGGTCAACGCCCACTGCGCCGACGCCATCGTCTGCATCTCGAACTGCGACAAGATCACCCCGGGCATGCTGATGGCCGCCCTGCGCCTGAACATTCCGGTGATCTTCGTCTCCGGCGGCCCGATGGAAGCCGGCAAGACCAAACTGGCCAGCCACGGTCTCGACCTCGTCGACGCCATGGTCATCGCCGCCGACTCCAGCGCTTCTGACGAGAAGGTTGCCGAGTACGAGCGCAGCGCCTGCCCGACCTGCGGTTCGTGCTCCGGCATGTTCACCGCCAACTCGATGAACTGTTTGACCGAAGCCCTGGGCCTCGCACTGCCGGGCAACGGTTCGACCCTGGCCACCCACAGCGACCGCGAACAGCTGTTCCTGCAGGCCGGCCGCACCATCGTCGAACTGTGCAAACGCTACTACGGCGAGAACGACGAGTCGGTACTGCCGCGCAACATCGCCAACTTCAAGGCGTTTGAGAACGCGATGATGCTCGACATCGCCATGGGCGGCTCGACCAACACCATCCTGCACCTGCTGGCCGCTGCCCAGGAAGCCGAGATCGCGTTCGACCTGCGCGACATCGATCGCCTGTCGCGCGTAGTGCCACAACTGTGCAAAGTCGCGCCGAACATCCAGAAGTACCACATGGAAGACGTGCACCGCGCCGGCGGCATCTTCAGCATCCTCGGTTCGCTGGCCCGTGGCGGCCTGCTGCACACCGACCTGCCGACCGTGCACAGCCGCAGCATGGAAGAAGCCATCGCCAAGTGGGACATTACCCAGACCGACGATGAAGCCGTACACCACTTCTTCAAGGCCGGCCCGGCAGGCATTCCGACGCAAACAGCGTTCAGCCAGTCGACCCGTTGGGAAACCCTGGACGACGACCGCGAAAACGGCTGCATCCGCAGCTTCGAGCACGCCTATTCGAAAGAAGGCGGCCTGGCCGTGCTGTACGGCAACATCGCCCTGGACGGCTGCGTGGTGAAAACCGCCGGCGTCGATGAATCGATCCACGTCTTCGAAGGCAACGCGAAGATCTTCGAAAGCCAGGACAGCGCCGTGCGCGGCATCCTCGCCGACGAAGTAAAGGAAGGCGACATCGTCATCATTCGCTACGAAGGCCCGAAAGGCGGCCCGGGCATGCAGGAAATGCTCTACCCGACGTCGTACCTGAAATCCAAAGGCCTGGGCAAAGCCTGCGCCCTGCTGACCGATGGCCGTTTCTCCGGCGGCACCTCCGGCCTGTCCATCGGCCACGCTTCGCCAGAAGCTGCAGCCGGCGGCGCGATCGGTCTGGTGCAGGACGGTGACAAGGTGCTGATCGACATTCCGAACCGCTCGATCAACCTGTTGATCAGCGACGAAGAACTGGCGGCACGCCGGGTCGAGCAGGACAAGAAGGGCTGGAAACCGGTGGAAATACGTCCACGCAAAGTGACCACCGCCCTCAAGGCCTACGCCCTGCTGGCGACCAGCGCCGACAAGGGTGCGGTGCGTAACAAGGCGATGCTCGACGGGCTGTGATACTTAACCGTCGCGCATAAAAATGCCCCGCCAAGTGCGGGGCATTTTTTTGCCTTGAGGATTACTGAATCTCTTCCGGCTTCACGATCACCCAGTTCTTGTCCGCCGTCACCGGCAAACCTTCCTTCGCCTGAGCTGCTGCGTGCTTGGCCATCATGCCGTTGAGCTGGGTCATGTACTTGTCCTTGCGGTTGACCCACAGGTGAATGCCGCCCTTGGCCACGTCGACGCTGTGGAACAGCATGTAGCCGTCGCTGCTCGGGGTGTCGCCGCCCACCAGCACCGGTTTTTTCCATTCGTCGATGTAGGTCAGGATCGCCGCGTGCTTGCCGGCCATCCAGGTCGCCGGGGTCCACAGGTAAGGCGTCAGTTCCAGGCCGAGATTGGCCTTCTCGTCATACTTGCCGGCGGTGATCTGCTTGCGCGCGGTGGTCAGTTCGCCGGTCTTTGGATCCTTGAGCAGCAGCGATACACCGATCACGTTCTGCGGTTTGACGTTGTAGCCGTACTTCGGATCGGCCGCGACCATCCGCACCAGTTCTTCGGAGGCGGCGGTCATCACGTAGACCTCGATGCCGTTCTCCATCAACTTGTTGTACAACTCGGCCTGACCGGCGAAGACTTTCGGCGGCTGGACGTCGAGGTTCTTCACCACATCGCCATCGTAATAAGTCGCCGGCACCGGTTTGCCCGACGCCATCAGCTCATCGACGTAGCCTTTGAGTTCCTTGAGGGTGAAACCGGAGAACACCTGCGCGACCCATGGGTAGCAGACCATGTCGTCGACTTCGCAGAGGCGATAGTAGTAGCTGAACAGGCTTTCCTTGTGGTCGGCGGTGTCCTTGAACGGCATCAGTTTCAGGGAGGGGTCGAGCTTGTCGCGGGTGATCAGGCCCTTGTTTTCCATGAACGGCAGCAACGACTCTTCGAGGTCGTAGCGGTAGCTGGTGTTGTCCATGTCGAACACCGCGTAGTTACCCTTGTTGGCATTGGCGGCGATCATCGCGTCCAGCGCCTTGGCCTGATCCGCCGGCCAGTGTTTCAGGTCGGTGGCAAAAGCCTGAGTGGCCAGGCCCATCCCCACAGTCAGCGCGACAGCCAGAAATTTCGGTGCAAACTTCATGGACACTTCTCCCTGAGTCAAAGAAATCGACGCTAACAAATAAATGTGACAGTCCTCGTCTGTCAGCGACCGTCCGCGTCCCTTCCGCGCCAGTTGCATCCCCGAGAGCGACACACGCTTATTCCAAAAACGACGGACGACCTTCGATTTCGGTATTAATTCATTGGAAATCAAACTGTTAGGCTTGCCGGTTCGCAACAGCCCCGGAAGGTTGTTGGCACAGTCTTTTCTGGAGTCCTCATGAATCTGCCTCTGATTCTCAACTTGCTGGTGTTCCTCGCCCTGCTCTTCGGCCTGGCGCAAACCCGTCACACCTCGTGGAGCCTGGCGAAAAAAGTCTTGCTCGCGCTGGTGCTGGGCGTGGCATTCGGCGTCGCGCTGCACACGATTTACGGTGCCGGCAACCCGGTGCTGAAAGCCTCGATCGGCTGGTTCGATCTGGTCGGCAACGGTTACGTGCAACTGCTGCAAATGATCGTGATCCCGCTGGTGTTCGCCTCGATCCTCAGCGCCGTGGCCCGCCTGCACAACGCTTCGTCGCTGGGCAAGATCAGCTTCCTGACCATCGGCACACTGCTGTTCACCACCGCGATTGCGGCGCTGATCGGCATCGGCCTGACCAACCTGTTCGGCCTGACCGCCGAAGGCCTGGTCGCCGGCACTCAGGAAATGGCCCGTCTGCAAACCATTCAGACCGACTATGCCGGCAAGGTCGCCGACCTGAATGTGCCGCAACTGCTGCTGTCGTTCATCCCGCAGAACCCGTTCGCCGACCTGGCCCGGGCCAAGCCGACGTCGATCATCAGCGTGGTGATCTTCGCCGCGTTCCTGGGGGTTGCCGCGCTGCAACTGCTCAAGGATGACGTCGAGAAAGGTCAGAAAGTGATCAACGCCATCGACACCCTGCAAGCCTGGGTGATGCGTCTGGTGCGTCTGGTGATGAAGCTGACCCCGTACGGCGTGCTGGCGCTGATGACCAAAGTGGTGGCGGGTTCCAACCTGCAAGACATCATCAAACTCGGCAGTTTTGTGGTGGTGTCGTACCTCGGTCTGGGCCTGATGTTCGTGGTGCACGGCCTGCTGGTGTCGGCGGCCGGGATCAACCCGCTGCGCTTCTTCCGCAAGATCTGGCCGGTGCTGACCTTCGCGTTCACCAGCCGTTCCAGCGCCGCGAGCATCCCGCTGAGCATCGAAGCGCAGACCCGTCGTCTGGGCATTCCGCAATCGGTTGCCAGCTTCGCCGCATCGTTCGGTGCGACCATCGGCCAGAACGGCTGCGCCGGTCTGTACCCGGCAATGTTGGCGGTGATGGTTGCGCCAACAGTCGGCATCAACCCGCTGGATCCGCTGTGGATCGCGACGCTGGTGGCGATTGTGACCTTAAGTTCGGCCGGTGTGGCGGGCGTGGGTGGCGGTGCGACTTTCGCGGCACTGATCGTGCTGCCGGCCATGGGCTTGCCGGTTTCGCTGGTGGCGTTGCTGATTTCGGTCGAGCCGCTGATCGACATGGGTCGTACGGCGTTGAACGTGAGTGGTTCGATCACCGCTGGCGCGATTACCAGCCAGGTGATGCAGCAGACCGACAAGGCCCTGCTGGATGCCGATGAGCATGCGGAGCTTGCTCAGGCTTGATTGACGTTGTAGCGAGGGAGCGTGCTCCCTCGCTACAGATTCAGGCTTTTTCCCAGACTTCGAAGTTGTAAGCCGGTTTGTCGCCTTCAGCCGGATTCGGCACGTTCGACACCAGTTTCCACTGGTTGAGATCGAACTCCGGAAACCACGCATCGCCTTCCGGGCTCAGTGCCACACGGGTCAGATACAAGCGATCCGCCTGCGCCAGCCCCTGCGCATACAGTTGCGCCCCGCCAATCAGCATCAACTCGTCGACGCCCTGCTCTTTCGCCCACTCTTCGGCGCGAACCACGGCAGCTTCCAGCGACGGATAGACTTCCGCGCCTTCCAGCACCAGACCGGCCTGACGGCTGACCACGATATTCAAGCGGCCCGGCAACGGACGGCCGAGGGAATCCCAGGTCTTGCGGCCCATGATGATCGGTTTGCCGAGCGTCGTGGCCTTGAAGTATTTGAAGTCCCCCGGCAGGTGCCAGGGCATGCTGTTGTCGACGCCGATCACACGGTTTTCACCGAGGGCTGCGATCAGGCTGAGGGGGAGTGATTTAGTCATGCCGGCGAGGATACCAGAGCCGCCCTTACCCCGATAAGCGCCACAGCGGTTATGCTCACGACTCAATCAAGCAACGGGATGCCGCGTGACTGAACTGACTCCACTGCAAAACCTCTGGCTCACCGAAACCGTGCGCCTGCGCGAAGAACACGCAGGCCCGCTGGACGATCTGGAAGCCAATCGCCTGGCCCGCGCGGCCGGCGGCGATCTGCCGAGCCGCATTCAACGCCGGGCCTTGTGGCTGGCCGAGCGCGATGGCCTGACCTCTGCGCTCAAGCATTGGCTGCAAGGCGCGCGCCTGGCGCTGCTGTTGATGGTGCTGCTGGCCTGCGTGACCGGTGCCGGGATGGCCTTTTCCACACTGGGCGACGGCACGCGAGCGGTGAATATTTTCTGGGCGCTGGGCACATTGCTCGGGGTGAATCTGATCCTGCTGCTGAGCTGGCTGTTCGGCCTGCTGTTCGCCGGTGAACACGGCGCAGCACTCGGCCGGCTGTGGCTATGGCTCAGCGAAAAATTTGCCCGGGATGCCAAAGCCGCGCAACTACCACCCGCGCTGCTGGTGTTGCTGCAACGGCACAAACTCAACCGCTGGGCGCTCGGTACGCTGGTCAATGGCCTGTGGCTGCTGATTATGCTCAGTGCCTTGAGCATGCTGGTACTGATGATGGCCGCCCGACGCTATGACTTCATCTGGGAAAGCACGTTATTCGGTGCCGACTTCTTCACCGCCCTGACGGATGCATTGGCGGTCATTCCCAATACGTTGGGTTGGTCTGCGCCACGTGTGGACATGATTCGCATAACGCTGGATACCGATTACAACCGCGAACTGGTTCGCCAGTCCTGGGCGATCTGGCTGGTCGGTGCGGTGTTGATCTATGGGGTTCTGCCACGGCTGGCCTTGATGCTGTTCTGCCGCTGGCGCTGGAAACGCGGGCGCGATCGCTTGCGTCTGGACCTGAACCTGCCCGGCTACGCCCAGTTACGCGAACGGCTGATGCCGACCAGCGAACGCCTGGGCATTACCGACCCTGAGCCTGCGCAACTGCACCGCGTCGAAATCGCCGTCGGCGAACACGCCAGCGATGGCGCCCTGCTGGTGGCGATCGAGCTCGACGATCAGCACCCATGGCCGCCGGCGCTGCCGAAGAACGTCAGCAACGCCGGCATCCTCGACAGTCGTGAATCACGCAACAAACTGCTCGAACAGCTCAGCCGTTTTCCGCCGGCACGCCTCGCGATTGCCTGCGATCCGAGACGCTCCCCGGATCGCGGCAGCCTTGCGCTGATCGCCGAGCTGGCGCGCAATGCCGCCGCGACCCGAATCTGGCTGTTGCAGGCGCCGCCGGGACAAGGACTGGACGCCGAACGCCTCGGCGACTGGCACGTGGCGCTGCAACAACTCGAACTGCCGTTCGCCGATTGCGCCCCGTTGAACTGGCTGGAGCACGGACATGACTGATGCCTGGAAAGCACCGCTGAAACTGGCCGTGGTCGGTCACACCAACGTCGGCAAGACTTCGCTGCTGCGCACTCTGACCCGCGATGTCGGTTTCGGCGAAGTCTCCCATCGCCCGAGCACCACGCGGCATGTCGAAGGCGCGCGGTTGTCGGTGGATGGCGAACCATTGCTTGACCTCTACGACACGCCGGGCCTGGAAGACGCCATCGCCCTGCTGGATTTTCTCGAGCGCCTGGAACGCCCCGGCGAACGCCTCGACGGCCCGGCGCGGTTGGCGCGGTTTCTCGACGGCAGCGAAGCGCGCCAGCGTTTCGAACAGGAAGCCAAAGTGTTGCGGCAACTGCTCGACTCCGACGCCGGCCTGTATGTGATCGACGCCCGAGAACCGGTACTGGCCAAGTACCGTGATGAACTGGAGGTGCTGGCCAGTTGCGGCAAGCCGTTGCTACCGGTGTTGAATTTCGTCAGCAGTGCCAACCACCGCGAGCCGGACTGGCGTGAAGCACTGGCGCGCCTGGGACTGCACGCGCTGGTGCGCTTCGACAGCGTCGCCCCGCCCGAGGATGGTGAGCGACGACTGTACGAAAGCCTCGCGTTGCTGCTGGAAAATGCCCGCCCCCAGCTTGAACGGCTGATCGCCGATCAACAGGCCCAACGCCTCGCCCGTGAGCAAAGTGCCGCACGCCTGATCGCCGAATTGCTGATCGACTGTGCTGCGTGCCGGCGCAGTGTGGCGAGCAATGCTGAACAGGAACAACAGGCCATCAGCGAACTGCGCAAGGCCGTGCGCCAACGCGAGCAGAAATGCGTCGAAGCGCTGCTCAAGCTCTACGCCTTCCGACCGCAAGACGCCGCGGCCAGTGATTTGCCGCTGCTCGACGGGCGTTGGGGCGATGACCTGTTCAATCCGGAAACCCTCAAGCAACTGGGGGTGCGGGTCGGCGGCGGGATTGCGGCCGGCGCAGCGGCCGGTGCAGGTGTGGATCTGCTGGTGGGCGGCATCACCCTCGGCGCCGCCGCCCTGGCCGGCGCAATTGCCGGCGGCGCCCTGCAAACCGCCCGCAGCTACGGCAATCGCCTGCTGGGCAAGATCAAGGGACAAAGGGAACTGACGGTCGACGACAACGTGTTGCGCCTGCTGGCGCTGCGTCAGCGGCAACTGTTGCAAGCGCTGAATGCCCGTGGTCATGCGGCGATTGATGCCGTTCAAGTGGCGACGCCACAGGACAAGACCTGGCGCGAAGGCAAGTTGCCGGAGGCGCTGAACATCGCCCGGGCCCACCCGCAATGGTCGTCACTCAATCCGCATCCGAAGCTGAATCAGGCCCAGCGCCAGGAACAGATCGAAGGACTGGTGGGCAAGGTGCTCGAACTCTAGAGCCAGCCAACCTTGAGGAACTGCTTGACCAGCGCCGTCACGCGGCTGCGATCCGTGCGATTGGCGCGCCCGTCGTTGTCGACGTCCGAACACAGGACAACCTCAAAGCCACCATCGTTATCCAGATCATGAACGGCAGCTTTGTAAGCGATGGTTTCACCCTGGTGAAAGTGCAGCCTCACTGACTCCGGCGTTCCATCGCTGCCGGGGTTCAGGGCAAAGATCCGTAGATGACGGGTGTCCTCATCGGCCGCGTTGAACCAGGCGCATTTCAGATAGGTGCTGGAGAAGCTGCGCAGTTGCGCGACTTCACGGGCCGAGGCTTCGCGCCAGTCCTGTTCGCTGTCATGAAAACGCAGCTGGACACTGTCCCCTGCGCCGCTGCCCGATCGATCCCGGGCAATCACTTTCAAAAAACGCATCCGTGCGCTCCTTCGGCAAAAAACCAGTCTGTGCCGAAGGAGCAACACGCGCCATGCACCGTTTCCCGGTTTGGCGTAAGAAGGTTCAGCGCGCCTCGCGGGACAGCAATGTGAAAGCCTTGTGCTTCAACACCGCAAGATCCATCACCGGCACCGCCATCTCCTTCGCCAGCTCATCCCACTGGCGCATCCGCAAACTCACAGCGCACAACGGATCCCGCTCGAACGCATCGGCTTCAGCCTCCGTCATCACCCCGCCCTGATATTCCAGAGTGCGTCGGCTGGCTTCGCTCAAGCGCTCGTAATAACCCGAATCCCTGAGTGTCAGATAGCGCTTGGCCTGGACGTGATACTCCACCAGACGCGCCATGCGTTCGCTGAATCCGGCCTCACGCAAATAATCGGCACCGAGGCGTTCGTGGCTGACGACGCCGTAACCGCCCATGTTCTCCGCGCCTTCGGCACACAAGTGGCCGATGTCATGGAAGAACGCGGCGAGCACCACTTCATCGTCAAAACCTTCGGCGATGGCCAGTTGCGCCGCCTGGGACATGTGCTCGATCTGCGACACCGGTTCGCCGATATAGTCGCTGGCACCAAACCGCTCATAGAGCCCGAACACCCGGTCGATGACTTGCTCGTGACTCAACATCAGTTCTCTCCAAAAAGCTGTGCGACATTGCGCTCGGCCATGGCCGGGCCGACGCTCATGCCGACGCCGCTGTGCATCAGCGCCACACTCAGCCCCGGCGCCGGACGCAGGAACGAAAACGGCCCCGGCCCCCGAGAACCATAGACACCCTGCCAGCGCTCGACCACTTGCACCTTGCAGCCGAGGGTCTGTTCGGCCAGCTCGAGCATCCAGTTGTCGACCTGCTCGGCGTTGAACGGCGACGGATCGCTGCCGTAATGGTGCGAGTCGCCGATGATCAGTTCGCCATACGGCGTCGGGCTGATCAGCAGGTGAATGCCGTTTTCCTGCAGGTGCGGTTGCTCGCGCAGGATTTGCGCCTGCACCGCTGCGGCTTCCGGCAAGTCGGCGAAGGCGCCGTAGTGCACGCAGCTGAGGCCGGTGAGCAAGGCGTGTTGCAGGTTCAGGTCAATTTGCGGCCGGGCGCGGAGCATTTGCAGGCGGCAGATCTGCGGGTCGAGGGCGGCAATCGGCTCGGCCAGCAAGGTCTGATAATCGTGGCCGGAACAGACAATGATCTGCTCGGCGGTAAAAGTGCCGGCAGTGCTTTGCAGCCTCCCCGGCTCGACGTCGCGCACCAGCGTCGAGAAGTGGAACTCGACGTTGAGTTCGCGACGCAGGTAATCGATCAGCGCCGGAATCGCTTCCCGGGAATACAACTGTTGATCGTCCATCCCGTGCAGCGCGGCGCGGTGATGACTGAACTGGCCGCCATACAGATCTCGTAATGCGGCACCGCGCAACAGGTTGACGCGATAGTCGTGCTCCACGGCGCGCCCGGCGCAGAAGGCTTCGAGCAAGTGCTCTTCGGCCTCGGTACGGGCGAACAGGTACGAGCCGTTGCGCTTGAGTTGCAGGCCGGCGAGCTGCGCCCACTGACCCCAGATCTCGCGGCTGGCCTTGGCCAGTTCGAGCATCGGGCCCGGTGGCTGACCGGTGACCAGTGCCTGGCCGAAGTTGCGAACCGACGCGCCGAGTGGCGTAGCGGTGCGCTCGAAAACCGTGATTTTGAGACCACGCCGGGCGGCGGCATAGGCGTGGGACAGGCCCAGGATGCCGGCGCCGACGATCAGCAAGTCTTTGTGTTGTGTCATTGAGAGGTGCTCTGAATAAGAGACCGCCATCGCTGACAAGCCAGCGATGGGGCCCTGTCAGTCGATGAAGATTTTACTTGGCGACCACTTTCTCGGACTTGCCGTCATAGCGCTTGCGCCATTCGGTCAGGATCTCGTCGCGGTTCTTCGAGGCCCAGGCAAAGTCGTTCTTGATCAGGCGCTGCTCGTAGTCGGCCGGCAGTTCGGTCTGCGGCTTGGCGATGCCCGGCTGGGCGAGGACGGCGAAGTTTTCCTTGTACAGATCCATCGCCGGGGCGCTGGCGGAGAAGTCAGCCAGTTTCTTCGCAGCCTCTTCGTGCGGCGTGCCTTTGATCACGGCAGTCGCTTCGATCTCCCAGCCCAGGCCTTCCTTCGGCAGGATGATGTCCAGCGGTGCACCCTGGCGTTTCAACTGTACGGCCGGGTATTCGAAGGAAATCCCGATCGGGAATTCGCCAGCGGCCGCCAGTTTGCAAGGCTTGGAACCGGAGTGAACGTATTGGCCGATGTTCTGGTGCAGACCGTCCATGTAAGCCCAGCCCTGCTTCTCGCCGAAGGTTTGCAGCCAGGCGCTGACGTCGAGGAAACCGGTGCCGGACGAGGCCGGGTTCGGCATCACGATCTTGCCTTTGTACTCAGGCTTGGTCAGGTCCTGCCAGCTCACCGGTTTGGTCAGGCCTTGTTTCTCGGCCTCGACAGTGTTGAAGCAAATGGTTGCGGCCCAGACGTCCATGCCGACCCAGGCTGGCGGGTTGGCGGCGTCGCGGTAGTTCGCACCGATCTTGCCCAGATCCTTCGGCGCATAGCTTTGCAGCATGCCTTGCTGATCGAGGATCGCCAGGCTCGATGCTGCCAGGCCCCACACCGCGTCAGCCTGTGGACGCTCTTTTTCGGCCAGCAGTTTGGCGGTGATGATCCCGGTGGAATCGCGCACCCACTTGATCTCGACGTCCGGGTTGGCCTTTTCGAACGCTTCCTTATAGCTCTTAAGCTGTTCGGCTTCGAGGGCGGTGTACACCGTCAACTCGGTTTTTGCCGCGAAGGCATTCAGGCTGAAAGTAGCGAGCACAGCAGCGGCCAGGGCCATAGGCTTGAACATGATCGTTTTCCTGTAGGTGAGTTGAGGCGATAGGGATAAGTCGTGAATCAGTGACCGGGCGCCGTTTGCCGCCAGGCCTGGGAACGGCGCAGCAAGCCGCGCGAAGCCCACGCCAGCAGCAAGGACACGCCCGCCGAGGTGAACAGAATCAGGGTCGACATCGCCGCCGCGCCGCCGACGTTGCCGGCGTCATCCATGTTCAGCACCGCCACCGCCGCGAGGATGGTGTCGGGGCTGTAGAGGAAGATCGCCGCCGACACAGTGGTCATGGCCGAGACGAACAGGTAGCGCACGATGTCCAGCAGCGCCGGCAGGCAGATGGGCACGGTAACCCGCAGGTAATGCCGGTACAGCGGCGCTTTCAGCGACAGCGCGGCGGCTTCGAACTCGGCATCGAGCTGGCGCAGCGCGGTGGTGGCGGTCATCTGCGCGGTGGTCAAATAGTGAGCAATGGTGCAGACGATCAGCAGGGTCATGGTCCCGTACAGCACGTGCAGCGGGTTGCCGGTGAGGTTGAAGAAGAAGACGTAACCCAGCCCCAGCACCAGCCCCGGCACCGCCATCGGTACGAAACTGAGCATGCGCAAGGTCAGATTCAGCCCGCGCTGGCTGCGGGTCTTTTCCATCAGGTAGGCGCCGGTGAAGATCAGTACGCTGCCGATCAACGCCGTGCCCAGCGCCATTTTCAAACTGTTGCCGTAGGCCAGCCAGCCACCGCCGGCGGTCTCGTTGAACTGATAGTGGTTGAGTGACAGCGACAGGTTGTACGGCCAGAACTTCACCAGCGACGAGAACACCGCCATGCCGAACACCAGTAGCAACGCCGCACTGATCAACAGGACGATGGCCAGATAACAGGCGTCGCGCTTCTTCGACGGTGCCGGTTTGAACACCTGGGCGCGACCGCTCATGGAGTCGCCGTGACGCCGACGCAGCCAGGCATCGACGCCGAAGCTGAACAGCGCCGGCAGCAGCAGAACCATGCCGATCAATGCGCCGCGACCGAATTGCTGTTGGCCGACCACCGCTTTGTAGGCTTCCAGCGCCAGCACCTGATAGTCGCCACCGACCACTACCGGCACACCGAAATCGGTGATGGTCAGGGTGAACACCAGACAGAACGCGGCGAACACAGCCTGGCGAGTCGCCGGCCAGGTGATGCTGCGGAAGGCTTTCGCAGGACTGGCGCCCATGCTC
Source organism: Pseudomonas allokribbensis (assembly GCF_014863605.1). Lineage (NCBI taxonomy): Bacteria > Pseudomonadati > Pseudomonadota > Gammaproteobacteria > Pseudomonadales > Pseudomonadaceae > Pseudomonas > Pseudomonas allokribbensis. Next base: position 6,177,018 of record NZ_CP062252.1, read on the forward strand.
GACGCGGCGTCGAACAGTCGCGCATCCGCCAGCGACAGGGCTGACAGCAAAATCATCAAGGCGTGTGGGAAGGTGTAGATCACCTCACCCAGAACAATCCCCCAGAAACCGTAGATGTTGTCCGACAGCAGCCCGCGCAACATGCCCTGATTGCCGAACAGATAGACCAGGGCAATCCCCGGCAACATCGACGGCGCCATCAGCGGCAGCAGGGAAATCCCGCGCCAGATGCCTTTGGCGGGAATCAACGTGCGTTGCAACGCGTAGGCAAACAGGTAGGCCAGCGGTACGACGATGGCCGCGACGCTGAGGGAAACCTTCAGGCTGTTACCGAGCAACCAGTGAAAATTGTCGCTGGTCACCAGTTCCTTCGCCGCCAACCAGCCACCGCCCTGCCCGGCTTCGCTGCTGAAACCACGCCAGAAGATCGCCAGCAACGGCAACAGCACCGCCACACCGAGCAGCACCAGCAGCAGGAGTTTGCCGCCGAGGACGAAGATCCGGTCGCCGACCTCGGCCCCGGACACCTGCCGCGCCTGCTTTTGCGGTAGCGGCAGTGCGAGGTTGCTGTTCATCAGGCAAACACCTGCAGGCTGCGTGGCGGCAAGGCGACCATGATTTGCTGGGCGCCGAGGCGCGGCATGGCTTCCGGTGCCAGTTCGGCGAGCAAGGCGTGGCCGGGCAATTGATCGAGCTCGAAGCTCATGCGGCAGCGGTTGCCGAGGAAAGTGATCTCGCGGACCTTGGCCGGGAACAGGTTTTCTTCGTGCACCAGCGGATTGACGTTGATCGCTTCCGGACGGCAGAACAGTCGGCCCGACGGGCTGTGGACGCTGCCGTCGGCCAGACGCAGGTTCATCCCGCCGACCTTGGCGTGGCTGTCGCTGCTGCGCTGGAACGGCAGCCAGTTGCCCTGGCCGACGAACTCGGCCACAAATGGCGTGGCCGGGCGGTTGTAGATTTCCTGCGGGGTGGCGTACTGCTCGACCTTGCCGTTGTTCATCACGGCGATGCGGTCGGCCATCAGCATGGCTTCGTCCTGATTGTGGGTGACCATCAGGGTGGTGATGCCGAGGTTGCGTTGCAGCTGACGCAACTCGGTGCACAGATGCTCGCGGACGCGGGCGTCGAGGGCCGACATCGGTTCGTCGAGCAGCAACAGCGACGGCGCGGGGGCCAAGGCTCGGGCCAGTGCGACCCGTTGCTGCTGGCCGCCGGACAACTGGCCCGGGTACTTTTTCTCACTGCCGGTGAGGCCGACCAGTTCCAGCATCTGACCGACGCGACGGCGCACTTCATCACGGCCGCTGCCGGCGAGGCCGTAGGCAATGTTCGCTTCGACGGTCAGATTGGGGAACAGCGCGTAGGACTGGAACAGGATGCCGTAGTCCCGAGCCTGCGGCGCGAGGTGGGAAACATCGCGATCGCCGAGGTACAACTCGCCACTGTCCTGCTTCTCCAGACCGGCGATGCAGCGCAACAGCGTGGTCTTGCCACAGCCCGACGGGCCGAGCAGGCACACCAGCTCACCGGCCGCGACATCGAGGGAGACGTTATCCAGCGCGGTGAAGGCGCCGAAGCGCTTCTGCACGCCGCGCACTTTCATCGGGGCGCCGGGGTTGGTCAGGGCAGTTGCGATTGCAGGGTTCATGGACAGACCTCATCAAGCAGATGAGGCAAATCCTAGAGTTGTAATGCGTCGGTCATATGGCAACAAGGCAAAATCGACCGATAGTGGTATTCAGGGATTTGGGTTGATCAGGCCGGGGACATTTCCTGCGCCAGCCCGAGAAACGCCGCCGGCAACCGGGCGTTCTTGCGCTCCTTGAGGCAGTAGAGGTATTCGGGAATCTGCGGCGCATTCTCCAGGGTCAGCACCCGCAACTGCGGATCATGCGGCACTTCCTGTCGGGCGATGATGCTGATGCCGATGTTGCGCAGCACCGCTTCGCGGATCGATTCACGGCTGCCGATCTCCAGCAACGGGCCGAAACTGACCCCGGCACCGGCCAGCAATTCTTCGGTCAAGCGACGGGTGGTCGAACCCGGTTCACGCATCAACAGGGTATGCCCGGCCAGTGCACTCAGCGTCACATGGTCATGCGCCGCCAGCGGATGATTGCGATGCACCGCCAGCACCAGCGGATCGCTTCCAAGCACCCGGCGGATCAGCCGTGCATCGTCGAGCAATTGCGACGATGCCGCGACATCCACCCGGTAATCCTCCAGCGCTTCGAGCACTTGCTGCGAGTTGCCGATTTCCACCGACACTTCCACCTGCGGCAGCCGTTCGCGGAAGGTCTTCACCAGATCGAGGATGTAATACGGCGCGGTGGCGGCGATGCGCAGGGTGCCCTGAACCTGACCACTGTTGCGCAGGAAGAACTCGATATCGGCCTCCTGCTGCAACAGCGCCTTGACCATCGGCAACAGCCGCGCACCTTCATCGCTGACACTCAGGCGCCGGCCGCCACGGTAGAACAGCTCCACCGAGTACTGGCTTTCCAGATTGCGGATCTGGGTGGTCACGGTCGGTTGGCTGAGGCCGAGCTTTTTCGCCGCCAGCGTGATGCTGCCCAGGCGGGCCACCATGTAAAACGCTTTCAGCTCGGCACTCAGCACAACCGCCCCTCTTCCTCTATTTGCGCAACAGGCGCAAACCGTTGAACACCACCAGCAGGCTCACGCCCATGTCGGCAAACACCGCCATCCACATGGTGGCGAGCCCGGCGAAGGTTACCCCAAGAAAGATAGCCTTGATCACCAATGCCAACGCAATGTTCTGTTTCAGGATGCTGGCCGTGTTGCGGGACAAACAGATGAACGCCGGAATCTTGCGCAGATCGTCGTCCATCAGGGCGACATCGGCGGTTTCAATCGCCGTATCGGTGCCAGCCGCCGCCATCGCAAAACCGATCTCCGCCCGAGCCAGTGCCGGCGCATCGTTGATACCGTCGCCGACCATGCCGACCCGACGGCCCTGCGCGTACAGTTCTTCGATGGCTTGCAGTTTGTCGGTGGGCAGCAAGTCGCCCTTGGCCTGATCGATCCCGACCTGCGCCGCAATGGCCTGCGCGGTGTGGACGTTGTCGCCGGTGAGCATCAGGGTTTTCACGCCCAGATCGTGCAACTGGCGAATCGCTTCGCGGCTGGTTTCCTTGACCGTGTCGGCCACGGCAAACAATGCCAGCGGGCCGGAACGGTCGAGCAGCAGCACCACGGACTTGCCCTGTTTTTCCAGCGCGAACAGTTTTTCTTCCAGTTGCGGCGAGCAAAGGCCCAGTTCTTCCACCAAACGATGGTTGCCCAGGTGGTAGGCCTGGCCGTTGACCTCACCCTTCACACCACGCCCGGCCAGCGCTTCGAAGTTATCCACAACCAGCGTGGTGAAACCTTTATCCACAGCTGCGTTGGCGATGGCCAGCGACACCGGGTGATCGGAACGCCCGGCCAGCGCGGCGGCAATCGCCGGCGCCGTGGCGTCGGCGGTCGGATCGAGGGACAGGTAGTCGGTCTGCACCGGCTTGCCGTGGGTGATGGTGCCGGTCTTGTCGAGGGCCAGATAGTCGAGTTTGAAACCGCCCTCCAGGTACACGCCGCCTTTGACCAGAATGCCTTTGCGCGCCGCTGCGGCGAGGCCGCTGACGATGGTCACCGGGGTGGAAATCACCAGTGCGCACGGGCACGCGACGACCAGCAGCACCAGCGCGCGGTAGATCCAGTCGAACCACACGGCGCCCATGAACAGCGGCGGGATGATCGCAACGGCCAGGGCCAGGACGAAGACCACCGGGGTGTAGATTTTCGAGAACTGATCGACAAAGCGCTGGGTGGGCGCCCGCGCGCCTTGCGCCTGTTCCACGGCGTGGATGATTCGCGCCAGGGTGGAATTGTTCGCCGCTGCCGTCACCGCATACTCCAGCGAACCGGCCTGGTTGATGGTGCCGGCGAACACTTTGTCGCCGACGGTTTTTTCCACCGGCAGGCTTTCACCGGTGATCGGCGCCTGATCGATAGTCGAACTGCCGCTGACGACTTCACCGTCCAGCGCAATACGCTCGCCGGGTTTTACCCGCACACGGGCGCCGAGATCGATGCTTTTCACATCCAGTTCGACCCAGTTGCCGTCAGCCTGCAACACAGTCGCCTGCTCCGGGGTCATCTGCATCAAACCGCTGATGGCGTTGCGTGCGCGATCCAGCGAGCGCGCTTCGATCAGCTCGGCCACGGTGAACAGGAACATCACCATCGCCGCTTCCGGCCATTGGCCGATCAACACGGCGCCGGTCACGGCGATGCTCATCAGGGCGTTGATGTTGAGGTTGCGGTTCTTCAGGGCGATCCAGCCCTTCTTGTAGGTGGTGAGGCCACCGCTGAGGATCGAGATCAGCGCGATGATCGCCACCACCCAGGTCGGCGCGGCGCTGGTGAAGTGGATCACTTCGGCAGCGAGCGCACCGACGCCGGACAGCGCCAGCGGCCACCAGTGTTTTTTCACCGGGGCGGCGGCCGGGGAATCAACGCCCGCCTCGAGCGGCTCGGCCTGCATGCCGAGGGATTTGATCGCGTCGATGATCGGCGCGGTGTCCGGCAGATTGTGGGTCACGCCGAGCACGCGGTTGATCAGGTTGAATTCCAGCTGCTGGATCCCGGCGAGTTTGCCGAGCTTGTTCTGGATCAGCGTCTGCTCGGTCGGGCAGTCCATCGCCTCGATGCGGAAACTGCTCAGCCGGGCGTCGGCGCTTTTCGCCTCACTCAGTTGTACCAGCGCCGGCGCAGCGGCTTTCGACGAACAGCAGGAATCGCCGCCGTGGGAATGCTTATGCACAGGCTGCAATTTATGACTGTGATCGTGCCCGTCGCCCGGTTTGTGGGTGTGAGGGTGGGTGTGCTGGGAATCGCTCATTGGTCGCGTCCATGAAGGTGCCTGTTGCCAAGTAAAGACCCTGTAGCCACTATAGGGTCAAGCACCCCTTTGGAGATCGCTGTCATGAAGATCGGAGAACTGGCGAAACAGACCGATTGCGCCGTAGAAACCATCCGCTACTACGAGCGCGAAAACCTGCTGCCGGAACCGGCCCGCAGTGACGGCAACTACCGCGTCTACACTCAGGCCCACGCCGAGCGCCTGACCTTCATCCGCAACTGCCGCACCCTCGACATGACCCTCGAAGAGATCCGCAGCCTGCTCGCCTTGCGCGACAGCCCGCAGGATCAGTGCGAAAGCGTGAATGCGCTGATCGACGAGCACATCCAGCACGTCAAGGCGCGAATCGATGGGTTGTTGGCGTTGCAGACGCAACTGCTCGACCTGCGCCAGCGTTGTGGCGAAGGGCCGGAAGCGGATCAGTGCGGGATCCTGCAACGGCTGGAAGTGAGTGGCGGAGTTGTGGCTGCGGAGGTCGAGCATTCGCATGTGGGCCGCAGTCACGGCCATTAAGAACGCCAGAAACGACTGAGGGAGCCATTTGGCTCCCTCAGTGTTTTGATCACCCTGCTTCAGACCGCCATCGGCGCGGTCATCGGCGCATGGTGCTCGTAGCCTTCCAGCGAGAAGTCGCTCGGCTCCACCAGCTCCAGCCATTCCGGCTGATAAACACCCGTCTTGGCAAACTCCGGCACGCGATCCGAAATCTTCAACTTCGGCATGGCGAACGGCTCGCGCTTGAGCTGTTCGTTGAGCATGTCGAGGTGGTTCTCGTAGACGTGGGCGTCACCGATGAAATAGGTGAACCAGCGCGGCGTATAACCGGTCAGGCGACCGATCAGGCTCAGCAGTGCAGCGCCTTCGGTGAGGTTGAACGGCGTGCCCAGACCCAGGTCGTTGGAGCGGATGTAGAGGGTCAGGGAAATCTCTTTGGTCTCGACATTCGGGTGGAACTGGTACAGCAGATGGCACGGCGGCAAAGCCATTTCATCGAGCTGGGCGCAGTTCCAGCCGTGGAACAGGATGCGGCGGCTGCCCGGGTCCTTGATGATCGTGTCAACGCACTGGCGCACCTGATCGATGGCTTTGTACAGCACCACGTAGGCCTGGCCGTCTTCTTCGCCCTGGGCAATCTGCTTGTAGCCGTTGCTCAGGGTTTGTTCGATGGCGGCGGTGTTGCTCAGCGGGATCTGCTTGTACGCCGGCCATTTGCGCCATTGCACGCCGTAGATTTCGCCGAGGTCGTCTTCGCCCTGGCGGAACGGGTTGGCCAGCCACTGGGCGTTTTCGTTGGCGTTCTGATCCCAGACCTTGCAGCCCAGCGCACGGAATTCCGCAGCATTGTTCACGCCACGCAGAAAGCCGCACATCTCGCCGATGGCCGATTTGAAGGCCATCTTGCGGGTGGTGATCGCCGGGAAACCTTCCTGCAGATCGAAGCGCAGCATCGCGCCCGGAAAGCTGATGGTGTTCACGCCGGTACGGTTGGCCTGTTTGGTGCCGTTGTTGATGACGTGCGACACCAGATCGAGATATTGCTTCATGAGTTACCTGTGTCCTTGAGCCCCGGCCAACCGCGCCGGGGTTCGAATATTTAAGCCGTCGGTGCAACCGGTGCCGCCGGGGCACGACGGTAGGCCAGCCAGATCAGGAACAGCCCGCCGATGATCATCGGTACACACAGTACCTGACCCATGGTCAGCCAGTTCCAGGCGAGGTAGCCCAGTTGCGCGTCCGGCACGCGGACGAATTCGACGATGAAACGGAAGATGCCATAGAACAGGGCGAACATGCCCGAGACCGCCATGGTTGGACGCGGCTTGCGCGAGAACAGCCAGAGGATCAGGAACAGCGCGACGCCTTCGAGCGCGAACTGGTACAGCTGCGACGGGTGACGCGGCAGTTGCGCCGGGTCGCTGAACGGCGGGAACACCATGGCCCACGGCACGTCGGTGGCCTTGCCCCACAGCTCGGCGTTGATGAAGTTGCCGATGCGTCCGGCCCCCAGGCCGATCGGCACCATCGGCGCGACGAAGTCCATCAACTGGAAGAACGACTTGCCGTTACGCTTGCCGAACCACAACGCCGCCAGCATCACGCCGATGAAGCCGCCGTGGAACGACATGCCGCCCTTCCACACTTCGAAAATCAGCGTCGGGTTGGCGATGTAGGCGCTCAGATCGTAGAACAGCACATAGCCCAGTCGCCCGCCGACAATCACGCCCATCGACAGCCAGAACACCAGATCGGAGAGTTTCTCCTTGGTCCAGGTCGGGTCGAAACGGTTGAGCCGGCGCGACGCCAGCAGCCACGCACCGCCAATGCCGACCAGATACATCAGGCCGTACCAGTGGATTTTCAGCGGACCGATGGCCAGGGCCACCGGGTCGATCTGCGGGTAAGGCAGCATTGCGACTCCTCGTTAGAGTTCAAATCTTCAAAATTCCCGGGCGACGCTGCCACCTCAGGATTAAGCCAGGATTGTGGCCTGCTCAGAACAAAAAGCTCAGCCCCACGCAGAACAGCAAAGCGGCGAACAGCCGTTTCAGCAACTTCGGCGACAACTTGTGCGCCAGCCGCGCGCCGAGACGGGCGAACACCATGCTGGTCAACGCAATGCCCAGCAGCGCCGGCAGATACACAAACCCGAGACTATGGGCCGGCAGCAACGGATCATGCCAGCCCAGAATCATGAAACTTATTGCACTTGCCACGGCAATCGGCAGGCCACAGGCCGACGATGTCGCCACCGCCTGCTGCATCGGCACGCTGCGCCAGGTCAGGAACGGCACGGTCAGCGAGCCGCCGCCAATCCCGAAAATCGCCGACGCCCAGCCGATCACACTGCCGGCCATGGTCAGACCAAGCTTGCCGGGCACCGTTCGGCTGGCCTTGGGTTTGACGTCCAGCGCCAACTGCGCCGCGATCACCAGGGCGAATACACCGATGATTTTCTGCAGATTGGGCCCGGAGATCGCTTCGGCCGTCAGCGCGCCGAAACCGGCGCCGAGCAGAATCCCGACGGTCATCCACTTGAAGATCGGCCAGCGCACCGCACCACGTCGATGATGTTCACGCACGGCGTTGACCGAGGTGAAGATGATCGTCGCCAGCGACGTGCCGACGGCCAGGTGGGTCAGGATCGACGGATCGAAGCCCTGCAAGGTGAAACTGAACACCAGCACCGGAACGATGATGATCCCGCCGCCAACCCCGAACAGCCCGGCCAGCACGCCTGCACAGGCACCCAGCGCCAGATAGAGCAGAAATTCCATGCTGCCTCCAAGGCGCATCCCCAAAACCGGAGCGGCATGGTAACGGATGCATGGCCTTCGGCTCCACTGGCGATGGATGCACGGACGATGTCTGCGTAGAGTGGGCAGAAAACACACAGGACCACCTTATGTGCCTGATCGTTTTCGCCTGGCGGCCGGGGCATGCCCAGCCGCTGATCGTCGCGGCCAACCGTGACGAGTTCTACGCCCGGCCCAGCCTGCCGCTGGCCCAGTGGCCGGAAGCGCCGCACGTCCATGCCGGACGGGATCTGGAGGCCGGAGGCACCTGGCTCGGCCTCGGCGCCAATGGACGTTTTGCCGCACTGACCAACATCCGTGATCCGCATCAGCCACCGGCCCGGCGCTCCCGGGGCGAGTTGGTGGCGGGGTTTCTGACCGGAAACCTGTCGATCGATGACTATTTGTCCGACGTTGTCGCCCGTTCGCCGGAGTATGCCGGGTTCAATCTGCTGCTGGGCAATGCTCATGAGCTGTGGCATTTCAACGCCCGGTCTTCGGAACCGGTGATGTTGCAGCCGGGCCTCTACGGGCTTTCAAACGCCGGGCTGGATACGCCGTGGCCGAAACTGCTCAAGGCCAAGGCTGCATTGAATGCGGTGCTGGATGATCCACAACCCGAGCAGTTGCTCGCGCTGCTGGGCGATGCTCAGACCGCGCCGTTTGCCGAACTGCCGGACACCGGCGTGGGCCTGGCGACCGAGTCGTTGCTGTCGAGTGTGTTTATTGCCAGCCAGAGCTATGGAACCCGAGCGAGTACGGCGCTGATTGTGCAGGCCGACGGGACGCGGCGGATGGTGGAGCGCAGTTTCGGGCCGTATGGCGGGCACTTGGGGGAAGTGGAAATCAACCTCTGAAGATCGCAGCCCGAAGGCTGCGATCCTGTGCTCAGAGAGGTTTGGCCGCCGCTGGACTGACCATCTTCGCCAATCCGAGGTTCTTCAGCGCCAACTGCAGCGAGCTGTGGATAACTTGCGGGTTATCGATAGTCATCAGTTCCGCCAGCAGATCCTTGGCCTTGCTCAGGTTGATCTGACGCAGCATCCACTTCACCTTCGGCAGGTTGGTGGCGTTCATTGACAGGCTGTCGAAGCCCATCGCCATCAATAGCACCGCGGCCGCCGGGTCACCGGCCATCTCGCCGCAGATGCTCACCGGCTTGCCTTCGGCATGGGCGTCGCGCACCACGGTTTGCAGGGCTTGCAGCACCGCCGGGTGCAGGTAGTCGTAGAGATCGGCCACCCGTGGGTTGTTGCGGTCCACGGCCAGCAGGTACTGGGTCAGGTCGTTGGAGCCGACCGACAGGAAGTCCACCATCCGCGCCAGTTCCTTGGTCTGGTAGACCGCCGCAGGAATTTCAATCATCACGCCCACCGGCGGCATAGGCACGTCGGTGCCTTCGTCGCGCACTTCGCCCCAGGCACGGTGAATCAGGTGCAGCGCCTCTTCGAGCTCGTGGATGCCGGAGATCATCGGCAGCAGGATCCGCAGGTTGTTCAGGCCTTCGCTGGCCTTGAGCATCGCGCGGGTCTGCACCAGGAAGATTTCCGGGTGGTCGAGGGTGACGCGGATCCCGCGCCAGCCGAGGAACGGGTTGTCTTCCTTGATCGGGAAGTACGACAACGACTTGTCGCCACCGATGTCCAGGCTGCGCATGGTCACCGGTTGCGGGTGGAACGCGGCAAGCTGCTCGCGGTAGATCGCCAGTTGTTCCTTCTCGCTCGGGAAACGCTGGTTGATCATGAACGGCACTTCGGTGCGGTACAGACCGACGCCTTCGGCGCCACGTTTCTGCGCCCGCGCCACGTCCGCCAGCAGGCCGGTGTTGACCCACAGCGGCATGCGGTGGCCATCGAGGGTCACGCACGGCAGGTCGCGCAGGGTATCGAGGCCCAGCGCCAGTTGTTTCTCTTCTTCCACCACGTCGGCGAATTGCTTGCGCAACACTTCGCTGGGGTTGGTGTAGACATCGCCCTTGGTGCCATCGACGATCATGTCGATGCCGTCGACCTTGGCATACGGCAGGTCGACCAGACCCATGACCGTCGGGATGCCCATGGCCCGGGCCAGGATCGCGACGTGGGAGTTGCCCGAACCGAGTACCGAGACCAGACCGACCAGCGTGCCTTCCGGCACCTCGCCGAGCATTGCCGGCGTCAGTTCTTCGCTGACCAGAATGGTTTTTTCCGGGTAGACCAGGTTCTGCTGACGCTCCTCCTGCAAGTAGGCGAGCAGACGACGGCCCAGATCCTTGACGTCCGACGCCCGCTCACGCAGGTATTCATCGTCCATCAATTCGAAACGGTTGACGTGATCGGTGACCACCTGACGCAACGCGCCTTGGGCCCACTGGCCGGTCTTGATCACGGTGGTGATTTCGCTGCCCAGCGAGGCATCGTCGAGCATCATCAGGTAGACGTCGAACAGCGCGCGCTCTTCCGGACGCAACTGGGTCGCCAGTTTGGCCGACAAGGCACGCATGTCGGCGCGCACGCCTTCGATGGCGGTCTTGAACAGCTCCAGCTCGGCATCGATGTCGTCGATGTGCTTGTCCGGCACCACGTCCAGATCCGCCGGCGGCAACATGACCACCGCCGTACCGACCGCTGCGCCCGGCGAACCCGGCACGCCGACGAACTTGGCTTCCTGGATGCCCTTGCCCTGACGGCCCAGACCTCGGATCGAACCGGTGGCCTCGGCGTGAGCGATTACGCCAGCGAGCTGCGCGCTCATGGTCACGAGGAAGGCTTCTTCACCTTCATCGAACTGGCGACGTTCTTTCTGCTGGATGACCAACACGCCGACGACGCGGCGGTGATGAATGATCGGCGCCCCGAGGAACGAGGCGTAGCGCTCCTCGCCGGTTTCGGCGAAGTAGCGGTAGCGCGGGTGATCCGCGGCGTTTTCGAGGTTCAGGGGTTCTTCACGCGTGCCGACCAGGCCGACCAGACCTTCGTTGGGTGCCATGCTGACCTTGCCGATCGAGCGCTTGTTCAAGCCCTCGGTGGCCATCAGGACGAAGCGGTTGGTCTCGGGATCAAGCAGGTAGACCGAGCAGACCTGGCTGCCCATGGCCTCTTTGACGCGCAATACAATAATCCCCAACGCCGCCTTGAGATCCTTGGCGGAGTTAACTTCCTGGACGATCTTGCGCAGCGTATTGAGCATGGCTCGGGGTCGAACTCCGTCGTCAGTCGCGCGCTAAAAGGCGCGGGGCAAGCTCTTTGAGAGCGCGGCGATACACCTCGCGCTTGAATGTCACCACCTGGCCCAACGGATACCAATAGCTGACCCAGCGCCAGCCATCGAACTCCGGTTTACCGGTCAAATCCATCCGCACCCGCTGCTCGTTGGAGATCAGGCGCAGGAGAAACCACTTCTGTTTCTGGCCGATGCACAGCGGTTGGCTGTGGGTTCGCACCAGACGTTGCGGCAAACGATAGCGCAACCAGCCCCGGGTACAGGCGAGAATTTCAACATCCTCGCGTTCCAGGCCCACTTCTTCGTTCAACTCGCGGTACAAGGCGTCTTCCGGCGTCTCCTCGGGATTGATCCCTCCTTGCGGAAACTGCCAGGCATCTTGATTGATACGGCGAGCCCATAGCACCTGTCCGGCGTCATTCGTCAGAATGATCCCGACATTAGGACGGAAACCATCGGGGTCGATCACGGCAACAACCTCGCAAACGCATGTCGCCGCATTGTTCCACAAAGATTGTGAAGGCAGCAATGAAGCTTCCTACCTTATGTGCACTCTTGTGAAAAGACCGTATTCTTGTGGCCTTTTTACTGACTTTTCAGCGGGTAACTGCAATGCGCCTGGCTTTATTCGATTTGGACAACACCCTTCTGGGCGGCGACAGCGATCACGCCTGGGGCGATTATCTGTGTGAACGCGGCTTCCTCGACCCGATCGCTTACAAGGCACGCAACGACGAGTTCTATCAGGACTACCTGGCGGGCAAACTGGATAACGCCGCGTACCTGAACTTCTGCCTGGAAATTCTCGGCCGCACCGACATGGCCGTGCTCGAGCAATGGCACAGCGACTTCATGCGCGACTGCATCGAGCCGCTGATGTTGCCAAAAGCGGTCGAGCTGCTGAAAAAGCACCGCGACGCCGGCGACAAACTGGTGATCATCACCGCCACCAACCGCTTCGTCACCGCACCGATTGCCGAGCGCCTGGGCGTTGAAACCCTGATCGCCACCGAGTGCGAGATGCAGGACGGTCGCTACACCGGTCGCAGCACCGACGTGCCGTGCTTCCGTGAAGGCAAGGTGACGCGCCTGAACCGCTGGCTGGAAGAGACCGGGCATTCGCTGCAAGACAGCTATTTCTACAGCGACTCAATGAACGACTTGCCGCTGCTGGAGCAGGTGGTGAACCCGGTCGCTGTTGATCCGGACCCGAATCTGCGGGCCGAAGCCGAGAAACGCGGCTGGTCGGTCATCTCGCTGCGCGATTGATCTCGAGATCGGGTGCCGGGCCTTAAACCGGCTTGGCGCCCATCAACCCGGCAATCGCGACAAAGCAGACAAAACTGAACAGCGCCAGGGCAAAGCTGAACCTGCCGACGCCGCCCGGCGCCTTGCGCAACCGGTTCAAGCGCACCAGCAGCCAGAACCACGCCAGCGCCGCCACGGTGTACAGCACGCTGGAGGCCAGAATCCACGTCTGCCCCAGTGGCCAGCCCACCAGATGCACCATCCACCAACCCGTAAACGGCATGCTCAGCAGCGCCAGGCCCATCAGCAGCCAGACAAACACCCGTGGCCGCTGCAACGTGCGGCTGCCCGCCGTCGCATCACCTTTGCGCCGGGCCAGTAAAACCCAGACGCCCAGTCCCAGCGCACTCGCCAGCAGAACCACGGTGGCGACCATGTGCGCCGTTTTCAGGGCAGTTAACGTTTCCATTGTCCGATTTCCTTAAGGCCTGCCCATCAGCGTAGCCGCTCAGCCAAGAAACAGCTGATAGGCCGGGTTGTCGCTTTCGTCCCAATACGGGTAGCCGATTTCCGCCAGCGCTGCGGGAACCAGGTGACGTTCTTCATGAGGCACTTGCAGACCGGCGACCACACGACCATCTGCCGCGCCGTGGTTGCGGTAGTGGAACATCGAAATGTTCCAGCGCCCGCCGAGCTTGTTGAGGAAGTTGAACAGCGCGCCCGGACGCTCCGGGAACTCGAAGCGCAACACCACTTCATCGACCACCTGCGCCGCGCGCCCACCGACCATGTGGCGGATATGCAGTTTGGCCAGTTCGTTGTCGGTGAGGTCGAGTACCGGGAAACCCTGTTCGGTCAGGCTCGACAGCAAGGCGCTGCGCGGGTCGTTTTCCGGGTGAGTCTGCACGCCGACGAAGATGTGCGCTTCGCTGCCGGTGTTGTAGCGATAGTTGAATTCGGTGATCTGGCGTTTGCCGATGGCTTCGCAGAACGCCTTGAAGCTGCCGGCCTTCTCCGGGATGGTCACGGCGATGATCGCTTCGCGACCCTCGCCCAGCTCGGCGCGCTCGGCGACGTGGCGCAGGCGGTCGAAGTTGACGTTGGCGCCGGAGTCGATGGCGACGAAGGTCTGGCCGCTGACGCCGCGCTGCTCGACATACTTCTTGATCCCGGCCACGCCCAGGGCGCCGGCCGGTTCGGTGATCGAACGGGTGTCGTCGTAGATGTCCTTGATCGCCGCACAGATTTCGTCGGTGCTGACGGTGATCACTTCATCGACGTAATCCTTGCAGATGTCGAACGTGTGCTGGCCGATCTGCGCCACCGCCACGCCGTCGGCGAAGATGCCCACGGTCGGCAGCACGACGCGCTCACCCGCCGCCATCGCCGCTTGCAGGCAGTTGGAGTCGTCGGGCTCGACGCCGATGACCTTGATGTCCGGCCGCAGGTATTTCACGTACGCCGCGATGCCGGCGATCAGACCGCCACCGCCCACCGGTACGAAGATCGCGTCCAGCGGCTGCGGGTGCTGGCGCAGAATTTCCATCGCCACGGTGCCCTGCCCGGCAATGGTGTGCGGATCGTCGTACGGGTGGATGTAGACGTAGCCTTTTTCATCGACCAGTTTCAGCGAGTAGGCCAGGGCTTCCGGGAACGAATCACCGTGCAGCACCACTTTGCCGCCACGGGAGCGCACGCCTTCGACCTTGATCTCCGGGGTGGTCTTGGGCATCACGATGGTTGCCTTCACACCCAGCACTTTCGCCGCCAGGGCCAGGCCCTGCGCGTGGTTGCCCGCCGACGCGGTGACCACACCGCGAGCGCGTTCTTCGTCGCTCAACTGGGTCAGCTTGTTGTAGGCGCCGCGAATCTTGAACGAGAACACCGGCTGCAAGTCTTCGCGCTTGAGCCAGATGTCGTTGCCCAGCCGCTCGGAGAGCTGGCGGGCGTTCTGCAGCGGGGTTTCTACGGCAACGTCATAAACGCGCGAGGTGAGGATCTTCTTGACGTACTGTTCGAGCATCGGAAAGCATCACTGAGCGGGTTGGGCAGGGCCAACGAGTCTAACCCGGCTTTCGGGCGCACGACCACACGAATCCAGAGGTTTTAGCCCGGCTTGAGGCTATAATGCCGGCCTTTCCGTTCTTACCTTGCCCGCTTCCGGAGCCCGCATGACCCAGGATCAACTCAAACAGGCCGTGGCCCAGGCCGCCGTCGACTTCATCCTTCCGAAACTTGACGACAAAAGCATCGTCGGGGTCGGCACCGGCTCCACCGCCAACTGCTTCATCGACGCCCTGGCCCAGCACAAGGGCGCGTTCGATGGCGCGGTCGCCAGTTCCGAAGCCACCGCCGCGCGCCTCAAGGGCCACGGGATTCCGGTGTACGAGCTGAACACGGTCAGCGACCTGGAGTTCTACATCGACGGCGCCGACGAAAGCGACGAGCACCTGAACCTGATCAAGGGCGGCGGCGCAGCCCTGACCCGCGAGAAGATCGTCGCGGCCGTGGCCAAGACCTTCATCTGCATCGCCGACGGCAGCAAACTGGTGCCGGTGCTCGGCGCATTCCCGCTGCCGGTGGAAGTGATCCCGATGGCTCGCAGCCACGTGGCCCGCCAACTGGTGAAACTGGGCGGCGACCCGGTCTACCGCGAAGGCGTGCTGACCGACAACGGCAACATCATCCTCGACGTGCACAACCTGCAGATCACCAACCCGGTGGAGTTGGAAGCGCAGATCAATGCAATCGTCGGTGTGGTCACCAACGGCCTGTTCGCGGCGCGTCCGGCGGATCTGCTGTTGCTGGGCACCAGCGAAGGCGTGAAGACTCTGAAGGCCGAGTAAGCCTGAAGACCCTGTGGGAGCCTGTCCGCTCCCACGGGGGTTCATTGAAGAATGTCAGTTCTGGTCTGACTTTCTGAAGACATAAAACAGATTCGGCTCGCTCACCAGATACAACGTCCCGTCGTCATCCATCGCAATGCCTTCCGCCTGCGGCACGGTTTTCTTCAATCCTTGCCGACCACCGCTCAACGACATCGTGCTCATCGGGCGCCCGTCCACATCCAGTTCCAGAATCAGCCGCGATTCGTCCGACAGCGCCAGTAGATGGCCGCTGCGCTCGTCGTATTGCAGGCTCGACAGGTCACGCACGAACATCCCGGCGTCGCGCTTGGGGTTGTTGATGACATGCACCGCGTAGGACTTTTCCGGGTTGAAGTGGGGAAAGCCATGCACTTCGTAGATCAGCATCGGATCGCGCTCCTTGGCCACGAACAGACGCTTGCCCACTGAATCGTAAGCCAGACCTTCGAAACCCTTGTTGCCGCTCATGTGCACGCCGAGCGTCATCTGCTCGGCGTCCGCCGCATCGAGGAACGTAGTGTCGTGCTCCAGATGGATCTTGATCAGGCGCTGCTGACGCTCGTCGGTGATCACGTAAGTGTCGGCACTGATGAACTCGACCGCCTCCGGATCGCCGAAACCGATCAGCGCGACACGGCGCAGGATCCGGCCCTCCAGCGACAATTCGATCAGCTCGGCATTCTTGTTGGTGACGGTGAACAGGCTTTTGCGCACCGGATCGTAAGTCAGCGCGGAGACGTCATCGTTCAGCCCCTCGATGACCCGAGCCTCGATGCCCACGCGGTACTGATCCAGATTGATCGCCTCAATGCTGTGGGGCTGCCAGTGACTTTGCAGGTTGAACCAGGCGCGCTCGAACAGACGCAGGTATTGGCCGATCGCAATCAATGCGATCAGGGCAATCACCGAGA
Organism: Pseudomonas allokribbensis; assembly: GCF_014863605.1. NCBI lineage: Bacteria > Pseudomonadati > Pseudomonadota > Gammaproteobacteria > Pseudomonadales > Pseudomonadaceae > Pseudomonas > Pseudomonas allokribbensis. Next base: position 6,193,465 of record NZ_CP062252.1, read on the forward strand.
GGATGATCAGAAGGGGCTTGGGACGGGCAAATCGACGCATGCGGGCTGGGCTCGGGATCAAAACAGGCGGATGAAATATCACGCCTGTCTGAATCGAAGCTTAAAGGCCACTTGCCCCGGACGACAACCTTGCGGCGGCAGGCGGGTTATTTCTGTTTTTCGAAGCGGTAGAACAGGTTCGGCTCGCTGACCATGTACAGCGTGCCCGCCTCGTCCATGGTCACGCCTTCAGCGCGGGGGATGGTCTGCTTCAGACCGTTGAAGCCGCCCAGCAGGGTCATGAAACTGACCTGTTCGCCCTTCTCGTCCAGCTCCAGCAGCAGGTGCGAATCGGCAGACAGCACCAGGGTGTGACCGGTGCGCGGATCGATAGCAAGGGCCGAGAGGTTGCGGATGTCCAGTTCGTCATTCGGCAGTTTCTGTTTGTCGCCGGTGAGGGTCTGGCTGCCGTCGCTTTTCCAGGTGAACAGCGCCGGCGGGCGCTCTTCGCCCAGCAACAGTCGCTGGTTGCGGGCATCCCAGGTGATGGCTTCGAAGGCCTTGTTCTGGTTTTTCGAGGGGCCGAGGTCGTATTTCGGGAAATCGTCGCGCTTCAGCTCGCGGGTATTGGCATCGACCTTGACGATCGACAGCATGTGCTCACGCTCATCGACAATAGCCAGCAAGCCATTGCCCATGACGGTCACGCCTTCCGGGTTGATCCAGCCCACCAGCGGCATCTTGCGCAGCACGTCGCCCTGCAAGGTCAGCTCGACCAGGAACGGATTCTTGCCCATCACCGAAAACAGGGTCTTGCTCTGCGGGTCGTAGGACAGGTCCGAGGCCTCGTCCTTTTCCATCCCCGGCAACAGCTTGGCGTCGATCACCACCCGATAGTCCGGCAACCAGACACTCGCCGTGCGTTCAGCCGGGCTTTCGAAGCGCTCGCGCACCCACAACAGGCCACGGTCATCCCAATGCATCGCATACGCCAGACCGTAACCGGCCGCGACCACCAGCAACAGCCAGTAATACCAGCGCAGGGCGAAACGTGAACGGCGAGCAGTGTTGAGCTGAGTTTGAGATGACATCAGTGGACGCGTTCCGAAAAATTCAGGCTATGGGTAATAGCACAAAGAGGCCGGCTCAGACGCCAGAATGACCGGAATTATCCGGACAGGATGTGAAAAAAACGGCAAATGGCCGGATTGCCCTGCGCCTTTGCAGGCGGGATCACAAAACAGAAATGGGAGATTGCCAGCCTGAGGGCACACCTCAAACCCGCAATCTCCCACTCGGGAACGCGTTGCCCGGATCAGCGAACGCTGCTGGTGAAGCGACTGGCGCCCGGCAGTTCCAGCACGATGTCATCGCCAACGTTCAGCGGACCGACACCCACCGGCGTGCCGGTCAGGATCACGTCACCGGCCTGCAGCGAGAAGCAGCCGGCCATGTGCTGGATCATCGGCACGATCGGGTTGAGCATCGCGCTGCTGTTGCCGTCCTGGCGCACTTCGCCATTGATGGTCAGGCGGATGCCGATGTCGGTCAGATCAGCAAAGGTGCTGCCGACCACGAACGGTGCAATCACCGCCGCGCCGTCGAACGACTTGGCGATTTCCCACGGCAGGCCCTTGGACTTGAGCTCGGCCTGCTTGTCGCGCAGGGTCAGGTCCAGCGCCGGGGCGAATCCGGAGATCGCGTCCAGCACTTCTTCACGGCTGGGCTTGGTCGACAGCGGCTTGCCGATCAACACGGCGATTTCCGCTTCGTAATGCACGGAGCCACGCTCGGTCGGAATGCTGAAACCACCTTCCAGCGGCACCACGCAACTGCCCGGTTTGATGAACAGCAACGGCTCGGTAGGGACCGGGTTGTCCAGTTCCTTGGCGTGTTCGGCGTAGTTACGGCCGATGCACACCACTTTCCCCAGCGGAAAATGAATCCGCGTACCGTCGACATACTGGTGCTGATAGCTCATTACCGACTCCTGCCTTCATTGACTCATCAGGGATTGCAGATCAAACCGCGAAGATCTTGCCCGGGTTCATGATGCCGTTCGGGTCGAACACCGCTTTGACCGCTTTCATGTATTCGATTTCGACCGGCGAGCGGCTGTAGGTCAAGTAGTCGCGTTTGGTCATGCCCACGCCGTGTTCGGCGGAAATCGAACCGTTGTACTTCTCGACGGTTTCGAACACCCACTTGTTGACGGTGGCGCACTTGGCGAAAAACTCGTCCTTGCTCAGGTTGTCCGGTTTGAGGATGTTCAGGTGCAGGTTGCCGTCGCCGATGTGGCCGAACCAGACGATTTCGAAGTCCGGATAATGTTTGCCGACGATCGCGTCGATTTCCCGCAGGAACGCCGGGACTTTCGAGACGGTGACCGAGATGTCGTTCTTGTACGGCGTCCAGTGGGAGATGGTTTCGGAGATGTACTCGCGCAACTTCCACAGGTTCTGCAATTGGGTTTCGCTCTGGCTCATCACGCCGTCCAGCACCCAGCCCTGCTCCACGCAATGCTCGAAGGTTTCCAGGGCGCTGTTGGCCACTTCCTCGGTGGTCGCTTCAAATTCCAGCAACGCATAGAACGGGCAGTCGGTTTCGAACGGTGCCGGGACATCGCCACGGCCCATGACCTTGGCCAGGGCCTTGTCGGAGAAGAACTCGAACGCGGTCAGGTCGAGCTTGCCCTGAAAGGCGTGCAGCACCGGCATGATCGAGTCGAAATCGGCGGTGCCGAGGACCATTGCCGTGAGGTTTTTCGGTGCACGATCCAGGCGCATGGTGGCCTCGACCACAAAACCGAGGGTGCCTTCGGCGCCGATGAACAGCTGCCGCAGGTCATAACCGGTGGCGTTCTTGATCAGGTCCCGGTTCAGTTCCAGCACATCGCCCTTGCCGGTGACCACTTTCATGCCCGCCACCCAGTTGCGGGTCATGCCGTAGCGAATGACCTTGATCCCGCCGGCATTGGTGCCGATATTGCCGCCAATCTGGCTGGAACCGGCCGACGCGAAGTCCACCGGGTAGTACAGATCATGTTCTTCGGCCGCGTTCTGCAATTGCTCGGTGACCACGCCCGGCTGGCACACGGCGGTGCGGTCGGTGAGGTTGATGTCGAGAATCTGGTTCATGTAGTCGAACGACACCACCACTTCGCCATTGGCGGCCACGGCAGCGGCGGAAAGACCGGTACGCCCGCCCGATGGCACCAGCGCCACTTTATGTTCGTTGGCCCAGCGGACGATGGCCTGCACCTGCTCGATGGTCTTGGGGAACACGATGGCGCTGGGCGCCGGGGCGAAGTGCTTGGTCCAATCCTTGCCGTACGCGTTCAGGGAGTCGGCATCGGTCAGGACCTTGCCAGGCTCGACCAGGGTCTTCAGTTCATCAATCAGGGCAGGATTGGTCATCGACGGAACTCTCGAACAATTCATGGTCATCCTGAGAACGCTTCACGTCGCAGGAATGAGTGATTAGCGGGGCGGCTATGCTAGCATACCGACCCCGCAGGCCAGTGCCCAACGGCGGTTCTGCGGTGACGGCATTCTTGTCGTCAAGGTCAATGTCTGTTGACCATTTCCTGCCATTTTTCTCCGGGATACAGGTTTACGCAGATGAGCAAGACTTCTCTCGATAAGAGCAAGATCAAGTTCCTTCTTCTCGAAGGCGTCCACCAATCGGCTGTCGACGTCCTCAAGGCGGCGGGCTACACCAGCATCGAATACCTGACAGGCTCCCTGCCGGAAGCCCAGCTCAAGGAAAAGATCGCTGACGCTCACTTCATCGGCATTCGTTCGCGCACCCAACTGACCGAAGAGATCTTCGATCACGCGAAGAAGCTGGTGGCAGTCGGCTGTTTCTGCATCGGCACCAACCAGGTTGACCTGGAAGCGGCCCGCGAGCGCGGCATCGCCGTGTTCAACGCGCCGTACTCCAACACCCGCTCCGTTGCCGAGCTGGTGCTGGCCGAAGCGATCCTGCTGCTGCGCGGCATCCCTGAGAAAAACGCTTCCTGCCACCGTGGCGGCTGGATCAAGTCGGCGGCCAACTCCTTCGAGATCCGCGGCAAGAAACTGGGCATCGTCGGCTACGGCTCGATCGGTACTCAGCTGTCGGTCCTGGCTGAAGGCCTCGGCATGCAGGTGTTCTTCTACGACACCGTGACCAAGCTGCCACTGGGCAACGCGACCCAGGTCGGCAACCTGCACGAGCTGCTGGGCATGTCCGACATCGTCACCCTGCACGTTCCGGAAACCGCTGCGACCCAGTGGATGATCGGCGAGAAGGAAATCCGCGCCATCAAGAAGGGCGGCATCCTGATCAACGCTGCTCGCGGCACCGTGGTCGAGCTGGACCACCTGGCCGCAGCGATCAAGGACAAGCACCTGATCGGCGCCGCCATCGACGTGTTCCCGGTCGAGCCGCGCTCCAACGATGAAGAGTTCGAAAGCCCGCTGCGTGGCCTGGACAACGTGATCCTGACCCCGCACATCGGTGGTTCCACCGCTGAAGCGCAGGCCAACATCGGTCTGGAAGTGGCAGAGAAACTGGTCAAGTACAGCGACAACGGTACTTCGGTATCGTCCGTGAACTTCCCGGAAGTGGCCCTGCCGGCTCACCCTGGCAAGCACCGCCTGCTGCACATCCACGAGAACATCCCGGGTGTGATGAGCGAGATCAACAAGGTCTTCGCCGAAAACGGCATCAACATCTCCGGTCAGTTCCTGCAGACCAACGAGAAGGTCGGCTACGTGGTGATCGACGTCGACGCCGAGTACTCGGAGCTGGCGCAAGAGAAGCTGCAACACGTCAACGGCACCATCCGTAGCCGCGTGTTGTTCTGATTCCGCGCTGAGCCACAAAAAAGGGAGCCCCTCGGGGCTCCCTTTTTCATGCCGGGGGAAAAGTCATTTCACCGTCACGGTGATCTTTTCCGAAACGATTGGCGGGTCGAAGGCCATGTGACCCTTGTCGCCCAGTTCCAGCTGCAAGGTGTGCTTGCCCGGCGCCAGGGTCAGTTCGGTTTCGGTCTGGGCCTTGCCGAAGTGGAGGTGGTTGGCATCGGTCGGGATCACGCTGCCCGCCGGGACGATTTCCTTGGCATCGACCAGCAGGTGATGGTGCCCGGTGTTCGCGGTCGGGTCGCCGGCCGGTGCCAGGGCAATGCCTTTGACTTCAAACTTGACCTTGAATGTCTTGTCCACAACGGCACCGCTGCTCGGCTCGACAATACTCACTGAAGCACCGGCCGGTGCCGGTGTAGCGGCGCTGGCCATCATCGAAGCACTTAACAGAAGCCCTGCCAAAGCGGCGCGTGACATGAATGTTTTCATTCTCTTCTCCAGTTTTTCCGTAAAATCCGCGCGGTCATGACAACTTCATGACCATTCGTTGTCGAAGGCACTCGACAACCATAGCAAAGCGAGCCTGAACAGCAGGCCGCGACAATGATTTCAAAGGAGTGACCATGCGCTTTCTGCCTGGCCTGATCTGCCTGCTTCCCCTTCTGAGCCCGCTGGCTCATGCCGAACTGATTGATGACATCAACGACCGTGGCGAGTTGCGCATTGCCCTTGAGGCTAATACACCGCCCTTCAATTTCAAGGACGGCGACACACTCACGGGGTTCGAGGTCGAGCTTGGGCAACTGCTGGCCAACGAGCTGGATGTGCGCGCCGACTTCATCGTCACCGACGAAGCCGATCTGCTCCAGGGCGTCGAAAGCGGCAAGTACGACGTCGCGCTCAACCACATAGCACTGACCCCGGAACTCAAAGATCGTTTCGACTTCAGCGAACCTTACACGCAGGTCAATGCGCAGTTATTGGCGAAAAAGGATGAGCAGCCCCGCCCATTGGTGCTGGTACAGACGCTGACTGAGGAAAAACCGAAGGTCGGGCCGCCGGTAGATCTGGCGATTCCGTTTCAGAAGGGCAACCCGGCGTTCCACGCGAGTCTTGAGAATGCGTTGCAACGGATCAGGACGGATGGGCGGCTGGAGGCGTTGTCGCAGAAGTGGTTGAACGCGCAGGCCACTGAACACCTGAAGTGACGGTGTCTAGTCGAGTGCCTTGAGCGCCTGCGCGGCCTGCGGCAGTTCCAGTTCGCTGAAGACCTGCACGCCATGGCGCTTGAGCAAGGCTGCCGTGACACCTTCGCCACTCACCTTCACCCCACTGAACGTCCCGTCATAGGTCAGCAGGTTCCCGCAGGAAGGACTGTTGGCCTTGAGCACCGCCACACGAATCCCGTGTTTCTGCACCAGCTCCAGCGCCTGACGGGCACCGTCGAGAAACTGCGCACTGACATCTTCGCCTTCCGTGGTGATCACCGCCGCGAGGCCATCGAGCACTTCACTGCCCTGCCCACCCGGAATCTCCGCCGCCGCCCGAGGCGTCGGCAGACCACCGGCCACTTCCGGGCACAGCGGCACGACACGCCCTTCGGCAATCCACTGTTCCAGCAGATCGAACGGCCCGCTGGCGCCACCGTCATAACGCACGCGATGGCCCAACAGGCAGCGGCTCACAAGGATCTTCTGCATCTCAGAACGGCTCGTTGCCACGGCGGCGGAACCAGCCAGTCAGCGACAGGCGCTCGCGATGGGCCGGCAACACTTCATGAGGGACTTCACCGGAGAGAAACACCACCAGACAACCGCCGGTAGGTTGCACGTCATGGACGCGGTCGTTCTCCAGGTACATGCGCAGTTGCCCGCCATCCTCCGGCAGCCAGCCGTCATTGAGGTAGATCACCGCCGAGACCATACGCCGGTCATCGTCGCGAAAACGGTCGACATGCCTGCGATAGAACGCACCCGGCGGGTACAGGGCGAAATGGCACTCGAAATCTTCCAGGCCCAGGAACAACCCACGGTTGAGCGCCTCGCGCAGGCTGTCCATCAGGTTCAGATAACGGTCACTGGCCTCGGCCTGGCCGGGATCGATCCACTGGATATGGTCACCACGAATACCCTCGCGGACCTCCGACAACGGGCCACGCCCGACCCCCGCCGGCGCCAGTTCACCTTCGGCGTCACGTTTGCGGCACTCGGCGGCCAGCGCGCGGGTCAGATCCGCAGGCAGGAAAATGTTCTGCTGCGACCAGCCACGCTCGGCCAGGTCGTCGACGATACGTAACAGCAGCGGGTGTTCAGAGGATATTTGCATGGCGCGCATAGTATGCCTGCGCCGGGAATTCCGACAGAGCCACGCGGCGGCTTGATACGAATTCTCGACAAGTACTGGCACCGCACGGAGAATAGTCCGCTGCTGACAGGAGTCCCTATGCGCCGTTTGCTTTTTTCACTGTTGATGTTCTGCGTTTTGCCCGCCTGGGCAGACGGCCACGACCAGTTGTACAAGGTCGCCGGCTGGCCGGAACAACGCGCGCATTTCAATGACGCCCTGAGCGCCGCGCAACAGCGCTACCAGAACAGCCTGCCGCCGGCGGTGTTTCAGGCGCTGGTGAACAACAGCAATCAGCGCTTCGCCCCCCAGGCCGTGGATCAACGGGCCGAAGCGCAATTGCGCAAAAACCTGGCCGACCCGAAACCGGCCCTGTCGTTCTTTCAGTCACCGCTGGGCAAGAAGATCGTCGCCGCCGAACTGCTGGCGACCCGCCGCGATCAATTGGCCAAAAACGCCAAGGGCCTGCCGAAGATGCCGGCCAGCGACAGCCGCCTGCTGATCATCGGCCACCTCGCCCAGGCCCTGCCCGCCCGCGAAGCCGGCGCCGAAGTCAGCCTGGCGATTGCCGGCGTGGCGGCGGACAGCCTGAGTTCGATGATCCCCGGCCTGCTCGGCGGCGGTCAGGCCCAGGGCATGCTGAACGGTCAACGCCAGCGACTGATGGATCAGATCGGCACCGACCTGAACAACACGCTGCTGTACGTCTATCGCGATTTGTCGGATGAAGAACTGGAAGAATTCGCGACCTTCGCCGAATCCACCGAAGGCAAGGCCTACTATCAGGCAGCGCTGGCAGCGATTCGCGCCGGGCTGGCCGTGGGGCAAAGCACCTCGAACCTCAATCAGTGATCTAGGGATTGCGGCCCTTGATCCGCTTGTTCAGGAACTCGAAATATTCCTCGCGCATTTCCGCCGTCTCATTGGCCAGGTGATGCCGCGCCTCCGCCAGCAACAGAATCTGCGGCCGGTCGAACTTCCACTTCAGCACTTGCAGGTTGTGCGGCCAATCCACCGTCATGTCCGCCTGGCCCTGAATGATCAGCGGCCGACGCGGACTTTTCTTCGCGTATTCCACACGGTTGATCCAGCGTGACAACGCACCGACCCACGCCGTCGGCAAGCGTTTCGGCTGCAATGGATCGGCCTGCAGGAATGGCAGGAAATCCGGATCATTGGAGTTCTCGCTGAAACGCCGGGCGATGCCCCGGACGAAGGGCCGGAGCAGGTAATAACTGAACTGCGACCAGCCCCAGGCCCGCGGACGCACCAGCGGCGCCAGCAGAATCAGCTGGCCTTGCGCCGGGCTGTTTTCGCCATGGTTGAGCACGTGATCGACAATGATCGCACCGCCGGTACTTTGCCCGCACAAGTGCCACGGCTGCGGCAGCGCGATCGAATGCGCCTCGGCGAACAGACCTTGCAGCGCATCCTGATACTCGGAGAAATCGCGGATGCTCGCCCGCTCGCCGCTCGACAGACCATGCCCCGGCAGATCGCAGGCAATCACCGCGAACCCCTGATCCAGCGCCCACTCGATCACATGCCGATAGAGACCGGTGTGGTCATAAAAACCATGAACCAGAAACAGCGTGGCCTTGGCCGTTTCCGCCGGCCACCAGCAATGACTGACCAGCTCATATCCATCGACGTCGAACCGACCCATGCCGCGCCAGACATCGCGTTCCGGGAAGTCGGTCTTGTAGAACCGCTGATACGCCTTCGCCTCCTCGGACAACGGCTGCCACTCGGCCAAAGGCTTGAGGCTCGCGCGCAGATGATCGGGATTGAAGGCAGCAGACATGGGCAATTCCAAAACGGTAAACGGACTTTATCGGCCTGCGATATTCATCTGTCGCGGCAAGCATGGCAAGCTAGCCGCCCCTCAAGGACTCAAATCCATGCGATCGCCCTACCGCACCGCACTGTTTGCCAGCCTGCTCGCCATCGTGTGTGTCGGCGTGCTGTGGGCCGCGTACGACTGGTTTCAGGGCCGCTACCTGCGGGCCTTCAGCGAGCACACTGCGGTGTTTTCCGGCGATCCGCTGCGACTGCCCGACGACCTCGCCGGCCCTGGCAACATCCGTCTGGTGCATTTCTGGGACCCGGCCTGCCCGTGCAACGTCGGCAATCAGCAGCACCTGACCGAGATGGTCGAACAGTTCGGCCCCAAGGGTGTGGAGTTCTTTGCCGTGCAGAAGGCCGGCAGCCACGGCCAGTTGCCCGCCACGCTGAGCAATCTCAAGACCATCGCGGTGCTGCCCGGCTCCGAACAGATCCCCGCCAGCCCAGCCGTGGCGATCTGGGACCGCAGCGGCAAACTGGCGTACTTCGGCCCCTATAGCGAAGGCCTGACATGCAACTCCAGCAACAGTTTTATCGAACCGATCTTGCAAGCGTTGAGTGATGATCGCCCGGTCAATGCGACTCATACGTTGGCGGTAGGGTGTTATTGCCCGTGGTTGAGTGGGGAGTGAGAATTTCGCCACACTCCACAACTAAACCACTTTAAAACCAGGCTTGCCGTTGGCCGCCCGCCACGCCTTCACTTCTTCAACCACTGCTGTTGGCCCACTTTTTCCTGGCTCCGGATAAAAGATCAGATCCGAGCCGGATGGATGCTCGCTCAAGGCCTTGAACTCTAAAACAGCATCAATATGCTGTTCCTCAGTATCGTAGTCATCATTATAAACCCTCGTAACAAAGCTCAAAAACTCTGGCTCCGAGAATTCACTTATACGCATATCAATTACCGACACGGCAATACCCCCAATTAAAATCTCAAAACAAAAAGTGCCCTTACCATTACTCGAACAGCAAGGGCACTACCAAAAACCTATTCCGGTTTAAATCCTGACCTACCGCTGGAAGCCCGCCACTCCTTAACTTCCTTAACGACTCCCTCTGGACTATCCTCCCTACCATCGCGAGGATAGTAGATCAAATCTGAACCATCTGGATGCTGAGTTAAACGCTCAAACTCGAAAACAGCTTCTATTTGCTGCTCTTCAGTCGAATACGAAGAATTATAGATTTTTTTAACAAACAACAAAAAATCCTCCTCGGTGTAGTCCTCGAACTCTTTTGCGCTCATATCAATCCCCCTCCGAATGTATCGCGTCGTGCTGTTTAGGAGTAACTACTCGAACGTTATCTACATCCATAACCTCCCCTCCTCTAGATATATAGACGGAATGATGAAGCTCAAACTTCACTTGCCCTCCCACCCTATCAATTTTTCGAACAAACGGTGCTCGGCCATTTTTCATTTCAAAAGCACTACTATTATTAAATTGACTTACTAGCTCAGAATCATCGGCCACCGCCTTCCAAAACGCCTCCCGAAACGCCCGAAAATTCCTGAACTCCCGCCCTCGCAACTGATCGGCAATCTGCGCCGGCACCGGTGCGCCTTTGCCCTGCGATGCGCTCCCGAGCCAGTTGCCCGATACCACCTGCCCAACACCTGACGCGACACCCGGATCCTCCCGCCGATCCCGAAACATCGTGTAGTTCGACGGCAGCCCGGAGTCCTGCGGGAACACCAGGACATAGTCATCGAATCCGGCTTCTAAAACGGCCGGGAACGAATCGAGGCGTCCCTCGACCGGGACTACCGTCGCCCCAGTATAGGCAGGCACATCCGGCTGCCCGGCCGGTGAGGTTGTCGAGCTGTTGCCCGGATTGACGATCGGGGTCCACGTCAGGGTGCGTGGCGGAACGTCGGCGGTAGTCGCGGTGTAGACGTTGCGTTCGGCGTCGTAAGAGGCCGCCACCACCCTGACCGCCGACGGAATATTCCGCCCATCCGTCTTGACGACAAAAACCTCTGACTGCCCGTTCGCGTCGGTCTTTGAACTGACACGGTAAGGCAGATCAACCGTTCCGCCAGCCGCCGCGATGGCGTGCAGGTCTGGTGCAAAATCTGGTGTCAGGTCCGACAGCGGCGTACTGAACGCGTAACGGTCCGGCAACTCCCCGTTGCCCAGCTTCGACGAGTAGACCAACGCTGAAACACCGACGACAGCGCCAGCCCCGACACTCGCAGCAAGATTGCCCAAGCCCGCGATGGCGCTGCGAACAGCCGCTTGCAGACTGGCCGAAGCGGCCTCGGCAACTGCCAGGACTCCCGCCGAAGTCATGAACAGCGGCCCAGCCGCAGAAGTGACACCCGGCGCGCGGAAGGTGTGGGCGGAACGAAGAGCCTCTGCCGCTACCCGCGTTTGCTCATCCGCTATTCGCCTTGCTTCTGCCTCAGCGGCAATTCGCGCCTCTTCCCGAATGCGAGCCTGCTCCTCGGCAACACGCCGGGCCTCAGCCTCCGCGGCAATACGCGCCTGCTCCTGCAAATGCCGGGCTTCCTGTTCCTTGGCAATGCGTATCTGCTCTTGCAACTGCTCCGCATCCTGGGCACGGGCGATCAGACCGGCAAAAGCCTCCGCAGCCGCAGCCATATGCCGGGCACTTTCCGAGTGCAGGAGTGAAGCGTGATAGTCCTGCCAGCGCTTGCCCAGATCCGTAGTGGCCTGCAGGTCCACCAGATTCTTCAGCGCCTCAAGTTCAGGCTTGCTCAACGGAGCGTTGATGGCCGGGTTGGCGATTGCATAGGACCGGACAGCTGCCTGCTCTGAAGCGCTGACGCTATCCGCTGCGAATTTATAGTTCGTGAGCGTTTGAGAGAGACTGCCTCCGGTTGAACCCGCTGCTGCAGCGATTCTTTCAACGAGAAAGCCCGGCAAAATATGCAACCGGATATTCGTTTCCAGATTGACCACGGATAGCCTTTCGGCAGACAGAATCTGCTGGGCATGCCTGGTGGTTTGAGTCGCCGCCTCAACCTGGATTCTTCTCGTGGCCAGTCCCGGAAGTTGATTGGCGATAATTGCAATCACCCACGAAAGTCGCCGCAGCTCCATTGCCGAGCGATAGGCCCTGTCGACGGCGGCATAAGCGACGGAAACGTCCGGCACGGGCAACGTCAGACTTTCCCGGATTTTCCTGAAGGACAAATCCTTCATCAGAAAAAACGGATTATGGCCATATAACGAATAAGCACCCTCGGTGTGGACCCGATACTCCAACAACTTCGCATGAATAACCTGAATGGTTATTTCCTGATCAGCCTTTACTTTCCGTTCTGGAGGAAGCCCTGCGCCGGCCGTTTGCCGGGCCTGTTCAACTTCGTTGTTTGAAGTCGCTCCTATATTGCTGAATATTCCAGCGTACTCGAGATCAATATGTGCCTGAGCATTCTGCTGCTCATGCATCAAGTCATCCCAAATGAATGGGGTTAACGGATCGAGTTTGCCGGAACCTTGACCGGTGCCTCTATGCGGCCCTTCATTCAACCCCCAGCTTCCCGAGAAAAACCCACCCTGACCCAATCGAACTGGCTTCACTCCCTTGACGGGTATTGGCGCCAGTTCATATTTACCCGGCCCGGTCTGCTTGTGAGGTCCAAGATAATTTTCAATATCACTCATACGACTTCTCCATGTCAGTTATTCCATGTATTGAATTCGCGAACTTCGTTTTCGTCCTTTGCTTTTTCTCGAGGTCTTTTATAGGGCCACGCCGTTAAACACCGCAATAACAAACTTGTAGTGCACTTCCCGAAAACCTGAAGGAAACTTCCTATTCAGGAAATACTGTGTTATGAAATCCCGGTTGCGATCTTCAACTAGATCAGCACCATCAATGCCTTCATATAAATAGAACGACAGGGAGCAGATTTTTCATGAAAAAAGGCCTGACCGTACTTGCGTTGCTGATCGCCATTCCCGCCATCGGGGTCGGCGGTTACCTCTACAGCAAGCAACCGACGCGTCAGGGCCAGGTGGAGTTGCGCAACCTGCAAGGCTCGGTGACCGTGCGTTACGACGAACGCGGCGTGCCGCACATCCGTGCTGAAAACGAAACTGACCTCTATCGTGCCCTCGGTTACGTGCACGCTCAGGACCGGCTGTTCCAGATGGAAGCCATGCGCCGCCTGGCTCGGGGCGAACTGGCCGAAGTGCTCGGGCCGAAACTGCTCGATACCGACAAACTGTTCCGCAGCCTGCGCATCCGCGAACGCGCTGCCACTTACGTGGCCAGCCTCGACAAGCAGTCGCCGGCCTGGAAGGCCCTGCAAGCCTATCTGGACGGCATCAATCAATATCAGGACTCGCACGCCGCCCCCGTCGAGTTCGACGTGCTGGGCATCCCCAAGCGGCCGTTCACCGCCGAAGACACCATCAGCGTCGCCGGCTACATGGCCTACAGCTTCGCCGCCGCGTTTCGCACCGAACCGTTGCTGACCTACGTGCGCGATCAGCTCGGCGCCGATTACCTCAACGTCTTCGACCTCGAGTGGCAGCCCAAGGGCGTGCTCGCCAAGGGCCACGCCGGCAAAGCACCGGCACTCGCCGCCGAAGACTGGAAAGACCTGAACGCCCTCGCCCGCCTCAGCGAACAGGCGCTGATCGAAAACGGCCTGCCGCAGTACGAAGGCAGCAACGCCTGGGTGATTGCCGGCAGCCGCAGCAAGGGCGGCAAGGCATTACTGGCCGGCGATCCGCACATCCGTTTCTCGGTGCCGTCGGTGTGGTACGAAGCGCAGTTGTCGGCGCCGGGTTTTGAACTCTACGGCCATCATCAGGCGCTGGTGCCGTTTGCGTTCCTGGGTCACAACCTGGACTTCGGCTGGAGCCTGACCATGTTCCAGAACGATGACCTGGACCTGATCGCCGAGAAGGTCAATCCGGACAACCCGAATCAGGTCTGGTATCACGGTCAGTGGACCGACATGGTCAGCACCGAGCAGCAGATTGCGGTGAAAGGCCAGGCGCCGGTGACCATCACCCTGCGCCAGTCGCCCCACGGGCCGATCGTCAACGACGCCCTCGGCACCGCCGCCGGGAAAACCCCGATTGCGATGTGGTGGGCATTCCTCGAAACGCCGAACCCGATTCTCGAAGGTTTCTACCAGCTCAACCGCGCCGACACCCTGACCAAGGCCCGCGCCGCAGCGGCCAAGGTGCAGGCGCCGGGGCTGAACATTGTCTATGCCAACGCCAAGGGCGATATCGCCTGGTGGGCCTCGGCGCTGCTGCCCAAGCGTCCGGCCGGGGTCAAACCCGAGTTCATCCTCGATGGCAGCGGCAATCAGGCGGACAAGGACGGCTACTTCCCGTTCAGCGCCAACCCGCAGGAAGAGAACCCGGCGCGGGGCTATATCGTCTCGGCCAACTTCCAGCCCGTGTCGCCGACCGGCATGGAGATCCCCGGTTACTACAATCTCGCCGACCGTGGCCAGCAGCTCAACCGCCAGCTCGCCGACAAGAACGTGAAGTGGGACAACGAAGCCAACCAGAAGCTGCAACTGGGCACCACCACCGGTTACGGCCCGCGCGTGCTGGCGCCATTGCTGCCGGTATTGCGTGAAGTGGTGACTGACCCGGCGCAGCTGAAACTGGTCGAGCAACTGGCCCAGTGGCAGGGCGACTATCCACTGGATTCGGTCAGCGCGACGGTGTTCAACCAGTTCCTCTACAACCTGGCCGACGCGGCGATGCGCGATGAACTGGGCAACGACATGTTCGAGACTCTGCTGTCGACCCGCGTGCTCGATGTGGCACTGCCACGACTGGCAGCCAACGCCGATTCACCGTGGTGGGACAACCGCAACACGCCAGGCAAGGAGACCCGCGCCGACACCGTGCGCACCGCGTGGCAGGCGAGCATGGCGCACCTGAAACAGATCCTCGGCGACGATGCTTCCGGCTGGCAATGGGGCAAGGCGCACACGCTGACCCATGGTCATCCGTTGGGGCAGCAGAAGCCGCTGGACCGCATCTTCAATGTCGGCCCGTTTGCCGCACCGGGCACCCATGAAGTGCCGAACAACCTCTCGGCGAAGATCGGCCCGGCCCCGTGGCCGGTGACCTACGGCCCGTCGACGCGACGACTGGTGGACTTCGCCGACCCTGCCCACAGCCTGACCATCAACCCGGTCGGCCAGAGCGGCGTGCCGTTCGACAGTCACTATGACGATCAGGCGGAAGCGTATGTGGACGGGCTGTATGTGCAGGCGCATTTCAGTGAGGAAGAGGTTACGGCGAATACGCGCAGTACCTTGAAGCTGTTACCGGCACGGGCGTCGCAATAAGCGAAGTTCAAACCATCGCCGCAAAGTTCAGCCGAAACTGCTGCGGCGTCACCCCCAGCCGGCGGTTGAACACGCTGCGCATGTGTTGCGCATCGCGAAACCCGCATTGATACGCCACCGTCTTCAGTGGCGCCGTGGTGCTTTCGAGCATCACCCGCGCCGCATCCACCCGCGCCCGCTCGACGAATTCCGCCGGGGTGACCTTGGCTTCCCGGGCAAACACCCGGGAGAAATTCCGTGCGCTCATGTTGGCGGCATTCGCCAGGTCGGCGATGGTCAGGTCGCCGGTGAGATTGGCCAGCACGTACAGTTGCACCATCGCCACCGCCGACGTCGGTTCGGCGTGGGGCGTGAGAAACGGGCTGAACTGCGACTGCCCGCCCGAGCGCTGGGTAAACACCACCAGCCGCTTGGCCACGCTCAGCGCCACCTCGGCACCGTAGTCACGCGCCAGCAGGTACAGCGACAGATCGATCCCCGCCGTCACCCCCGCCGAGGTGTAGAGCTGACCATCCTCGACGTACAGCCGATCGGCCTCGACCCGGCTCGACGGGCACAACTGCGCCAGCGCCTCGGCGTCATTCCAATGAGTGGTAACCGTACGCCCGTCCAGCAATCCCGCACGCGCCAGCATGAACGCACCGTTGCAGATCGAGCCAAAACGCCGCGCCCGCCCACAGGCCTCACGCAACCAGACGTCGAACGCCTCGCCGAAATCCAGGAACGGCAACTGCGGCCCACCGGCCACCAGCAGCAAATCGCAAGCTTCCTGCACGTCGCTGAAATGCCGGTGAGCACTCAGGGTCAGCCCGTTGGAACACGCCATCGGTCCGCGCTCGACGCCGATCACTTCGAGCCGGTAATGATCCTCCGGCGCCAGAAAACGGTTGGCCTCGGCGAACACGTCCATGGGCCCGCTGACGTCCAGCGCCTGCACGCCGGGGAACACCACGATGGCAACGGTTCTGTTCATGGCGATATCGGCTCCCGGGGAATGGCGGATCAGCGCCAACCCTAGCCAATCCACGCCGCAGAAGCGAGCTGGCACGATTTGCAGGTGGAATGGCAAGGATCGCAGCCATGGATCGATTGTCCGGCTCTGCCCCCGAGAACAGACTTTCTCCATCAGCGCCGTGACGGCGTTTTCGACGAGGAAGCTCAACATGACCACGACCATCGCCGGTATCCAGATCCCCGACAGCGCCCTCGCCCGGGCCACCACCGAATACATCCGCGACATCGAATCCGACCTGCTCTACCACCATTCGCGCCGGGTGTTTCTGTTCGGTGCCTTGAGCGGCGAACGCCAGCAACTGGCCTACGATCCGGAGCTGTTGTACGTCGGCGCGATGTTCCACGACCTGGGGCTGGTCGAAGGTCACCGCAGCGACGACGAACGTTTCGAAGTCGATGGCGCTAACGCCGCGGCGGCGTTTCTCAAGCCTTACGGGTTGAGTGATGACGACATCGAGCAGGTCTGGCTATCGATCGCCCTGCACACCACACCGGGCGTACCGAAGCATCTGCGTCCGACCGTGGCGCTGGTGACGGCAGGCGTCGAGATGGATGTGCTGGGCATGGATTACGCCGCGTTCACCACCGTGCAGCGCGAGGCAGTGGTGCATGCGCATCCACGGGGCGAGGGTTTCAAGGAGTGCATCATCTGCGCGTTCGCCGATGGCTTGCGTCATCGCCCGCAGACGACGTTCGGCAATGTGAAGACCGATGTGCTGAAGGATCAGGCGGCGGGGTTCAAGCCGATGAACTTTGTCGATGTCATCCGCCAATCGCCCTGGGTGTCCTGACCGGGCATAAAAAACCTCGCGGCCGGTAACGATCGCGAGGTTTTTTTGTGTCGGAAGACTTAAGCCGCTTCCGGCGTCTGCGCCCGGCGCACGTCCGGTTGTTTCCACGAATCGGCAGCGCCTTCTTCGATGGCTTGCTGGATCGCCTTGCGGCGCGACTCTTCGGCACGGCGGCTGAAGAACCAGACCATGAAGGTCACCAGCGACACCGCCAACAGAATCAGGCTGGCCACGGCGTTGATCTCAGGCTTCACGCCCAGACGCACCGCCGAGAACACTTCCATCGGCAGGGTCGTCGAACCCGGGCCGGAGACGAAGCTCGCCAGTACCAGGTCGTCCAGCGACAGGGCGAACGACATCATGCCGCCCGCCGCCAGCGACGGCGCGATCATCGGGATGGTGATCAGGAAGAACACCTTCCACGGCCGCGCACCCAGGTCCATCGCTGCTTCTTCGATGGACAGATCCAGCTCACGCAGACGCGCCGACACCACCACCGCCACATACGCCGCACAGAACGTGGTGTGAGCGATCCAGATGGTGACGATGCCACGCTCCTGTGGCCAGCCGATCATCTGCGCCATGGCCACGAACAGCAGCAACAGCGACAGACCGGTAATCACCTCAGGCATTACCAGCGGCGCAGTGACCAGGCCGCCGAACAGCGTACGGCCCTTGAAACGCGTGATGCGGGTCAGGACGAACGCCGCCAGCGTACCCAGCGCCACTGCCGCGACGGCGGTGTAGCAGGCGATTTCCAGCGAGCGCACCACCGAGCCCATCAGTTGGGTGTTGTCGAGCAGGCCGACGTACCACTTGATCGACCAGCCGCCCCACACCGTCACCAGTTTCGAGGCGTTGAACGAGTAGATCACCAGGATCAGCATCGGCAGGTAGATGAACAACAGGCCGAGCACCAGCATCAGGCTGGAGAAACGGAAGCGCTTCATTCTTTACCCTCCATTTCCTTGGCCTGACTGCGGTTGAACAGGATGATCGGCACGATCAGGATCGCCAGCATCACCACCGCCAGGGCGGACGCCACCGGCCAGTCACGGTTGTTGAAGAACTCTTGCCAGAGCACTTTACCGATCATCAGGGTTTCCGGACCGCCGAGCAGTTCCGGGATCACGAACTCGCCCACCACCGGGATGAACACCAGCATGCAGCCGGCGATGATCCCGTTCTTGGACAGCGGAATAGTGATTTTCCAGAAGCTGTTGAACGTGCTCGAACCCAGATCGGACGCCGCTTCCAGCAAGCTGTTGTCGTGCTTCACCAGGTTGGCGTACAGCGGCAGGATCATGAACGGCAGGTAGGAGTAGACGACGCCGATGTACACCGCGAGGTTGGTGTTGAGGATCTGCAGCGGCTCATCGATGAAGCCCATGCTCATCAGGAAACCGTTGAGCAGGCCGTTGTTGCTGAGGATGCCCATCCACGCATAGACGCGGATCAGGATCGCGGTCCAGGTCGGCATCATGATCAGCAGCACCAGCACCGTCTGCACTTCCTTGCGGGCACTGGCGATGGCATAGGCCATCGGGTAGCCGATCAGCAGGCACAACAGCGTGCTGAAGAACGCCATCTTCAGCGAACCGAGGTACGCCGAGATGTAGAGTTCGTCGTCGCCGAGCATCGCGTAGTTGCCCAGGTTCAGCAGCACTTGCAGCTTCTGGTCAACGAAGCTGTAGATCTCGGTGTACGGCGGGATGGCCACGTCTGCTTCGGCAAAGCTGATCTTCAGAACGATGAAGAACGGCAGCATGAAGAACAGGAACAGCCAGATGAACGGAACCCCGATGACCAGTTGGCGGCCACCGGGAATTATTCGATTGAGCCGGCGTTTGAATTTGCGCATGTTCATGAGCGAAGTACCACGCCGCTGTCATCTTCCCAGTACACGTACACCTGATCGCCCCAGGTCGGACGTGCGCCACGGCGTTCGGCGTTGGCCACGAACGACTGCACCAGCTTGCCGCTCGGCAATTCGACGTAGAACACCGAATGCCCGCCGAGGTAGGCAATGTCGTGCACCTTGCCGCTGGACCAGTTGTATTCGCAGGTCGGCATTTCGGCGGTGACCAGCAGTTTTTCCGGACGGATCGCGTAGGTCACGGACTTGTCCTGCACCGAGGTGCTGATGCCGTGGCCGACGTAGATCTGCCGGTCGAGGTCCTTGCAGGTGATGGTCGCGTGGCCTTCGGCGTCGTCGATCACTTCGCCTTCGAAGATGTTCACGTTACCGATGAATTCACAGACCAGGCGGCTGGTCGGGGTTTCGTAGATATCGATCGGGCTGCCGATCTGGGCGATCCAGCCCAGGTGCATGATCGCGATGCGCTCGGCCATGGTCATGGCCTCTTCCTGGTCGTGGGTCACCATCACGCAGGTCACACCCACGCGCTCGATGATTTCCACCAGTTCCAGCTGCATCTGCGAACGCAGTTTCTTGTCCAGTGCGCCCATCGGTTCGTCGAGCAGCAACAGCTTCGGCCGCTTGGCCAGCGAACGCGCCAGCGCCACACGCTGACGCTGGCCGCCGGACAACTGGTGCGGCTTGCGCTTGGCGTACTGGCTCATCTGCACCAGCTTGAGCATCTCGGCCACGCGGGCGTCGATCTCGGCCTTGGGAATCTTGTCCTGCTGCAGGCCGAACGCGATGTTCTGCGCCACGGTCATGTGCGGGAACAGAGCGTACGACTGGAACATCATGTTGATCGGTCGCTCGTACGGCGGCATGTCGGTGATGTCGACGCCGTCGAGGAAAATGCGCCCCTCCGTGGGCCGTTCGAACCCTGCCAGCATCCGCAGCAGAGTGGATTTGCCCGATCCCGAACCGCCGAGCAGAGCGAAGATCTCGCCCTTCTTGATTTCCAGGGACACATCGTCCACGGCAACCGTCTCGTCGAACTTCTTCGTGACCCGGTCGATTTTAACCAGCACCTGCTTAGGTGTCTGGTCGCCCTCGAGGGCTTTCTTATAGGCGCCGGAGGCAACTGCCATTTACGAAACTCCCAGAAAAAAAGAGTGCAGTTCGCCCACGCAAGACGAACCCAGGATAGTTTGTACGTTGAAGCTATTTACCCGACTTGACCTTGGTCCAGCTGCGGGTCATCAAACGCTGAATATTCGGCGGCAACTCGATCGACACGTAAGTCTTGTCGAGAACGGCCTGCGGTGGATAAACCGCTTCGTCGGTGCGAATGGACTGCTCCATCAGCTTGTCCGAACCCGGGTTGGGGTTGGCGTAACCGACGTAATCACTGACCTGGGCGATTACCTCAGGTTTCAGCAAATAGTTGATGAAGGCGTGGGCTTCCTTGACGTTGGACGAGTCCTTCGGAATCGCCAGCATGTCGAACCAGAGCGCGCCGCCCTCTTTCGGGATGGCGTAGGCGATGTTCACGCCTTTCTTGGCTTCTTCGGCGCGGTGCTTGGCCTGGAAGATGTCGCCGGAGAAACCGATGGCCACGCAGATGTCGCCGTTGGCCAGATCGCCGATGTATTTCGAGGAGTGGAAGTAGGTCACGTAAGGACGCACCGCCAGCAACTTGGCCGTGGCCTTCTCGTAATCCTTGGGATCGGTGCTGTTGGCGTTCAGGCCCATGTAGTTGAGCACGGTCGGCATCATTTCATCGGCCGAATCGAGGAACGCCACGCCGCAGCTGTGCAGCTTCTTGATGTTCTCAGGCTCGAACAGCACGCTCCAGGAGTCGATCTTGTCGACGCCGAGCACGGCTTTCACTTTATCGACGTTGTAGCCGATGCCGTTGGTGCCCCACAGGTACGGCACGGCGTACAGGTTGCCCGGATCGTTCTGTTCCAGACGCTTGAGCAGCACCGGGTCGAGGTTGGAATAGTTCGGCAGCTGCGCCTTGTCGAGCTTCTGGAACGCGCCCGCCTTGATCTGCTTGCCAAGGAAGTGGTTCGACGGCACGACCACGTCGTAACCGGTACGCCCGGCAAGCAGTTTGCCTTCCAGGGTCTCGTTGGAGTCGAACACGTCGTAGACCGGCTTGATCCCGGTTTCTTTCTGGAAATCGGCCAGGGTGGTCTCGCCGATGTAATCCGACCAGTTATAAATATGCACAGTACCGGCGGCTTGGGCACCGACAGCGAACGTCAGACCGGCAGCGGCCAGCAGGGCATTGCGCAAGGAAGAAAAAATAGGCAAGTGGAGGTCCTCTAATTTAGTTGGGCCCAAGTTGCCCCGCGCTGCATGACAGTCACGGTTGCCCGGCAACAAAACCGGCGCGCAACTTACCCTCGAAAAACCGTTCCAGCAAAACTTTCTGTCATTTAATTGCACCGCTGGCCGTCCTTGCGAACGCGACGGCCAGCGGTTGCTGCGTCAAACCGGCTTATTTACCGGATTTGATCTTGGTCCAGCTGCGAGTCATTTCACGCTGGGTCGCCGCCGGCAGATCGGCGATGGCATACAGCTTGGCCTGCACGTCGGCTGGCGGGTAGATGCCTGGATCGCTGGTGATGTCTTTTTCCACCAGTGCCGTTGCAGCGGCGTTACCGTTCGGGAAACGTACGGCGTTGGTGATGCCGGCCATGACTTCAGGCTTCTGCAGGAAGGTCATGAACTTGTAGGCGCCTTCAACGTTTTCGGCATCCTTCGGAATGGCGACCATGTCGAAGAAGCTGCCAGCACCTTCTTTCGGAATCGCATAGCTGACTTTCACCTTGTCACCGGCCTCGGCGGCACGGGACTTGGCCTGCTGCACGTCACCCGAGTAGCCGACCGCTACGCAGATGTTGCCGTTGGCCAGGTCCGAGATGTACTTGGACGAGTGGAAGTAGGTGATCGAAGGACGAATCTTGAGGAACAGGTCCTCGGCTTTCTTGATGTCTTCTTTCTTCTGGGAGTCGGTTGGCAGGCCCAGGTAGTGCAGCGCGACCGGGAGCATTTCGGTCGGCGAATCGAGGAAGCTCACGCCGCAGCCCTTGAGCTTGGCGATGTTTTCCGGCTTCAGCAGTACGTCCCAGGAATCGATCTTGTCGACGCCCAGCGCAGCCTTGACCTTCTCCGGGTTGTAGCCGATGCCGATCGAACCCCACATGTACGGGAAGGCGTGCTTGTTGCCCGGGTCGCTGACCGACACGGCCTTGAGCAGGTCCTGGTTCAGGTTCTTCCAGTTAGGCAGTTTGGACTGATCCAGCTCCTGGTAGACACCGGCCTTGATCTGCTTGGCCAGGAAGTTGTTCGACGGCACGACCACGTCGTAGCCGGACTTGCCCGCCAGCAGCTTGGCTTCCAGGGTTTCGTTGGAGTCGAACACGTCGTAGACGACCTTGATCCCCGACTCTTTCTCGAAGTTCGCGATGGTGTCCGGAGCAATGTAGTCGGACCAGTTGTAGACGTGCAGCACTTTGTCGTCCGCGTGAACCGCGCCCGCCATCATGCCCGCGACGGACAGGGCCAGAAGAGTCTTGCCAGCAAGCTTTTTACCTAATGCCTTCATGCGTCATGCTCCAAATTTTTCTTTTTTGAACCACTTTGTTCAGCGGCCGAACCCGGACAACTGGAACCGCGGCTAGTCTGGCAAGATACGAGGCGGTCTTTCAAGAAAAGACCAGCCTTTCTGACAGCTCCGAGCGACAGCGCAACAGCTCCATCGCTCAGAGCCTAGCACTTAGCCCTGCAATGCACTGAGGGTCAGGTCCAGGCACTTGCGCGCCTTGGTCACCAGCTCATCGATCTCCGCCTTGCTGATCACCAGCGGCGGCGCGATGATCATGGTGTCGCCTACGGCGCGCATGATCAGCCCGTTGTCGAAGCAGAACTGGCGGCAGATCATGCCCACACCCTTGCCTTCGTAACGCTTGCGAGTGGCCTTGTCCTGCACCAGCTCGATGGCCCCCAGCAGACCGACTCCGCGCACTTCCCCCACCAACGGGTGATCGTTCAGCTCGCGCAGACGTTTCTGCAAATACGGTGCCGTTTCTTCATGGGCGCGTTCGATGATTTTCTCTTCGCGCAGAATCCGGATGTTTTCCAGACCCACCGCCGCCGCCACCGGGTGACCGGAGTAGGTGAAGCCGTGGTTGAAATCGCCGCCCTCGTTGAGCACCGCCACCACTTCGTCGCGCACGATCAGGCCACCCATCGGGATGTAGCCGGACGTCAGGCCTTTGGCGATGGTCATCATGTGTGGCTTGAGATCGTAGAAATCGCTGCCGAACCATTGGCCGGTACGGCCGAAACCGCAGATCACTTCGTCCGCCACGAACAGGATGTCGTACTTGGCGAGGATTTCCTTGATGCGCGGCCAGTAGGTGTCAGGCGGAATGATCACGCCGCCGGCACCCTGGATCGGCTCGGCAATGAAGGCACCGACGTTGTCCACGCCGACTTCCAGAATCTTCTCTTCCAGCTGATTGGCTGCCCAGATCCCGAATTCTTCCGGGGTCATGTCGCCGCCTTCGGCGAACCAGTACGGCTGAGCGATATGGACGATGCCCGGAATCGGCAAGTCGCCCTGCTCGTGCATATACGTCATGCCGCCCAGGCTCGCGCCGGCCACGGTGGAGCCGTGGTAGCCGTTCTTGCGGCTGATGATGACTTTCTTGTTCGGCTGGCCCTTGATCGCCCAGTAGTGGCGAACCATGCGCAGCATGGTGTCGTTGCCTTCGGAGCCGGAACCGGTGAAGAACACATGGTTCATGCCTTCCGGCGCCACATCGGCGATGGCCTTGGCCAGTTCCAGCGCCGGCGGGTGCGCGGTCTGGAAGAACAGGTTGTAGTAAGGCAGTTCGCGCATTTGCTTGGCGGCCGCATCGGCCAGTTCATCGCGCCCATAACCGATCGCCACACACCACAGACCCGCCATGCCATCGAGGATCTTGTTGCCCTCGCTGTCCCACAGGTACACGCCCTTGGCGTTGGTGATGATCCGTGGACCCTTTTCTTTCAGCTGTTTGAAGTCGCTGAACGGGGCCAGGTGGTGATCGCTGCTGAGGGCTTGCCACTCACGGGTTTGCGGGTTGTTGCTGGTCATGCCAATTCTCCTTGTTATCGGTGAAGGCGCGGCGGCTGGCCACCGCGCCCGGCGTATCAGACGGCGAAGAGCAGGTACTCACGCTCCCAGGAACTGATCACGCGCTTGAAGTTTTCATGCTCGGCCCGCTTGACCGCGACGTAGCCGGTGATGAAAGTCTTGCCCAGGTATTTCTCGATGGTTGCGCTGTTTTCCATACGCTCCAGCGCGTCTTCGATGGTCAGCGGCAGGCGCAGGTTGCGGCGCTCGTAACCACGGCCCACGACCGGCGCGCTCGGGTTGAGGCCCTCGACCATGCCGATGTAGCCGCAGAGCAGGCTCGCGGCAATCGCCAGGTACGGGTTGGCGTCGGCGCCCGGCAGGCGGTTTTCCACCCGACGGTTCTGCGGGCCGGCATCCGGTACGCGCAGGCCCACGGTGCGGTTTTCTTCGCCCCACTCCACGTTTACTGGCGCGGAGGTGTCCGGCAGGAAGCGGCGGAACGAGTTGACGTTCGGGGCGAACAGCGGCAGCAATTCCGGGATCAGTTTCTGCAGGCCACCGATGTGGTGCAGGAACAACTGGCTCATGGTCCCGTCTTCGTTGGAGAACACGTTCTTGCCGGTCTCGATGTCGATGATGCTCTGGTGCAGGTGCATCGCACTGCCCGGCTCACCGGTCATCGGCTTGGCCATGAAGGTGGCGGCCACGTTGTGCTTGAGGGCGGCCTCACGCATGGTGCGTTTGAACACCAGGATCTGGTCGGCGAGGGACAAGGCATCGCCGTGACGGAAGTTGATTTCCATCTGCGCGGTGCCGTCCTCGTGGATCAGCGTGTCGAGGTCCAGCTCCTGCAATTCGCACCAGTCGTAGACGTCTTCGAACAGCGGATCGAATTCGTTCGCCGCTTCGATGGAGAACGACTGACGACCGATTTCCGGACGCCCGGAACGGCCGACTGGCGGCTGCAACGGATAGTCAGGGTCGTCGCTGCGCTTGGTCAGGTAGAACTCCATTTCCGGCGCCACGATCGGCTGCCAGCCCTTGTCGGCATAGAGTTTCAGGACTTTCTTGAGGACGTTGCGCGGCGACAGCTCGATCGGGTTGCCTTGCTTGTCGTAGGTGTCGTGGATCACCTGGGCGGTCGGCTCGATGGCCCATGGCACCAGGTACACGGCGTTCTGGTCGGGGCGGCAGATCATGTCGATGTCGGCCGGGTCGAGCAGTTCGTAATAGATGTCGTCTTCGACGTAGTCGCCGGTCACGGTCTGCAACAGAACGCTCTCTGGCAGGCGCATGCCTTTTTCGGCGATGAACTTGTTGGTCGGCGAGATCTTGCCCCGGGTGATACCGGTCAAGTCGCCGATCATGCATTCGACTTCTGTGATCTTGTGGTCTTTCAACCAATCGGTGAGCTGGTCGAGGTTGTTACTCATAAATGCCTCTGGGCTGAGTCTCCTGACGCGTGTCAGGCAAGTTTGACGCACGGGGCGTCGCGTTAAGGGGGCTTGCTTGCGCGCAGTACCGGCTTACGCCTGGCACCGCGCATAGACAATGAAGGAGGAGCTTACCTGCCCTTTACGCTGGCGTTGCATTTCCTGTGCACATTCCGGGCGTGCAGAATCACGGGCACGGCGACGGGCGCGGTGCAGGCCGGAAGAAGGAAAGAGATCTATATTGAAAGGAGAACCGCTAAAGAGGATGCCCCCGCATGCGTCCAGAATATCGGACGCTGTCGCCTGATCTACCGTGGACAGAGACACCGCTGGCAGGCTGCGAGCCTTGCTGGCTGCGCTGCGGACGGACGTGTCGCCACTGATGTGATAAGCATGCAGACCGGACTGCAAGGAGCAGTCGGTGACGCCGATTAACGGCAGGCGAGACATGAAGCACCCCGGTATTATTGCTGTTATGGGTTTGACCCGAGCTTAGCCTTGTTCATTTTTTTACACAACACCCCCGTAAAAAATACAACACGGCCTGCTCAAGCCTGCGGGTGGCGCGTCCTCCATGGATAAAAAAATGCCCCAAAGTGCCCCATAAATGCCCTCATGGCGCTTTTTCAGGGCAAAAAAGGCCTCGCTTGACTTCGGCAGGCCGTTCGGGTTGACTGAAACCAGAAAAGATCAATGATTGATATTTTTAACAACAAAGGTGTTGCATCATGTCGGTACCCCCGCGTGCCGTTCAGCTTAACGAAGCGAACGCGTTCCTTAAGGAACATCCTGAGGTTCTGTACGTTGACCTTCTGATTGCGGATATGAATGGTGTGGTGCGCGGCAAGCGCATCGAACGCACCAGCCTCCACAAGGTTTACGAGAAAGGCATCAACCTGCCGGCCTCTCTATTTGCTCTGGATATCAATGGTTCGACGGTGGAAAGCACCGGTCTGGGCCTGGACATCGGCGACGCCGACCGTATCTGCTATCCAATCCCCGACACCCTGTGCAACGAGCCATGGCAGAAGCGCCCTACCGCGCAACTGTTGATGACCATGCACGAACTCGAAGGTGACCCTTTCTTCGCCGATCCGCGCGAAGTGCTCCGTCAAGTTGTTGCAAAGTTTGACGAGCTGGGCTTGACCATCTGCGCCGCATTCGAACTCGAGTTCTACCTGATCGACCAGGAAAACGTGAACGGCCGCCCTCAGCCGCCACGCTCGCCGATCTCCGGCAAACGCCCGCATTCGACCCAGGTTTACCTGATCGACGACCTCGACGAATACGTCGACTGCCTCCAGGACATTCTGGAAGGTGCAAAAGAGCAAGGCATCCCGGCCGACGCCATCGTCAAGGAAAGTGCCCCGGCGCAGTTCGAAGTGAACCTGCACCACGTCGCCGACCCGATCAAGGCGTGCGACTACGCGGTGCTGCTCAAGCGTCTGATCAAGAACATCGCCTACGACCATGAAATGGACACCACCTTCATGGCCAAGCCGTACCCGGGTCAGGCCGGCAACGGTCTGCACGTCCACATTTCGATTCTGGATAAACAAGGCAAAAACATTTTTGCCAGCGAGGATCCCGAGCAGAACGCCGCACTGCGTCACGCGATCGGCGGTGTGCTCGAGACCCTGCCCGCGCAGATGGCTTTCCTCTGCCCGAACGTCAACTCGTACCGTCGTTTCGGCGCACAGTTCTATGTGCCGAACTCGCCGAGCTGGGGCCTGGACAACCGCACCGTGGCCCTGCGCGTACCGACCGGCTCCGCCGATGCGGTCCGCCTGGAACACCGCGTTGCCGGCGCCGACGCCAACCCGTACCTGCTGATGGCTTCGGTCCTGGCGGGCGTGCACCACGGTCTGGTCAACAAGATCGAACCGGGCGCTCCGGTCGAAGGCAACAGCTACGAGCAGAACGAGCAGAGCCTGCCGAACAACTTGCGCGACGCCCTGCGCGAGCTGGACGACAGCGAGGTGATGGCCAAGTACATCGATCCTAAGTACATCGATATCTTCGTCGCCTGTAAGGAAAGCGAGCTGGAGGAGTTCGAACACTCCATCTCCGACCTTGAGTACAACTGGTACCTGCATACCGTTTAAGCGGATTGCAGCAAAAGAAAACGCCGTTGGCTTCTCAGCCCGCGGCGTTTTTTATTGGCCCCTGTGGCACATGGCCAAGCTCTGCGTACAATGCCCGATGCCCCGCAGGAGACTTTCATGACGCGTCCCGCCCCCGTCCGCAAACCCCGTGCCCGCAGCCAGGCGCGGATCGATTCGATACTCGACGCCGCGCGCACGCTGCTGGCCGCCGAGGGCGTGGCGAGCCTGTCGGTCTACAGCGTCGCCGAGCGCGCGCAGATCCCTCCCTCCTCGGTCTACCATTTCTTCGCCAGCGTCCCGGCCTTGCTGGAAGGCCTGACGGCAGATGTCCACGCAGCCTTCCGCGCCTGCCTGCAAGCGCCGATCGACCACGACGCCCTGCGCGACTGGCGCGACCTGTCACGACTGGTCGAGCAACGGATGCTGGAGATCTACGACGAAGACGCCGCCGCCCGGCAACTGATCCTCGCGCAACACGGCCTCACCGAAGTCACCCAGGCCGACCGCCAGCACGATCTGGAACTGGGCGACCTGATGCACAAGCTGTTCGATCATCACTTCGAACTGCCGAAGCTGCCGGACGACGTCGACGTGTTCGCACTGGCGATGGAACTGGGCGACCGCGTCTACGCCCGCTCGGTGCAGCAGCACGGACAGATCACGCCACGCATGGCCGAGGAAGGGATGCGCGTGTTCGATGCCTACATCGGGCTGTATCTGCCGCCGTACCTGCCCAAGCGGGTTCTCTAGCGCCGCACGACAGACACAAAAAACCCCGAAGGGCTCACACCCTTCGGGGTTGTTTTTTACTCACAGGCTTACAACTTGGCGATGGACACCTCGGTGGATTTCACGAAGGCGATCACTTCGCTGCCGACCTCCAGTTCCAGCTCCTTGACCGAACGGGTGGTGATCACCGACGTGACGATGCCGGAAGCGGTCTGCACGTCGATTTCCGACAGCACGTCGCCGAGAACGATCTCCTTGATCGCGCCTTTGAACTGGTTGCGTACGTTGATGGCTTTGATAGTCATGGCATTGATTCCTGTCGTTTGCTTGAGTTATTGAGCCCAACGCAGTTGCGTAGGCAAGGGTGAAACGGGTTCCGGCGCCGGCGGCTCGCCGGGCAGGGACAACACACGGTTGAGTACTTCGGTTTCCAGCGCTGCCAGTCGATGGGAGCCACGCACCCGAGGGCGCGGCAGCTCCACCTGCAGATCGAGACCGACTTCGCCGTCCTCGATCAGAATCACCCGGTCGGCAATCGCCACCGCTTCGCTGACATCGTGGGTCACCAGCAACACGGTGAAACCATGCTGTTGCCAGAGACGTTCGATCAGTTGCTGCATCTCGATCCGGGTCAGCGCGTCCAGTGCACCCAGCGGTTCGTCGAGCAGCAACAGGCGCGGTTGATGGATCAAGGCGCGCGCCAGTGCCACACGCTGCTTCTGCCCGCCGGACAAGGCCGCCGGCCATTCGTTGGCGCGATCGGCGAGGCCGACCGCATCCAGCGCTTCCAGGGCTTGCGGACGCCAGTTGCCTTTAAGGCCGAGACCGACGTTGTCGATGATCTTTTTCCATGGCAGCAACCGTGCTTCCTGGAACATCAATCGGGTGTCTTCCTGCGCGTCGCTCAGCGGTGCAGCGCCGGCCAGCAGGTCGCCGCCGGTGGGTTGATCAAGACCAGCAAGCAAGCGCAGCAACGTGCTTTTGCCGCATCCGCTGCGTCCGACCACGGCGACGAACTGTCCCGCCGGAATGTGCAGGTCGATACCCCGCAGCACCTGCCGCGAACCGAAGGTCTTTTGCAGATTGCGCACCGCCAGCGGAATGCCGCGCAGCAGGCGTGGAGGTTGTTGAGCGGTCATGCCGCACCTCCTTTCGCCACTTGATACGCCGGATGCCAGCGCAGCCACACACGCTCAAGTCCACGGGCTGCGAGGTCGGCCAGTTTGCCGAGCACCGCGTAAAGCAGAATCGCCAGCACCACCACGTCGGTCTGCAAAAACTCACGGGCATTCATCGCCAGGTAACCGATGCCCGAGCTGGCGGAGATGGTTTCCGCCACGATCAGCGTCAGCCACATGAAGCCCAGCGCAAAACGCACGCCGACCAGAATCGAAGGCAACGCCCCCGGCAGAATCACCTGCCAGAACAGGCTGAAACCGGACAAGCCATAACTGCGGGCCATTTCCACCAGCGCCGGATCGACGTTGCGGATGCCGTGATAGGTGTTGAGGTAGATCGGGAACAGCGTCCCCAGCGCCACCAGAAAAATCTTCGCCGACTCGTCGATGCCGAACCACAGGATCACCAGCGGAATCAGCGCCAGATGCGGCACGTTGCGGATCATCTGCACCGAGCTGTCGAGCAGGCGTTCGCCCCACTTCGACAGGCCGGTGATGAAGCCCAGCACCAGGCCGATGCTGCCACCGATGGTGAAGCCCAGCGCCGCGCGCCAGCCACTGATTGCCAGATGCGTCCAGATTTCGCCGCTGCGCACCAGGCTCACGCCGGCCTCGATCACCGCCACCGGCGCCGGCAGAATCCGCGTCGACAGCCAACCGGCCGACACCGACAACTGCCACACCGCCAGCAACAACACCGGCAACGCCCAGGGCGCGAGGCTGTGGATAAATTTCTTCATGGCGGCGCCTCAGCTCTGGGACGCGGCTTTGGGAAGGATGTCGTTGGCCACCATTTCGCCGAACGGGCTGACGTAACCGGCGCTTTTCGGCAGTTCAGGACGTTCGACGTCGAGGTGCGGGAACAGCAGCTCGGCGACCCGATACGACTCTTCGAGGTGCGGGTAACCGGAGAAGATGAAGGTATCGATGCCCAGATCCGCGTATTCCTTCACGCGTGCAGCTACAGTCGGACCGTCGCCGACCAGCGCTGTACCGGCACCGCCGCGCACCAGGCCGACGCCGGCCCACAGGTTCGGGCTGACTTCGAGGTTGTCACGACTGCCACCGTGCAGCGCGGCCATGCGTTGCTGGCCGACCGAATCGAACCGCGCCAGCGAGGCCTGGGCACGTTTGATGGTGTCGTCGTCCAGATGTGAGATCAGGCGATCCGCCGCTTGCCATGCTTCGGCGTTGGTTTCCCGCACGATCACATGCAGACGGATGCCGAAGCGCACGGTGCGGCCGAGTTTGGCCGCTTTGGCGCGAACCTGTTCGATCTTCTCGGCCACCGCTGCTGGCGGCTCGCCCCAGGTCAGGACCATTTCCACTTGTTCCGCTGCCAGATCCTGCGCCGCTTCCGAAGAGCCACCGAAGTACAACGGCGGACGCGGTTGCTGGATCGGCGGATAGAGCAACTTGGCGCCCTTCACGCTGATGTGCTCGCCGTCGTAATCCACGGTTTCGCCTTCCAGTACACGACGCCAGATCCGGGTGAACTCCACCGAGGCCTGATAGCGCGCTTCGTGATCGAGGAACAGCCCGTCGCCGGCCAACTCTTCCGGATCGCCACCAGTCACCAGGTTGAACAGCGCACGACCACCAGACAACCGATCCAGGGTCGCGGCCTGACGCGCCGCCACCGTCGGGGAAATGATCCCGGGGCGCAGGGCGACCAGAAATTTCAGGCGCTGGGTCACTGGAATCAACGATGCCGCCACCAGCCACGAATCCTCGCAGGAGCGGCCGGTAGGAATCAGCACGCCGCCGAAACCCAGTCGATCCGCCGCTTGCGCGACCTGTTGCAGATAGCCGTGGTCGACGGCGCGGGCGCCTTCGGCGGTGCCAAGGTAATGGCCGTCACCGTGGGTAGGCAGGAACCAGAAGATGTTGAGGCTCATGGAGTGGTCTCCTTGGGAATTCGATTTACCGGGCTTGGGTCGCCGAGCTTTGGGCCACAGCGGCCGGTGGTGTCCAGATCACATCCTTGATGCTCAACGGCTTGGGAATCAGCTTGAGCTGGTAGAAGGTGTCGGCGATTTTCTGTTGCGCGGCGACCACTTCCGGGGTCAGGAACAGCGCGCCGTAGCCCTGGCGCTTCACCGAGGTCAGGGTGATGTCTGCCGGCAGGCCGAGCAGCGGCGACACCTGTTGGGTCACGTCTTCAGGATTGGCCTTGGACCATTCGCCGACGGCGCGCACTTCTTCCACGAGGGTCTTGATCACCTCGGGATTTTTCTGTGCGTAGGGTTTGGTCGCCAGGTAGAACTGGTGGTTGTCGACGATGCCTTTGCCGTCACGCAGGGTGTGCGCTTGCAGTTGCTTCTCGGCGGCGGCCTGGTACGGATCCCAGATGACCCAGGCGTCGACGCTGCCACGTTCGAACGCAGCGCGGGCATCGGCCGGCGGCAAGAATACAGTTTGAATATCGGTGTACTTGAGGCCGGCGTCTTCCAGCGCACGCACCAACAGGTAGTGGACGTTGGAGCCTTTGTTCAGGGCGACTTTCTTGCCCTTCAGATCCGCCACCGATTTGATTGGCGAATCTTTCGGCACGAGGATCGCTTCGCTGTTTGGCGCTGGCGGCTCGTAAGCCACGTAGAGCAGGTCGGCACCGGCCGCCTGGGCGAAGACTGGCGGGGTTTCGCCGGTGACGCCGAAGTCGATCGAGCCGACGTTCAGGCCTTCCAGCAGTTGCGGGCCGCCGGGGAATTCAGTCCATTGCACGTCGACGCCTTGGGCGGCGAGGCGTTTTTCCAGCGTGCCTTTGGCTTTGAGCAGCACCAGCGTGCCGTATTTCTGATAACCGATCCGAAGCGTCTCGGCCTGAGCTTGAGTGATGGCGCCGAAGGACACAGCCGCAGCAAACAGAGCGACCAGACCACGACGCAAAAATACAGTGCGCATAGCGCTCTCCTTTTTGCTGTTGGGTTTTGGCTGCACCTGCTTGCCCGTTGGCGGGCGAGTAAGGCCAGTACTTCAAGTTTCGATGTGGCTCAAATGCTCCAGCGAGCACTCAACAAACGTTCGTTCAACAGCCCCGGCTCCAGTGGCTTCGGCCGGCGGGCCATGGCGCTGACAAACTGGTCCAGCGCTTCATGTAGCCGCTGCTCCAGAGCTGGCGCCAACTGCGCCGCGGCACTGCCTTCGCCGTAGGCGATCTGGCTGTCCTCGGCAAAAATCCCTTGCAGCATTTCCTGGGCCTTCAAGGCCGACAGCACCGGTTTGAGTGCGTAATCGACCACCAGCATGTGGGCGATGCTGCCGCCCGTGGCCATCGGCAAGACAATCTTGTGGTTCAGGGCGCGCTCGGGCAGCAGATCCAGTACGGTCTTCAGTGCGCCGGAGAACGACGCCTTGTAGACCGGAGTCGCGATCAGCAGGCCATCGGCGTTTTCAATCTGTTGCAGCAGGTCGAGCACCTTCGGGCTGTCGAAGCGGGCGTGGAGCAGGTCTTCGGCCGGGAAGTCCCGCACCTGATAACTCACCACTTCCACCCCTTGCTGCTGCAACCAGCGTTGCGAGCGCTCCAGCAACACCCCGGAACGGGAGCGTTGACTGGGACTGCCACCGAGTGAGACGACCAGCATTCAGACAATTCCTTGAGCATTACCGGCGATTCGCGGGTTGCGATCTCGCTTCAATGACACAGACCTTACCAGCTGATTCATATATCCATAAATCATATTTATTCATTTGGTTATTCTTTATGGAGATATACGTTTCACGTTCTTCCGGGCAAAAAAACAGGCCGTGAAAACGGCCTGAAACCCTGCATCGTGGTTCGAACTGATCGCTCCCCATGCAGAGTGTGGGAGCGATCCGAGGACGGTTATTTGTTCGGCTGTGGCGTCAGGCGCAGGTACGGCTTCACCGCGCGGTAGCCCTTCGGAAAGCGTTGCTTGATTTCGTCTTCATCCTTGAGCGAGGGCACGATCACCACTTCATCACCGTCCTGCCAGTTGGCCGGGGTGGCCACCTTGTAGTTGTCGGTGAGTTGCAGCGAGTCGATCACCCGCAGGATCTCGTGGAAGTTGCGCCCGGTGCTCGCCGGGTAGGTGATGGTCAGGCGGATCTTCTTGTTCGGATCGATCACGAACAGCGAACGCACAGTCAGCGTGTCGCTGGCGTTCGGGTGGATCAGGTCATAGAGATCGGACACCTTGCGATCGGCGTCGGCCAGGATCGGGAAGTTGACGATTGCGTGCTGGGTTTCGTTGATGTCTTCGATCCATTTGTGGTGCGAATCCACCGGATCGACCGACAGCGCGATCGCCTTCACGCCGCGTTTGGTGAACTCATCCTTGAGCTTGGCGGTGAAGCCCAGCTCGGTGGTGCAGACCGGGGTGAAGTCCGCCGGGTGGGAAAACAGCACGCCCCAGCTATCGCCCAGCCACTCGTGAAAACGAATCTTGCCGGCGCTGGAATCCTGTTCGAAATCGGGGGCGATATCGCCGAGTCTGAGGCTCATGGTGCTGCTCCTGATGAGTTGTTGGAGACCTCAACTGTAGCTCGGGATTTGCCTATCTGAAAAAGAATAAATAACGAGATATTTATATCGTTTAAGAATATTAAACATCTGTTCACTGGACGCCTGTCGGCAACGCGCCGAACATCGGCCCCAAGGTTCGAGAAGGCCTTGAGTTGCTGCAAAGAGGGAAATGTCGGGAAAGGTCTACGGGGGTGGGCCTGACCCGAAAACACAAAAGCCCCGTCCGGCGCGATGCCGGACGGGGCTTTTTTACATCGGTTTTTTACATCAGTGCAGGAGCGCTATTACAGCAGCGGGATCGAGTAGCTGACGATCAGGCGGTTTTCGTCCTGGGAACGAGTGTTCGCCAGGTCGGTACGCCACATGGCGTTCTTCCAGGCAACGCCGAGGTTCTTCAGCGGGCCTTCCGGAATCACGTAACCAACGGTCAGGTCACGTTCCCACTCGGTGCTGTCGCCCAGAGGGGTATTGATGTTGTTGCCACGCAGGTAGATCACGCCAGCCGTCAGGCCAGGTACGCCGACCTTGGCGAAGTCATAGGCGTAGCGAGCTTGCCAGGTACGTTCGCCGGCACGGGCAAACTTCTGGATCTGCATGTCGGTGATGGTGCTGTTGGACGAGCCGTCACCCTGGTTCAGCCAAGGGAAGTCACTGTCACCCTTGGTGTACTGATAGCCGCCACCGAAGGTGTGACCTTCAACCGAGTACAGCGCCAGGTAGCTGTACAGATCGTTGTCGACCTTGCCCTTGACGGTTTTGCCGCCGTAGAAGCCGCTGGTGTAGTAGGCAGGGGTGTCGCCGTTGTTGCCGTTGTCACGGCTGCGGTAGTAACGCAGGTCGCTTTTCAGTACGCCTGGACCGATTGCCCAGTTGTGTACCAGACCCAGGAAGTTCTGCGAGTAGAACTCCTTCAGCTCGCCGTAGTAGTACGAGGCGGTCAGGTCTTTGGTGATTTTGTAATCAGCACCCGCGTAGTAGAACTTGTTGCTGAACACGCCGGTGTCGTAGTTCGAACCGGCGTTCGCGCCAGCGATCGACATGTTCTCGTTGTTGCTCGAGTTACGACCTTTCACGGCTTCAACCTGACCGGCAGTCAGGGTCAGGTCCTTGATCTCGTTCGACGTGATCGCTTCGCCCTGGAAGGTTTGTGGCAGCAGACGACCATCGTTGTACTTGATGACCGGGTTGTTCGGCAGCAAGGTACCGACCTTCAGCTCGGTCTGGGAGATTTTGACCTTGCCGGTCACACCCAGGCTGGCGAAATCATGTACGGCTTTGTTGCCATCGCTTGGGAAAACGGTGCCGCCCGAAGCAGTGCCGGTGTAGTTGCCGTGTTCTGCACGGCTGGAGTCCAGGCGCACGCCGTACAGGCCGATTGCGTCAACACCGAACTGAACGGTGCCCTGGGTGTAACCGGAGATGAAGCGCAGATCGAAGCCTTGGCCCCACTCGGCGTTCTTGTTGCGAGTGTTCGACGTTGCAGACGGCTGGCCATCGCGGTTGTCGGTGTTGATGTAGTAGTTACGCAGCCCCAATGTGGCCTTGCTGTCTTCGATGAAACCGGCGGCGCCTGCCTGCTGCGCCATAACCCCTACAGCCACGGCCAGGGCCAAGGTGGACTTGTTCATGTATCGCTCCTCTCGTTTCTAATTCTTGTGTTCCTGGTCC